>NZ_JBBMER010000004.1:0-356991 GCF_040096455.1 Lachnospira rogosae (ex Hitch et al. 2025) | reverse complement strand
TAAATGCTTCGTTCGACTTGCATGTGTTAAGCACGCCGCCAGCGTTCATCCTGAGCCAGGATCAAACTCTCATAAAATATGTTCTGCTTCATAAAACACTTAAGAGTTACTTCGTAACTCCCAGATGTTTTTCAAAACATCAAGTTTGCCTTGTCAGTCTTAAACTAACTAGCTTTAATAGTTTCCTTATACTGTGTTTAAGGATTCATTCAATTGCTTGAATGATGTTCACAAAAGATGTATACTTAATTCCAATGAATTATTGTACTCATCTCGAAATTCTAAAAAGAATTTTCAAGGTTGTCTTTCTGTTCAGTTATCAAAGTTCATCGCTCTCAAGTTCAGTATTTATCTGTGTTTGAGAAGCTTTCGTGTCGCTCATCTCTCGTGGCGACTTGATTATAATAGCACCTACCAGGTATTATGTCAACAACTTTTTTCAATTTTTTTGAATTTTTTCCAATTTTTTTAAAAACCCCCTAAAATACGGCATTTCCAAGCAATATAAATACTGATTTTGACAGCTATTGGACGATATTTGTTTATAAAATGCTTTTAATTAAGTCATTTTTTTCTTAATATTCCTTGCCACAATACCAACCATAGTACAAAATCCATTTAGTTATAGGTATAAAAATACCGGTTTCCAGTTGTTAGTTTTAACCTCTAACTCCGAAAACCAGTATATCAATAATATCTGTTAATAAAACAACACCAATGTGATATTAGAAGCTGTGGCCTCCGCCACCTCCGCCTCCACCACCTGACGAACCACCGGAAGACGAGCCCCCTGATGAGCCTCCTGAAGAGCTGCTGCCTGAGTCTGTCTGTACTGGTGAATATGTCCTGGTCTGATAACGGTATGTAACCTGACAATTATTAATAGCCTTTCCAGCAAATATACCTTTCATTATATCTTTTCTTGATGGTGCCTTCTTCCTTAAATATAGTCTTACAATTCCATAATTAATAATTAATGCCGCTACAACAGCAAGAAGTGCATTGCTTATATACTTCATTGGTTGTGATATTCTTCTGCCTTTAAGAAGTGCAAGTTCCTGCTCATACACCTTATATGCACACATATAATAGTCTTTTGATGAAGCATATCTGTATACATTATCAGTTATTGTATCTGCGTATGAGCTTGTAACTGTACTGTATATCTTACCATTGCTATGTATCCAGATATTACGGTTATACATATCAATTATAAATATCGTCCCACTATCAGTGCCATATTTTTCCCTGTACAGGCTTCTTACATAACTTTCAGTAGTGGTGCTGTTGGTATCTATAGTCTTTAACATTACATTACCATACACTGTTATCTGTTTCATAATGTCTAACAATGAAGAATAATTACTCTCATCTATAATGTCTGCGTCATCTTCTATAACAGCCTCATATCCTGTATCAACATTATTATATTGATACTTCTCTTCATCAGCTTTTACCTGTAGTAAAGAAGAAGCCGCAAATACTAATAGCAATAGAACAACTGCTGTTAACGCCATAACTGCGTGAATACATCTATGTATGTCTTTAACAGTATATTTTCTATCTACAGCACATATAATACTTCTATTATGCATTATCATCACCTCCACTATAATTATCAAACTGTGGAAGCTTTCTAGTTGCAAGAACATTGTAATATCTGATTAAATCCATAATAGTATACATTATTGCAATTAATTCAGCTATAACAGCACCATAGTAATATAGATCCGATACAGGATTAATCCACAGCACTACCGAGGCTATTGCCATCGCCGCAAGTGAACCTATATTACCTGATATCTTCTTATTAGTTATCATTTTAAATGTCTTATGATTAACAAGAGTAAGCACTATACCTGTTATAAGACATATAACACTTATAGAAAATCCCGCCCCAATATCTCCAGAACCATAGAATATAGACATCATCTGAAGATAGACATACAACATAGGAAATACACAACACACCAATGAAATCATCATAGTTACCACTGCCATATTAGTTCTTGTCGTTCTTCTTTTATTCTTACGTCCATATGACCTTGCTTCACGCCTGCCTTTGTCTATAGCATCAGCTATATCGCCTGCAAGCTGTTCTTCACTTTTACGCCTTGCCCCTGGTGATTCATTGACATTAATAGCTGAACCTGCATACATTCTGCCCTTGTCATCTAACTGCCGGTCTTTCTTGTATATTTTCTTTAATTCTAATACATAAAGAATTATTGTAAATAATGCTATAATCGATGCAATCCCCAATGTAGTCTTAGGTCTTAATGTAAATGAACTGTTAAGCATTAAAAATATAGGTATTGCAAGAATAACCGAACCTATAAAATACCTCATAAGTGATACTGGCAGATCTGCCGCTGCCTTCCCTGTCTGTCCATTAACTGTCGCATATGCAACTCTGTCTTTATTACGGTATGATAAGAACCACACCGGAAACATTGTTCTATCCTGTGCTACTACCTTTGTCGAAAGTCTTCCCTCAATATCCCCCTGATAATTATCAAGTTGTACTGACCCAAGATGTGCTGACCTTTTGACATAGGAATATGTCTCGTCAACAGCTACATTTTTCGCATCAGCCCTGTATACATCTGGTGCAACATCTGCTGTATCTGCATAGAATCCACTAAGCATTGATGGAGTAAATGGATTCATATTCTTAACGTCATATGGTGCTATCGCCTCACTTATACTGTCATCAAATGACGATGAAGCATCATATGACAGACCCTTATACTGGCAATCCAAATCGCCAGTTATATCATAATAGTCTGTATAAATGTAATCTCCCCGTCTATGGCTTTTAGAACCGCTTAGGCACATTGGTCCTTTCTGGGTTATATAATACGTCCAATAAGGCATATATATACCTCTGAAACCATCTATAAACTTCTCATCTTTTAATTCCTTAGGGGCAAACCACGCGTGACGTACCATTTTCTTATAAGCCTGCTTACAGTCCTCCTTAGTCTTGGAAAATGGTATTATATATCCTGGTCTTTGCTGTTTTGATACTCTGCTTGTCAGAATTGTTGATGCTCCACAAAAGCTGCAAAAATTAGCTGCAGTATTATCAGTACTTAATATCTCTCCACCACAGTTAGGACATTTGAATACAGTAACGTCATATTCCTGACTTTCCTCCGCATCCTGTTCCTTACTGATTGCATATGGGTCATACTTCGTACCGCAATGGTCACACATCAACTGCTGTGATGGTATGTCAAAGACTAATCTTCCACCACAGCCCGGACACTGATACATATATTAATCCTCCCTCATATAATAATATGTAATTACAAAATCCGATTACCTGAATACAGCTACATCAGTGCATTCTTAGCCTTATCTGTAATCTCTCTCTGATATGCAATTTCGTTCTCGATATTTCTTGCAACCTCATTAGCAGTGTATGCCGCATCTACAACTTTATTAAGCACATTACCAATCTCATCTGCCTTTTCTTTCTGCTGGTTAGAATTCTCATATATGTTCTTCATAGAGCCAACTGTCTTATCAACTGACTGCTGTACCATATTGATTGTATCTGTAATCTCCTTTGATGACTTGGCCGACTGTGCAGCAAGATTCCTTACCTCACTTGCAACAACTGCAAAGCCTCTTCCGTGCTCACCTGCTCTTGCAGCCTCAATAGAAGCATTAAGCGAAAGTATATTGGTTCTGCTTGATATTGATGCTATAACGCCTGCAAACTGTTCAATGTCTTTAGAAAGCTTTTCAAGTTCTTTAATTCTTGCCGCTGATTCTTCTGCTATCTCATTAAGTTCAGTTATCATCTTAAGAATTTCCTCAACACTTGAAATACTCTCTTTCACGAGATTAAGTGATGTATCTGATGAATTAATTACATCAAAAGCATCTTTTTCTAACTGCTCCTGTGATGAATCCAATCCTTCAAGAATTCCTGACAGGTCGCTTACTAATTTACTGTTATCCATATTCTTCCTCCAAATATGTATATTATTCTTGTATATTTATATTAAGTCAATTGCTTCGTTAACATTATGTATACCAATAAGATTAATTTTATCATTATTTTTAATATTTTTCAAGCATACATATGGTAATATGCAGGTTGTGAACCCTAGCTTAACAGCTTCATTCACCCTCTGCTGTGCCTGTGTTACGGCTCTTACCTCGCCTGACAATCCGACTTCACCAAATATAACTGTTCTGCTGTCAACTTCTTTATTCTTAAAACTACTGACAAGTGCTATAACTATCCCTAAATCAAGTGCTGGTTCAGATACCTTTATTCCACCTGCCACATTAAGATAGGCATCGCTTGAGGACATTCTCATTCCCGCCCTTTTTTCAAGGACTGCCATCAACAGATTAACCCTGTTATAATCCGTTCCCGCAGCAGTACGCCTTGGCATACCAAAGTTAGAGTCACACACAAGTGCCTGAACCTCAACCATAAGAGGTCGCGTGCCTTCAATAAGACATACTACAACTGAGCCTGACGCCCCTTCTGGTCTTCCAGACAACATATACTCCGATGGATTGGCGACCTCACTTAAACCGTCCTGCCTCATCTCGAACACCCCAATTTCATTGGTAGACCCAAATCTGTTCTTTACACTTCTTAATATTCTGTATGAAGCATATCTGTCCCCTTCAAAATAAAGCACTGTATCAACCATATGCTCAAGCACTCTTGGCCCTGCAACAACACCTTCCTTGGTAACGTGTCCTACAATAAATATCGTTATATTAAGTCCCTTGGCTAACTGCATAAGAATAGATGTACTTTCCCTTACCTGTGACACACTTCCAGGTGCCGCAGATATTTCTTCCCTGTACATAGTCTGTATAGAGTCAATTATAACCACCTGTGGCATTTCTTTTTTTAGAACCTCTTCTATAATATCAAGATTAGTCTCGCAGAACGTCTTAAGGTTATCGTTACATCCACCTATCCTTTCAGCTCTTAGCTTAATCTGTCTTAACGACTCCTCTCCGGATATATACAGCACCTTATTGCCTGCATCTGATAGGTAATAGCACATCTGTAACAAAAGTGTTGACTTTCCAATACCGGGATCTCCACCTACAAGCACCAGTGAACCCTGCACAATTCCACCACCAAGAACTCTGTCAAGTTCGCCTATTCCTGTTGATGTTCTCTCCTTCTCTTCAGAATTAATCTCTTTTAAGCTCACCGGATGGTTATCCTTATAGGTGCTTTCTTTCCTGACTGCTGATATACCCTTAACCGATGACTTAGATGCTATTGGTTCTTCAACAAATGTATTCCACGCCTTGCACGCCGGACACTGCCCGAACCATTTTGCTGACTCATATCCACACTCACTGCAAAAAAATGCCGTATTTTTTGCTTTTGCCACTTCTCTTCTCCTCTCTTTCTGATACCAAATATAAAAAAGCTGTACCCCGCATTGGTCTATATATGACTTTATGCCAGGCACAGCATTTATTAAAATTTACAATTATGACACCTGTTAATGTTAAAGATTGTAGTATTATTATGCTTTAACAACTTCTACACTAACACTCTTACCTTCTTCAAGGCTTACTGAAAGTACAATCTTGCCACCCATATTAGTAGCCATAGTTCCCTCAGATACTCCATTGATTGTTACATTATAAGAAGCGCCTTCTTCAAGCTCAACTGTTATCTGTGCATCATCGCTTCCTTCCACCGTAAATGATAAGCCTGTATCTGCAGCCTTAAAATTCATAACAGCTGTTCCAGGAACAGATTCATATACAAATGAACCATTGCGTTCAAGCTTCGTAATCTCCTTAAATGTCTTTACCTTGTAAGAATCTCCACAATGTTCAAAATCTGATAACTTTGACTTAGTATCCAGCTTATAATTACCAAAGCTAAGAGTTCCATCCTTCTCTGAACGAATTAACTCATTAATTACTGGCATATTATTGTCCTCCTATGTTTTATTACGAATATCTATACACACATTATACAACATAATGTACAACGACGCTAGTATTTTAGTAGTATTATTTGTGAATATTTCTATTATGACCTCGTTTGCAGCTAAAGTTCAGTTTACCATCCTTAACTGTTACCAATACTTTGTTGCCAGCCTTTATACTGCCTTCAAGTATCTTCTCTGCCATAACATCTTCTATTTCATTCTGTATTGTTCTTCTTAATGGACGTGCTCCATATTTAGAATCGTAGCCCTTATCAACAATATAAGCCTTAGCCTCATCATCAAGTTCAACCGAAAGACTCATCTGCTCCATAATTCTGTTATTAACGGTTCTCATCATAATATCAACAATCTGTCCAATCTGTTCTTTCTTAAGCATATGGAATACAATTATGTCATCAATTCTGTTAATGAATTCCGGACGGAATATTCTCTTAACTTCTTCCATTACTTTGCTCTTCATATCTTCGTGCTCTTTTTCCTCTGATGTTTCCGAAGTAAATCCTAAAGATTTAGGTGCTACAATATTCTCCGCACCTGCATTGGAAGTCATAATAATAACTGTATTCTTAAAGTCCACAACCCTTCCTGTTGAATCTGTTATATGTCCGTCATCAAGCACCTGTAAAAGTACATTGAATACATCTGGGTGAGCTTTTTCAACCTCATCAAAAAGTACAACTGAATAAGGGTTTCTTCTTACCTTCTCACTTAGCTGTCCGCCCTCATCATATCCTACATATCCCGGAGGTGAACCGATAAGCTTAGACACCGTATGCTTTTCCATATACTCAGACATATCAACTCTTATAAGAGAATTATCTGTTCCAAACATACAGTCAGCAAGTGCCTTTGAAAGTTCTGTCTTACCTACACCTGTAGGCCCTAAGAATAAGAATGAGCCTATTGGTCTGTTAGGATCTTTTAAACCTACCCTGCCTCGTCTTATAGCCTTGGCAACTGCTGTAACCGCCTCATCCTGTCCTATAACCCTGTTATGAAGCATTTTTTCCAAATTCATAAGCTTCTCTGACTCAGCCTCTGCTATCTTGGCAACTGGAATCTTAGTCCACATTGACACAGTCCTAGCTATCTGTTCTTCATCAACAGTAAGGTCACTGCCGTCTATGCTCTCCTGCCAGCTTGTGCGAAGCTTTTCAAGCCTGTTCTTCTTTCTTGTCTGCTGTTTCTTAAGCTCAGCCGCTTCATCATATTTCTCTGACTTAATAGCCTGCTCTTTCTTAACTGAAAGTTCATCTATCTGTGTTTCAAGCTTCTTAATATCCTTTGGTACAACAAATGCTTCAAGCCTTGTTCTTGAAGAAGCCTCATCTATAAGGTCAATTGCCTTATCTGGAAGAAATCTGTCATTGATATATCTCTTAGAAAGCTTAACTGCCGCTCTTACGGCATCATCTGTAATAACTACATTATGGTGTTCCTCATACTTAGGTCTAAGTCCCATAAGTATGTCAATCGCCTCATCTTCTGTTGGCTCTTCCACCTTAACCGGCTGAAATCTTCTTTCTAATGCAGCATCTTTTTCTATATGTTTTCTGTATTCTTCTAGAGTTGTAGCACCTATAAGCTGGATTTCTCCTCTTGCAAGTGATGGCTTAAGAATATTAGAAGCATCTATAGCTCCTTCTGCACCACCAGCACCAATAATTGTGTGAATTTCATCTAAGAATAATAAAATGTTGCCTGCATTTCTTACTTCTGCAATTACCCTTTTAATTCTTTCTTCAAATTCACCTCTGTATTTAGAACCAGCCACCATACCTGATAAATCAAGTGTTACTAATCTCTTATCCTTAATAGTTGATGGAACTTCGCCTTCAACTATTCTTAATGCAAGACCCTCAACAACTGCGGTCTTACCTACACCGGGCTCGCCGATAAGGCACGGATTATTCTTTGTTCTTCTTGATAATATCTGGATAACTCTCTGGATTTCCTCTTCCCTGCCTATAACAGGGTCAAGCTTTTTATTACGGGCAAGTTCTGTTAAATCCCTGCTGTACTGGTCTAACATAGTTGTTGCCTTTTTATCCTTAGCCTTAATTCTGCCATTCTGAAAATCTTCTTTAAGACGTGATACATCTTCGCCCATTCCCTCTAATAACTCTGTATATATCTTCTTAATTGATACACCCATTGTATTAAGAAGTCTTGAGGCAACACTTTCAGTTTCCTTCATAATGGCAATAAGAATATGTTCTGTACCTACTTTATCAGCTTTAAATCTTGCAGCTTCCTCTATTGAGTTAGTAAGAATCTTACGAACTCTTGGAGTATAGCCTGCCGGTTCTTTAACACTTACCGCATTATCCGGTGCAATAAGCTGATATATAAGATTAAGCACTTTAGTTTCTGTTACATCATTGTTCTGTAAAACCTTGTATGCAAGGCTGTCTTCAACCTGTATAAGTCCTAAAAGCAAATGTTCAGACCCAATATAGCTGTGTCCATTAACCGCAGCAGCAAATGCAGCCTGTTCCAATACTTTTTTGGCTTTATCTGTAAACTTATCCTGCACTTTATTTCCTCTCTTTCCTGATTATATTAATCTATAATGATGTGAGTATCAAAATTTTATTTTAACACTCTCTGATATATCCAGACTATTTTGTAATAATACCATTTATCAGAATACATCTTTAAACTTCTTCATAAGAAGAACATATGGTCCAAAATATGTGATTGCTGCAACACACAATGCCGCAAGCACTGATATTGTATTAGACATTGTAATATTATTAATTATATTATATGTCAAAAATGTACATATACCCATTAATGCTGAACATATAACCGGCTTTGCAAATATTGATATAACAGGAAGCCTGTATCCTTCATCTCTATACAATGCTATAAGATTAAGCACAAATATAATAACAGGGAATGAAGCATTACCTATTACAAGTGAGAATATGCCAAGATTAGTAAATTCCAGCAATACAAGCACAAGTATTATATGGACAACTAATGATATAAATGAATTAATCATAGGAGTCTTAACTCTGTCTACTGCCTGAAGTGCTGAGCTTGTAACTGTTGATAATGTATAAAACACAATGGCTATAGCACCTATTTTTAACATAAGCCCGCCCTGTACACTATCATATCTTGAAAATAGCAGTTTAATAATAGGCTCACCTATCACAAAAAATCCAACAAATGATGGTACCGCTATAAACATATTAGTCTTAAGAGTCTTTGTTATCTTTGAATATATACTGTCATAATCGTCTTCTGTATAAGATGCTACAATACTTGGAAGCATCGAGGCTGATAACGCTGTCGCTATACCCTGTGGTATACTTATAAGCAGTGTATAACTTGAACCAAAGTTACCAAGATCCATTGATATATTTTTCGATATATTTCTTGTCATCATTATATTACTAAACATTACATCATCTATTAAGGCACTAATCTGATAAAACGTCTGGCTTAATATAATAGGAACCATTGTAATTATAATTGTCTTATAAATGTACCTGTTAGTATCCTGCCTTGTAACACTCTTATCTTTAGCAACCATACGCATAAATGTAGGTCTGTATATAAGATACAGAAATATAAAGAATACAAGTGCAGTAAGAGCACCCATAGCTGTACCAAGTGTACTTCCTGCCGCTCCATAAGCAGAAGCATTAGAAGCACTACTGTATGCTTTCATAAGCATATAACCTGCAGCTATACTAACACCTGCATTGACAAGCTGTTCTATAATCTGTGAAACAGCCGTTGGAATCATAGTTCCCTGTCCCTGAAAGAAACCTCTTAATACACCTAATAATGCAACTATAAATATGGTTGGGGCTAATACTCTTAATGGTATTGCAAGGCCAGGTACACCCCCGCCATATATAACATTTTCTATAAAATCAGCACCAAAGTATACAAGCAGTGCCGCAACACCACCAGTAAACGCACCGACTGTCAGCGAACATCTTAATACCTTCGCCGCATTCTTATATCTTCTTTTAGTAAACCTTGCAGAAATCAGCTTTGAAACAGCCATCGGAAGTCCATATGATGACAGCACAAGTATTATGTTATATACATTATATGCCGTTACATATATACCATTACCTTCACTTCCAATTATATTAAGCACCGGAATTCTATAAACCATTCCAATTATTCTTACAAAAATTCCAGCCATAGCAAGTATGGAACCATGTAATATAAAATTGCGCTTATTATCCTGTGACATAACTTTCTCCATTCCTGCGCTGACAGCGCATTGTTATTTCCTGCTATATATGTCTGTTGTTTATAATTATCTTATTTATAATTATCTTATAGAAAAATCAGCTAACATCCACTTATCATTCTGCTTAACAAACACATATGTTAAAGAAATATTGTATGTTGTGCTTCCTGATGACCATTTTACATTAAGATTGTAATCTACATCACACGAATAACAGTCATCTGAATATTTTCTAAAGTTACTTACATTCTCGTCAGTAATATCATATGTAAAAGTTCTTCCTATCAGATATACATCGATAGCCGGAATATCACTCATATATTCCTTGGCATTACCAATCATATAGCTTGAAAGAGTACTTAAGCTTCCTCTGTTAATCATATATTTGCCGTAATTCTCAGCAACTGTTAATATATGACTCTTCTCGCTTGAAAGAAGCTCATCATCTGATGGATAATATGCCTCATATCCATCTTTAACATATTCAGTATCAAGCTCTTTGCCATTATAGGTAACCTTAACCTCTGGCTTGGCAAACATTCCGTTAATATTGTATACATCATCAACTGGTGTAGTAACATAATCTCCAACGTGCTTGCAAAGGCTTACATCTGCCTCACCTGTAATATAATCAGATGAAACCTTAACTCCGTTAACTGTCACTTCACTATTCTTAGGTGCTGTAATTTTAACTGAATGTTCTGTATTCTTAGTCTTAGAGTCTACATTAAAGTCTATAGAAGCTAACTTCCACTCTGTGAACTTATGAGCGTTCTTTTTCTTCTCTGTAAGAGTAACATTGGCTATCTTCTTATCATCAGCATAAAGAATATATACCGGATTGTTCTCTGTATATTCTCCTGCCTTCTTCTTATAGCTTACTTCCTTATCAGCAAATGTATCCTTAAAATAATCTGATACAATATCTTCTGTCTCGAACTCTCCAAGGATACCTGCATCCTTAATCCATTTGCCTACATTCCCTGCTTCAATATGTGATACAAGCTTATCCATAGTATTGGCTGGCCTGCCAGCCTCGTAATCCTTTAATAACCCGTATAAAAGCACTAACGCAACAGCAATAATCACTACCAGTGCAGAGGCATATATCACAAGAAACTTCTTAAATCCTGATAATCTCTTAAAAAAATTCTTCTTTCCATTATTATTATTCTCTGACATTCTTCTCATCTCCGTGTAATTATTTAATCAAAAATGCTGTTGGAAGTGTTCTTGGTCCTGTTGGTGAATATGGCTTATTAATAACCTCACCATTATAATACATCTGTGTTGATGTACCACCATCCATAGCTGATGCATTTACAGCACCGTACTGAAGCATAATATCCTGTAAATCTGAGAACGATGCACCAAGGCTTGTAGCCTGTCTTCCGTCTACAACAAGAAGAAGGATAGCTCCGTCAGCTCTCTGTCCTATCGCTGTTCGTGGATTAAGTCCTCCACCAACACCATCAACATCCTGTGGTTCACCATTAATTATAAGAAATGGACCTATATCACTGCTTACATTGACACAATCTCTTATTCCAAGTTCTACAGCCTTAGCTGATGTCATATTCCCCATTACCAGCTTATTATCAAATGTTATTCCAGTAACGTGGTACATTGTAGATGAATCACCCTTTAATATATTACCATTTACCATAACAAGTCCGATTGGCATAGCTGTCTGTGGTGTTGAGTCAACGAATTCTCCACCATTGATACCTGCTAGTGCATCATATCTCTGTGCTATCTCAGCAACTGTCCAGCCCTTTTCAAGCTTGAATTCTGGTACTGTTCCTACAAATAATCTTGAAGGATCTTTGACAATCATAAGCTTACCGCTATATGTTCCAGCCTTTACATCAACAACATAAAGGTCTTCTTCATCACTAGATGAATCCTGTCCGATTACAACAAGGCTTGAATCAGTTATATCAGTAGTATCCTTAACTGAATTCTCCTCTTTAATCATATCAATCTCTTCCTGTGAACAGAACCAGTTAGCCATAAAACCAAGCTCTCCTGTCTCCTGAAGCGATAATATAAACTGCTTCTTAGCAAATGTAGAAGGTCCCCACGCAAGCATAGCCATAACAAGATAAAGACCAACTACAAGAATTACGATAGTAGTTAAAAGCGTAGCTCCAACTCTTCCTAGCCACTTAAGTACGTTATTCTTCATTATTATCCTCATTTCTATTGATGTAATTCGTGTCTAATTATTTAAACACCCATTTTTTCTGTATGTTGTAGCTTATTACAAATAAGCATAAATCAACAATTATCTTTGTAAATGCGACAGCCACACTGCCAAGCACTAATAATCTTGTAAAGATGTATACAAGAAGATATGATGCCATAAGCTGACACGCCCATAATATGTAATATCTGACCATAGATGACTTGACATCTTTGTCTGATTTAAACACAAGACGTCTGTTCATCGTGAAATTAAATATTGACGATATAATTCTTGCGGCTACCGTACTAAATAACAGTCTTATTGATATTGTAAACGCAAAAAGAAAAAATTCAAGTAAATTAAATATTAAATTATCTATAACCCACGATGCCAATGAGCTTAATATATATTTAACAACTGTTGGTGAAAATGAATACTTGAATATAACCTTATATATCTTTATTGAGTCCTTAACCGGATTAAAATGTGTTGATGCATTATCTTCTATATACACTGTCTCAATTGGCACTTCCATAAATTGAATATCCGACTTCTTAAATTCAAGCAGCATAGTTGTTTCATACTCGAATCTCTCGCCCTCAATATTACAAAATGTATCAAGATAACGGTATGGAATAGCCCTCAAACCAGTCTGTGTATCTGAAATATTAAGTCCACACATAACTTTGAATACCATACTTGTCATATTGTTACCAAACCGGCTCTTAAACGGAACATCTTCTCCATCAAAACGTCTTACTCCAAGAACAACCTTGTCATTCTTTACCATAGCCTCACAACAGTTATATATATCATCTGCCCTATGCTGGTTATCTCCATCTACTGTTACAACGCCATCATATCCCTGTCTGTTCTTAAGGCAGTATTCAAATGCCGTCTTTAAGCCTCTGCCCTTACCCTTATTAACCTCATGGGTAAGTATTGTACACTGGCTGTAACTGCCAACCTTCTCAAATGGCCATAAATGTGCCGAATCACTTCCATCATTAACAATTATAATATCTTCGAATCCCTTCTTAACAAGTGAATCAACAACACTTACAAGCTTATCATCAGGGTTAAGTGATGGGATAATTACTGATATTTTCATAATAATCTCCATTCTTATGTCCAAACCAAGGACAATATCTGCACGATTAGTATGTACACTGGCACATACTATTTTCTTATATAACAGACTACTTCGTAGTCACTTATGTGTTAAATAACAGCACAAACTTAATGATATAATAATTTTAAAAATATTGCAATATTCACAAAAAAATAAGTAACACAAACAAGCCCTGCCACATATTATTGTATTGTAAATGTTTTATCGGAGGATTATTTATGAGTGATTTAGCAGCAACTAACTGTGGCGGATGTAATGGATGTGGAGATTGCGGATGTGGCAACAACATCATCTGGCTCATAATTCTTTTACTTCTATTTGACGGAAATGGCTGCGGCTGCAACAATGGCTGTGGCTGCGGCAACAATAACTGCATCTGGCTCATCTGCCTTTTATGCTTATGTGGCTGCGATGGCGGTAATGCATTAGGTTTCGGCGGCTGTAACAATGGCTGTGGCTGCAACAACGGCTGTGGCTGCTAATAGCGGCTGACTCCCAGCAATGATTATATCTGCTAATAACTGCTATAAAATATAACATTTTATATACAGTTGCAGAATAAAAGCAATTATCAACATCAGTTGCTGATATTATCTTTTATGTCTATTTAATGAGGCTGTATTCCGTCATTTTAAATTCTACGGATACAGCCTCATATCCTGGTATTTTAATGAATATACTAAAACAAGTCTATTAGACACACATTATATATTGCGTTTGTCGCAGGAATCGAGGATTGAATGGCGAAACAATTACCTGTTACTGAATTTGATATTCTTACCCTACCCGACTACCTTCAATTATTTAAAGCCCTCATTCCTTTTATGGAATACGGTATGCAAAAAAAGCTCTCTATGCTTATAAGGGCAAATGAATTAAAACACACATTAAGCTTCTACAACTCTCCCTATAGCTGTAACACATTTAAAACATGTAGTAATAGCTCAGGAATAAATGCTAACACTTCCTTGAATGATATATTAAATAATGAAGCTATTATGAAAACCATTATGGCTTACTGCCCAGACAACATTGAACAGTTAATAAACACTTACCGGAACTTTTCCAAAATGTCTGATATGTTAGGCATGATGGATATGTTTAATAATGCCTCAGGGGATAACAGCTTTAATAATGTTAATTCAAGCGGTTTTAACAATGCCAGTTCTAATGAATTTAACAATAATAATTCTAATGATAATTCTGAATTTAGTAATTTTAATAATAACACTGGCTCTGGTGGATTTAACAATATAAACATTAATAATATACTTAATTCTTCGCAGAAGGATATGTACAATGAATATATTAAACAGCTTGATAAGCTGGACTTTAATGATAGCAATAATTATGGAAGTTCCAATAATAATTAACTGTTATAAATGACTTTTGTCTTACATATTTATATTTGTAATTATTATTCTCAATCAGAAATGGAGATTTATATGTCAGAAAATGATTTTCGCAAACAACTGCTTTTAAATGAATTCAAAACTCTTTCCAAAGGTAAGAATAAAGAAGAAATCGTTCCGCTTATATTTGCATTAAGCCAGAAGGCTAAGCAGGCAGGAATACAGTTTACAAGACAGGATTGCGAGCTTATATATAAGCAGATTGTGCCTGGTGGTAATCCGCCGGAAGGGTGAAGTGGGATACTTTGAAATGTAGATTTGATATTACTTTCCTATCGAAATGGCATACGAACGACAATAAGCCGAGGGTGGCGGCACAGGGGCAGTGCCGCTACCCTCGGCTTATCGTCTGGTATGCTCTGTATTCAATGTTTAATATCACTTATCCGCTTAATTACTAAAGTCTGCAAGATTTATCCAGATATATACAATCTCAAAATAATACCGTCAATAATATTTTTATTATTCTAAATATATAATAATATCAACTTCAAATTGCCCATTTTCATATGATTTAATCATTGAGCCATCATATTTATCAACGATTCTTTTTATACTATCCAGACCATAGCCATGATTATCCTTATCATCCTTTTTACTTATGATATGTCCATCAATCTTGTTTATACTGCCATCATATAAATTGGACATAGAAATATGTATCATTCCCGCAGTATATTTAATATCCATACTTACTTTTGAATTATCCAATGCATTTTCCAATGCATTATCAAGCAGATTACCAAGTATAATATTTACATCATATATGTTTATTTCAAGATTTTCTGGTATTGCAACTGACACAGCCAGTTCAAGGGACTTATTCATATATTTTTCAGCATAAAAATTTAGAATTCCATCGAAGGCTTCATTACCTGTATTATATATATTTTGTGCATTTATAATATCATCACTTATCTGATGCAAATAATCTTTTGCCTGCTGAATTTTATCCTTCATAAGCAAATCTGACGTTCGTATATATTCATCTGCTGTTTTAATTCAAGATTTTCTCTTTCATATAGAAAACGGTCAAGCATAGACATATAAAAAATATATAACATCAAATTAAAGCTCAATATAATAATACTGATTGTAAGCACCGCAATTCTTGAAACCACCATATCCTTATATACAACATACAATACTGCAATACTTAATAATGCCGAATATAACAATAAATACCATTGTCCTGACAAATCAATCCTGCCTTTTCCCTTAAAAGCATTTTTAATTCCTATTACAACTATATAAAAAAACAATACAGAAATAAATGAACTGACAATATCATAATTATTAGAATCCGGTGCTTCATATAATAAAAAAGAAGCTAACAAATCTATTACAAACATAATTGCATAAAGCATTATACTTAATAATAATTTTTTCTGGAACTTTCCTCTAAAACTACCAGATAAAAATATTATTCCTGCAACTGTAACTATTAAATTAACCAAAACATTATGAAACACCAGATAACTTAATAATGTAATAATATATGTAATAACACAACTTATAATATTTCGTCTTAAAGAATGTACATTTAAAAATATTTTAAAATATTCCAAAATAATATATATTCTCACAAATTCAGTAACTCCAGATACAACAACATCCTCTAATTGCATCATCCATTACCTCCACGTTTGTTATATTCTATCATTTTTATATTAAAAGCATCTTTGTATTTTCTTCCAATATTGATACAATCCCCATTATCCATTATACGAAAATAATATGATACTATAACAAATATTTGTGTCTGTTTTTTGATTTCCACGTTCCCATAACGCAAGTATAGCACAACCCTCCGCTTCCGGCTACCTTAACCCACCGTCTAAAGCCAGTGGGATTGCGGTAGCCCTATTTCAACATTAAAAAAGCATATGGAAAATGATAAGTATCCTCCTTACTGGTCTGTCCAGTAAAAAGAGTACATATCAAAATTTCCCATATGCTTCAAATATAATTCAGTAATAAATCAACTATATTTAATATAATTTATTTTGCAACAATATTTACAATCTTGCCAGGTACATAGATTTCCTTAATTATATTACCTGTAATCTTGCCTTCTACTGCTTTCTTAGCCTTTTCAAGAACTGACTCCTTAGCTTCATCAACTGCAATAGAAATAGTTCCCTTAACCTTACCATTTACCTGAACACCAATCTCTACAGTGTCTTCCTTGCAGGCTTCCTCATCGTATGTTGGCCAGCTTTCATAAGCTATTGTATCGTTATGGCCAAAGCGGCTCCACATTTCCTCACCTGCGTGTGGGCAGATACAAGAGAACATCTTTATAAAGCCTTCTGCGTATTCTCTTGAACACTTGCCAAGCTTAGTTGCAGCATTCATAAATATCATCATCTGGCTGATAGCTGTGTTAAAGCCAAGCTTTTCAAAGTCATCTGTAACCTTCTTAACTGTCTGGTTATATACCTTTTCAAGCTCCTTAACTTCCTCATCGACAACATTGCCTTCAGTTGTGAAGAAATTCCATACCTTACCGATAAATCTTCTTGCACCTTCAACACCCTGCTGGCTCCAAGGCTTAGAAGCTTCAAGAGGTCCCATGAACATTTCGTAAAGTCTTAAAGTATCAGCACCATATTCTCTTACGATATCACTTGGGTTGATAACGAACTCTGGAAATCTCTTACCCATCTTGATACCGTTAGAACCAAGAATCATACCCTGATGAACTAACTTCTGGAATGGCTCTGCAACTGGTGATATACCCTTGTCGTAAAGGTATCTGTTCCATATTCTTGAGTACATAAGATGTCCAACTGCGTGCTCTGGTCCACCTATATAAAGGTCAACTGGAAGCCAGTGCTTAAGAAGTTCCGGATCACAGAGTTCCTTATCATTATCTGGGTCGATATATCTCATATAATACCAGCTTGAACCTGCTGAACCAGGCATTGTTGAAGTTTCTCTCTTACCCTTAAGTCCATTATGTTCATACTGCTTCCATTCTGCTGCATTTTCAAGTGGAGCCTGTCCATTTTTGCCCTTGTAATCTTCAAGTTCTGGTAAGATAAGTGGAAGCTCATCATCATCAAGAACGTGAATCTGTCCGTCTTCAAGATATACGATAGGCACTGGTTCACCCCAGTATCTCTGTCTTGCAAATATCCACTCTCTGAAATGGTAGTTAGCCTTTCTTCTTGCTACGCCCATTTTTTCAAGTTTCTGAGTAATAGCTTCCTTAGCTTCTTCTACTGTAAGGCCTGTGAATTCCTCTGAGTTGATAAGCTTGCAGCCCTTGCCAAGGTAATCATACTTTTCAAATGCCTTTTCTGATACATCAGCGCCATCAATAACCTGTATTCTAGGAATATTGTGTGCCTCTGAGTACTCAAAATCTCTCTGGTCGTGGCTTGGAACTGCCATAACAGCACCAGTACCATAGTTAGCAAGAACGAAATCACCTATGTATATAGGAACTTTCTTGCCATTTACCGGGTTAATTGCATATATTCCTTCAAGAACACAGCCTGACTTAGTCTTGTTAAGCTCTGTTCTATCCATATCATTCTTCTTAATTGTCTCTGCAATATAAGCTTCTACCTCTTCCTTATTCTGAATTCTTGGCATAAGCTCTTTAACGATATCTCCATCTGGTGCAAGTACCATAAATGTAATACCATATATAGTTTCAATACAAGTAGTAAAGATAGAGAAATCTCCACCACCGTCAATCTTAAAGTCAACCTCAACACCTTCTGACTTGCCTATCCAGTGTCTCTGCATTTCCTTAGTAGACTCTGGCCAGTCAATATGTTCAAGTCCTTCAAGTAACTTATCTGCAAATGCTACCTGATCGATAACCCACTGCTTCATATTCTTTCTTACAACAGGGTATCCGCCACGCTCTGACTTACCGTCAATAACTTCATCATTAGAAAGAACTGTACCAAGTTCCTCACACCAGTTAACTGGCATATCTATATATTTAGCATAGCCGTCAAGGTATAACTGCTTGAATATCCACTGTGTCCATTTGTAGAACTTAGGATCACTTGTTGCTAAAGTCTTGCTCCAGTCATAATCAAAACCCAATTCCTTTAACTGCTTAGTAAATGTTTCTATATTCTTTTCTGTAAATCCATTAGGATTGTTGCCTGTCTTTACAGCATACTGTTCTGCTGGAAGTCCAAATGAATCATATCCCATTGGATGAAGTACATTATATCCCTGCATTCTCTTCATACGTGAAGTGATATCTGTAGCTGTATATCCCTCTGGATGACCTGCGTGAAGACCTACTCCTGATGGATAAGGAAACATATCAAGTGCATAGTACTTTGGCTTTGAAAAGTCCCATACATCTGTTTTAAATGTTCCGTGTTCTTCCCAATACTTCTGCCACTTTGGCTCGATAGACTTGGGATTATAAGTTGTTGTATTAGCCATCTTAAAACCTCATTCCTGCACCGGTTATACCAATCCGGTGCTTTCAATCACATATTTACTCACTTTCAAATATTATCACAATGAAAGTATTTGTCAATAACCGGCCACTTTTTTACGGCAATCCTTTGACATTGACATTATATCTTTGTATTTCTGTCATTTTTCTCATTGCTATTTTACATTAATCATTTTGCTTTAATCTTTTTACTTTAATCTTTTTGCTTTAATCTTTTTACTTTAATCTTTTTACTTTGGTTATTTTACCTTAGTATAGAAATTTTCCAGTACTATTTTTTTAAGTGCCATACTATCCGTATGGTATTCCTCAAATTCTTCTCCCATCTTAACCTCACCTGGAATTGTTGTCACATCTTCCATAGAAAAATGGGTTCTTCCTGCAAGCTGTGCAATATACATAAGCTCTGAAGCTGATATATCAGTATATATGCAGTCATTTTCTTTAAGCTTATTAAGAATAGATAACGCTATCATCGGGTTACGCTTAAGCTTTGATTTGGCTGTGCTTACAAGACTGCTTATATATTGCTCCTGCCTTTCCACCCTGTCCATTGCGCTCTTAAATATTGTACAATCTCTTTCTCTTATAAATGTAACTGCCTGCTCTCCATTAAGCTTTAATGTGTTACCCTTGTAGAACTCCGGTTCGAGAACTTCTCCACTCTCATCTGTAAAATCGTTCTCTATGGTAACCTCAACACCTCCCACAGCATCATTAATCACACCTATAGCTTCACAGTTAAATACACACACGCGGTCTATAGGTATATTATACATCAGCCTTGATACTGCCTCCGCGTTACAAGAAGATTGCTGTCTATGCCAAGCACAAGTATATTTACAATATCAGCATTATATATATACTGTCCACCATTATATTCAACGCTATCAGAAATAACTTAATTTATACGTATTATTTTATGAACATTTTTGACAAATTTTTCAAAAGTTGTTTAATTACTTTAAATATATTTAGTTTCATCCTTTACACTGTTACTTTAAAGTGCTAAAATCTATAACAATCATTGTATTTTAATGATTTTAATTACACACAAACATCATATTTATTATTAAATTATAAGAAACGAGGTTAAGTATATTATGGATTGTAAAGTTGGTTTTATAGGCTTCGGACTTATCGCTGGCTCTATAGCGCACGCACTCAGGGAATCGGGCAATAATTATAATATAATTGCAACAAGCAGAAGACTTGAGCCTGTGTATAAAGCAAAGGAAGACGGAGTTGTTGATGACGTACTTGACTGCGTTGATGATAGATTTGCTAATTGTGATTTTATAATTCTGTGCACACCGGTAATAACGATGAATGACTACCTTAAGCAGTTAAAAGATATCGTTAAAAGCGGCTGTATTATAACTGATGTCGGAAGTGTTAAGACTTCAATACATAACACTGTTAAAGAGCTTGATATGGAAAATGTATTTATAGGCGGCCACCCTATGGCTGGCTCTGAACTTACAGGCTATGCTAATTCTTCATCAGCAATTATGAAAAATGCACGCTATGTAATCACTCCAACATCAAAGACTACCAATGAACAGCTTGAACGCTTCAAAGCACTTGTGTATGATATGAAAGCCAATCCTATTGTTATGGACTACACAATTCACGATAAAAGCGTAGCCGCAATAAGCCACCTTCCACACCTCATATCTACAGCACTTGTAAAGCTTGTATCTGAACAGGACGACAACGACAAGCATATGCAGATGTTAGCGGCTGGAAGCTTTCGCGATATGACAAGGGTAGCCGCTTCATCTCCTGAAATGTGGGACCAGATATGTGCTTCTAACTCAGAAGACATAAGCGTACTACTCGGCGATTATATTGACATATTAAGTGAAATTAAGAAGAATATTGATAACAAAACTCCAGGGTATGTTAATGAACTTTTTGAAATGTCCAGGGAGTATAAGAATTCGTTTAGGAAATAGTATATGTTATATATAGCTATATAACAATTTCTATTGTTTTCGTTACAAGTTAATTTCAAAAGAATACTCGGTCACAACCGAGTCGGTTGTGACCGAGTATTCTTTTACTCCATATTTTCTACTTATCCCTATAGTGCGTTCCACATTGTATGATTTCAATATTATTATTTTCTATTCTGAAAACAATCCTATTCTTCTCATCAATTCTAACACTCCAATATCCTTGTAAATTGCCACTAAGAGGCTCTGGCTTTCCTATACATTGATATCCATTTCTGTCAATATCCATCAATAATCTATTTATCTTTTTTAGCATCTTCTTATCCTGTGTCTGCCAATTAAGATATTCTTGCCAAGCCTCATCTCCCCATAATTTTCTCACTCATCCTCCTCTATTAATTCGTGCTCCTTTAAAGTACTTTTACCTGAACGTATATTTGCCACACGTCTTTCCAATTCTTCTATATTATACTTACTATAGAATGGGTCAGCTGTAAGTTCAAAAGGAATACGGTTTTCCCTGACAACTGTTTTTAAGAATATATTAATTGCTGTTGACATACTTAGTCCTATTTCGTCTAATGTTTTCTCTGCTTTATGCTTTATCTCATCATCTACACGTAAACTAATCTGTGCCATAATATTCACTCCCTTCTGTATAATAATTATAATATTTTCCGCCATACTATGCAAGCATTTGTATATACATTTGCTATTATTTTTCTAAACCCTAAAACATCCTCCCCCAATAAATTCTCTCATTATAGAATTAATCGGAACATTGTCTGCCTGACAAGGAAGGAAGTACGCTAAGAACTTAAGCAACCTCTTAGCTTCCTGATATTCCGGGTCATCTTCTGTTATTGAGAAAAGTAAAGGCTCTACTATTGGCTTTAATATACATAGCTCATATGCCATAGCCGAATTAAACATAGCATCTGCTTCTTCCTGAAATGGAAAGATATTCTTTTCTTCACCTTTTCTAACCGACTCCCACATTGAAAGTGTTCTCTTGGCAGAAGCTCCTCTTGTTCTGTAATCCCTTGCCATACGTCTTATAAGACGTCCATCTGTTGTAGCAACTCTGTTATGCTCGTCAACATTAAGCTGTGTAAGTGCACTTATATAGATTTTAAACTTGCTTTCAACTGGAAGTGCGTAGGATAATTCATCATTAAGGCAGTGTATACCCTCAATAACAAGAATATCTTCTTCCCCAAGCTGTATATAATCACCATTGTATTCTTTCCTTCCTGTAAGGAAATTAAACTGAGGTATCTCAACCTTTTCACCTCTTAGCAATGCATTCATATGGTCATTAAAAAGCTTTATGTCTATTGCATGTAAATCCTCAAAATTGTACTCTCCATTTTCATCAACAGGTGTCTGCTCTCTCTCCACGAAATAATTATCAACCCCAATTGCGTGTGGCTTAAATCCACTTGCTCTTAACTGTATAGATAATCTGTGTGAAAATGTTGTCTTTCCAGATGAAGATGGTCCGGCTATCATAATGAATTTAACGCCTTCCCTTTCTTTTATCTGATTAACAATCTCAACAATCTTCTGCTCCTGTAACGCTTCCTGAACAAGAATAAGTGAATTAATATCCCCGCTTATTATATGCTTATTCAATGATGCAACTGTATCAACACCAAGCATATCTGCCCACTCGCTTCTTTCCATAAGTACATTAAAAAGCTTAGCCTGTGGTGCAAATTCCGGCACTGTTTCCGGATTTTCTTTAGTTGGCAACTGAAGAACAAAGCCCTTATCATACTGGAATATGTCAAATGTCTTTAATATTCCTGTATTAGCTGCCATATAACCATAGAAGTAATCGTAATAACCCTCTATGCTGTATACATTAACATAAGAACTAATTCTATATTTGAATAACTGTGTCTTATCTTCCATTCCGAACTTCTTGAACAGCTTAATAGCCTCTGATGTCTTCATTCCCTGCTTCTTAATAGGCAGGTTTTTCTTAACATCAGCTCTCATAACTTCTTTTACTTTATTAAGAAATTCTTCTGTAATCTCAAAATCACCCTTTATATCGCAATAAAGACCTTTGCTAAGAGAGAATTCAACTGTAACTCTCTTGATTTTATTATCTGTATCAAGCTTATGTATTGCATTGAGCATTAAAAGAAGTACGCTTCTTTTATACGCCTCATTACCCATAGTTTCTCCTACAGTAATAAATTCCACCTTTTCATCCGTTATATCCATATCTGATATCTCTGTAAGCTTGCCGTTGACATTAGCAAGAATAATATCATATTTGTAATCTTTTGCGGCTTCTGCTGCCATCTGTGATAAAAGCATTTATTGCTCCTTCCATCTTCCTAACGCCTTATTAATAACAGCAATATCTTCATCAATAGCCTTGATTCTATTCTTCACAGACACTGACTGTTCTTTATTAAGAAGATTATCTCTAATATTATTACAACTCATAAGTTCTTTATTAAGATACTCATAAAGCACTTCTGACTTATTATCAAGAAGGTATTTTCCATATCTTAATTCTTCCTCAGTGTAAGCTGTAATCTTTTTTTCATTATTATTCTTTTCATTATTATTCTGATTATCATTTTTATAAATGTCATCTGCATTAACAACATTTTTATTAAAATGCTGTTCATATGGCGTGTTGTATACACAGTCAAATATAAAGTAATATTTTCCGTCTTCTAATAGAATATGTTCTGACTTAATATCTATGCCAGCTTCTAAAAGATATGCACGGAAATCCCTTAATTCTGACTGTGCAGATAAGACAAGCTGGGTATTATACCCAAGCTTGTCTATACCTGCCTGTAATATACTCTTCATAAGCTTTCCGCCCATACCGCATATAGTTACTGTATCAACGTCACCTTTATTAATACCTTTAAGCCCGTCACAAAGCTGTGTAGTTATCTTATCTGAAAGTCCATATTCATCAATGTGCAGCTGTGCACGTCTTAATGGTTCTTTTCTTACATCACATGCATATACTTTATTACTTATTCCATTCTGGACAAGATATATTGGAAGATATGCATGATCTGTGCCGATATCTGCTACTCTTGCACCTTTATTAACAAGGCTTGCAGCACATTTTAATCTCTCAGATATATTAATAATATTGTTCATACATTTTCCTTGTTATCTTATTGGTTAATTAGTCAAGATAATCCTTAAGCTTGCGGCTTCTGCTTGGATGTCTTAACTTTCTTAATGCCTTGGCTTCAATCTGTCTGATACGTTCTCTTGTAACATTGAATTCTTTACCAACTTCTTCAAGAGTTCTTGCCCTTCCATCGTCCATACCAAAACGAAGTCTTAATACCTTCTGTTCTCTGTCTGTAAGTGTTCCAAGAACTTCTACAAGCTGTTCCTTAAGAAGTGTTGAAGCTGCGGCTTCTGCTGGTACTGGAACATTATCATCCTGAATAAAGTCACCAAGGTGGCTGTCTTCCTCTTCACCGATAGGTGTTTCAAGCGAAACCGGCTCTTGTGAAATCTTCTGGATTTCCCTCACTCTCTCAACCGGGATATCCATAGTCTCTGCTATTTCTTCTGGAGATGGCTCTCTTCCTAATTCCTGTAAAAGCTGTCTTTGTACTCTTACAAGCTTGTTGATAGTTTCTACCATATGAACTGGAATACGGATTGTTCTTGCCTGGTCAGCAATAGCTCTTGTGATAGCCTGTCTTATCCACCATGTAGCATATGTTGAGAACTTATATCCCTTACGGTAATCGAACTTTTCAACAGCCTTAATAAGACCGAGGTTACCTTCCTGAATAAGGTCAAGGAACTGCATTCCTCTTCCAACATAACGTTTTGCAATACTTACAACAAGACGTAAGTTAGCCTCTGCTAGTCTTTTCTTAGCTTCCTCATCACCCTGTTCCATTCTCTTAGCGTACTCAATCTCTTCCTCTGCACTTAAAAGTGGAACTTTACCAATCTCTTTTAAGTACATTCTTACAGGATCTTCAAGGCCAATACCATCTGGTACAGATAAATCAATCTTTTCAATATCTATATCATCTTCATCATCAAGAAGGATATCGTCCTCCTCAACTTCATCATCATTCATCTTAACATCTACATTACAAGCTTCAAGGAATTCAAATACCTTTTCCATTTTATCTGCTTCAAAATCAGTATCCTGAAAATAGTTCATAATTTCCTTATAATCAAGGACATTCTTTTTCTTCTTGGCTATTGCAAGTATTCCTCTGCATTTTTCCATAAATTTTTCCTGAATAGCCTGTGCTTTTTCTTCTTCTGTAAGTTCAGCTTCTGCACCTTCCTTGCCTTTTCTTGGCTTCTTGGCTGTGCTCTTAGCACTATCTTCGTCTGATTTCTTCTTTCTTGTTGCTTTTTTAGTTTCTTTTACTTCTTCTTCGATTAAGTTTTCTTTCTTATCTGCCATTACAATGGTCCACCTTTCGCATATATTACAAATTAATATGAATATTATTAAGCTTCATCTGCTGATTGATAATGTCCTGCATAGCTCTTGCATCTGTAGCATTATCAAGCTTAGTATCAAGACTATTCTTCTTGACCTTTATAACTGTATCATTAAGCGTCTTCTCCCTCTCAAGCTTGTTAAGGGAGTCACTTAATTCTGCACTAAACATAGCCGCTATTTCATTGTGCATACTTGTATCCATATATGAACTGATAATCGCCGCAGGATTAATCTGCCCAGTCTCGTATTGTTCATATATCTTAGCTGCTACATCTTTAAATACCGGATCTACAAAATCATCAGGACTTATAAACTTACTGACCTTCTCATAAATGTCACCATCTTCAATCATCCACGTCAGCAAAATCTTCTCTGCCTGTCTTACACCATTTTCGCGTTTCTTCCTTATAGGAGTATTCTCCTTAGCCGTATATGTGTCGTGCTTTGCCATAATGCCTTCATTGCTTCCAAGCCTTATGACCATATCCCTCATTCCGTCTTCCGGAATCATATACTGCCTGCACACCGCCTTAAGATAATTCTCCCTCTCAAGCTTTTCCTTAAATACAACAAGCCTGGAAGCTACTTCTTTCTCAAATGACGTTTCGCCCTCAGGATCACTTCTGTTATAATTCTTCTCTATTATTCCAATTTCATACATAAAGCTGTTCTGTGCCTTATCTATTCTGTCCTGAAAGCTTTCTGTACCTAATGCCTTGATGAATTCATCAGGGTCTTTATATGGCCGCATATTAATAACTCTTGTGGACAAACCTGCCTCTTTAAGTATCGGAATTGCCCTTAACGCAGCTTTCACACCTGCCTCATCACTATCATAGGTTATAAGAACATTGTCAGTATACCTTTTCATAAGTCGTGCGTGTCCCGGTGTCAGTGCCGTTCCAAGCGATGCCACTGCCTGCGTAAATCCAGCCTGATGAAGGGATATTACATCCATATAGCCCTCACATATTATAAGGTTATTCTTTCTTGCTGTTCTTGCCGCATTTAGCCCATACAAATTCCTGCTTTTATCAAACAGCTTGGTCTCTGGCGAATTAAGATACTTAGGTTTCGCATCTCCCATTACTCTTCCGCCAAAGCCTATAACCTTATTATTAATATCCATTATAGGGAATATTACCCTGTTCCAGAACTTATCCCTCACACCTTTTTCGTATGTAAAAAGACCCGATTCTTTTAGAATCCCATCATCATAACCTTTATCCTTTAACATACGATACAGCTCACCCGTTGACTGCGGTGCATATCCCAGTCCAAAGCTGTTGATAGTCTTATCCGACAGACCTCTCTTTACAAGGTAATCAAGCCCTGACTTTCCAGCTTCTGACTTTAACTGATGATAATAATAAGTCGCCGCTATTTTATTAATCTCCAAAAGCCTTGTCTTTATATCCCTGTCTTTTCTGTCCTCTGCGGAATAATCTGTCTCAGGAAGTTCCATTCCTGCACGTTCTCCAAGCATTTTTACTGCTTCTGGAAATGTATAATTCTCATATTCCATTACAAATGTTATTACATTTCCTCCAACTCCACAGCCAAAACAGTGATACATCTGCTTCGTGCCAGACACAGAAAATGATGGCGACTTCTCATTATGGAATGGACAAAGCCCAACATATGAACTTCCATTTTTCTTAAGTTTTATATATCCTGAAATAACATCAACTATATCATTTCTTGATATTACCTCTTCTATTACTTCACTTGAATACATTATTAACTCTTCTTTCTAGCCTTTCCAGGCTTTAGGAACAAATATATTCTCAAACCTGCTTATAGAATACTGGTCGCTCATTCCTGCTATATAATCGCATACAACCCGCTCTGGCTTCTCGCCTCTTTCATATATGAAGCGTTTGTAATTGTCAGGAAGCTCCTCAATATTATCAATATAATAATTATAAAGTTCTGTTATGAGCTTGCACACCTTAACTTCCTCGCTCTTTGCGGCTGGATTGGTATACAATTTGTCAAACATAAACTGCCTTAAATCTGTCATCGCCTTATGTACCGTATCAGACATTATAATATCATCCTTGTCAATACTGCACTTTATTATATCGCTTATAAGCGTATTAAGCCTGCTCTTGGTAGTTGTTCCCAACACGTCTGTATATTCCTTAGGTATATAGTCCTCGGAAAATATCCTTGCCCTTATGGCATCATCTATATCGTGGTTGATGTATGCAATCTTATCGGAAAGCCTTACTACCTTGCCTTCCAGCGTTGATGGGCGGCCTGCTGTTCTATGATTAACAATGCCATCTCTTACTTCCCACGTAAGATTAAGTCCTGCTCCATCTTTTTCCAAGAATTCAACAACTCTTATGCTCTGCCTGTAATGACTGAACCCTAACGGACATATCTCATTAAGCGTTCTCTCACCTGCGTGTCCAAATGGCGTATGCCCCAGATCATGTCCCAGTGCAATAGCTTCTGTCAAATCTTCGTTAAGTCTTAACGCTCTTGAAATGCTTCTTGCTATCTGGGCAACCTCCAGCGTATGGGTAAGTCTTGTCCTGTAATGATCTCCCTCTGGTGCAAGAAATACCTGTGTCTTATGCTTCAGTCTTCTAAATGACTTACTATGTAATATTCTATCCCTGTCCCTTTGATAAATCGTGCGCATATCGCACTGTGGCTCTGGCTTATCCCTGCCCCTTGATTCATCACTGAAACTGGCATATGGACTCATATACTCGTGTTCTCTGCTCTCCTGCTGTTCTCTGATATTCATACTTCACCCTCATTTCTGCGCAATACATAATCACGCATACAAACGCCAAAAAACTGCCTACTTTTTAAATATTCAACAAAAACAGATAATTTCCTTTTTTTATTTTTCATCTTTTTAGTATTGCATTTGTATTGTATGTATGTTATATATAATATATATTACGCGTAATATTTTATTATAATGATATATCATTAGTCTTAATTATCTAGTGCATAGCCAGCACAAATAACAATATTGTTCTTCTTGTCATAACTTTTTCCCGATGATAGAATATAGACATAATGACACGAATTACACTAATGTAGACGATTTAACTGTTACCACCCTTAAAGGTGGCGTGTATATGAAGTATAAAAACGATGCTTCATTTGTGTTCGGGCAGGATTTGTATATGTTTGAACAGCAGTCAAGCCGTAACCCTAATATGCCGTTGCGATTTCTACATTATTTATCTGACGTGTACAGGCAGATGTACAACAATAGTGATTTGCACAGGAGTACAACGCTTAAAATTCCAGTACCACATTTTGTTACATTTTATAACGGTAAACAGCCGCTTGAAGCAGAGAGTATTCTTCGATTATCTGATATGTATGAGAAGGAAATTGACTGTCCAGAGTTAGAGCTTATGGTAAGGGTTATTAATATTAACACGGGAGCTATTATTAATAAAAAATTATTGGACACTGAAAAGAACCATATTATTAATGGTACTAATCAATCAGATGAGTTTCATAATTCTAATAATAAAGTCAGTTCAGATAACACTAATTCATTTACATACAGCTCTGAATTTCTTTCTAAATGCGAAACTCTTAAGGACTATATGTCATTCGTTAATAAAGTGCGTGTTAAGACAGATGTTGAAAGGCTTGATATCCGTACTGCTGTTACCGAAGCGGTTGATGAGTGTATTGCTGAGAATGTATTGTCGGAATTTTTTAGAAATCACAGGGAGGAAGTGATTGCTGTAAGCATTTATGAATACGATGAGGAAGGTCATCTTGAAATCGTTAAGGAAGAAGGCAGGCAATTGGGTATCGCTGAGGGTAGACAACTTGGACTTGCAGAAGGCTTAAATAAAGGTATCAATGCTTTTATAAAACTATGTAAAGATATGAACCTATCAGATGATGACATCGTTAATAAACTGATTGAAGATTACCAGCTATCCAAAGATGAAGCTGTCAAAGCCTTAAAGAACCATTAACTACTTGTGTATATAACACTTTAACCTAGGTACAACACTCAATATAATTCAGTTATAAATATTGGGTGTTGTATGTAAATAATCTTTATTTACAGATAATCTTATAACATTTTATATATTAAATATTAATGCTACATAGACTATTTATAAATATCTATATCAAATATCCAGCTATCATATTTAACAATCAATAAAACAACCACTTATAATGCAACATTTTTAATATGCTTGTCATACATATTTACTAATGATAATATAAAGATATGAATTCTTCAATTTAAAGTAATTGTGTTTTATTGAACTAAATATGATATCTAACATTATTTACCAAGATTGGAGAACTTATGAGAAAATTAAATAATTATACTAACAATACTAAGCAAGCTTTACACCCACAAAATAACAGTATAAATGCTGGTGCAATCAGACAATCAACTGAAATAAGGCAATATAAAGACAATGTATTCTGTCTTTTATATAGGGATAAGAATAATCTGCTTGACCTTTATAATGGATTAAATGACACAAATTACACTAATGTAAACGATTTAACTGTTACCACCCTTAAAGGTGGCGTATATATGAAGTATAAAAACGATGCTTCATTTGTGTTCGGGCAGGATTTGTATATGTTTGAACAGCAGTCAAGCCGTAATCCTAATATGCCGTTGCGATTTCTGCACTATTTATCTGATGTATACAGACAGATGTATAACAATAGTGATTTGCACAGGAGTACAACGCTTAAAATTCCAGTACCGCATTTCGTTACATTTTATAATGGAAAGCAGCCGCTTGAAGCAGAAAGTATTCTTCGATTATCGGATATGTATGAGAAGAACATAGATTGTCCGGAGTTGGAGCTTATGGTAAGGGTTATTAATATTAACACTGATAATAATGCGGGTAATAAATCCCGTACTTTTAATTCTAATATTAATGATAATTCTGTTAGCAATTCTAATATACATACATATAGTTCTGAATTTCTTTCTAAATGCGAAACGCTTAAGGACTATATGATATTTGTTAATAAAGTGCGTGTTAAGACCGATGTTGAGAAGATTGATATCCGCACTGCTGTTACTGAGGCAGTTGATGAATGTATAGCTGAAAATGTATTGTCTGAATTTTTTAGAAATCACAGGGAGGAAGTGATTACTGTGAGCATTTATGAATATGACGAAGAAGGTCATCTTGAAATCGTTAAGGAAGAAGGACGGCAATTGGGTATCGCTGAGGGTAAACAGCTCGGATTGGCTCAAGGTAGACAAATTGGATTTAATGAGGGCAAGCAACTCGAACTTACCAAAGGTATCAACGCTTTTATCAAATTATGCAAAGATATGAACCTATCAGATGATGACACTGTTAATAAACTCATTGAAGATTACCAACTATCCAAAGATGAAGCTGTCAACGCTGTAAAGAATTATTAATACAAAAACAACCCCAACATATGTGCATGGAACATATTGCGGGGTTGTTTTTATGTAATTTTTAATAATCTAATTTTGATTATTCAGGCTTTTTTATTTTGCTTGATTAACCTAGTAGTAATACGCTAATTGATTACTGAAGAAGTGTAAGAACACCCTGGTTAGACTGATTAGCCTGTGCAAGCATAGACTGTCCAGCCTGTGCAAGAATGTTGTTCTTGCTGTAGTTAACCATTTCTTCTGCCATATCTGTATCACGGATACGTGACTCAGCTGTCTGAAGGTTCTCAGAAGCTGTATCAAGGTTATTGATTGTATGCTCAAGTCTGTTCTGAACAGCACCCATCTTACCTCTTGCAGCAGATACCTTCTTGATAGCTGCATCAATAGTTGTTGTAGCTGTCTTAGCACTCTCCTGAGAGCTTAAGTCTACTGCCTTTCCACCAACACCAAGTGCATCAGCACTCATATCATCAAGTGTAAAGCTCATTGTCTGACCTTCGTTAGCACCAATCTGAAGTGTAATACCGTTACCTGTATTAGATGTACCAGCCTTTAAGCTAATATTTCCATTCGCATCTGCTTCAGCACTAATACCAGTCTTTGAGTTGATTAACTTAGCCATAGAATCTGCTTCTGCAGGTTTTATTGTAGCAGCAGCTGTTTCAATATAATTAACATCCTTATAATCATCACCTAATTTAGTTGCATCTGTTACATATGCGAATTTCTGTCCATTAACAGTAAAGATTGCATCTTCAATATTACCTGTTCCATCATATGCCTTATAATCTTTACTCAACTTAGAGTAAGCATCTGTACCTGCAATTACTGTCGCTGCTTTTGCTGCGGCAGTACCCTGCTGTGTTAATACAACATTAGATGATACACCTTCCTCTTTAGATGTAAATTTAATCTGCTTATTTGTTGTATCATATGATATATCAAATGTATCAGCTAAATCAGTTTCCTTTAATGCTTTTACTATAGAGGCTCCATCTGCATTTTCATCTGCTCCACCTGTAAACTTAACAGTTGTTGTAGATGCATTACCATTTTTATCCATAACGGTTACTGAATAAGAAGACTCTTTTCCGTCACCGGCCGGTGTAATCGCAGCAGCCGTTGATTCACCTGTTGTTGCTTTTTCAGTTGTAAGAAGATTAGCAGAGCTCTTGCTTACAGAAGCCTCCACTTTGCTTCCTGACTGAGAACCATCAAGTAACTTCATAGTATTGAATTCTGTTGTATCAGAGATTCTTGTTAATTCACTCTGAAGCTGTTCGATTTCGTTCTGTACTGCTTCTCTATCGTCATCTGTTTCTGTACCATTTGAAGCCTGTACTGCAAGCTCTCTCATTCTCTGAAGGATTGAGTGTGATTCATTTAAAGCACCTTCAGCTGTCTGGATAAGTGAAATACCATCCTGAGCATTTGTTGAAGCCTGATTAAGACCTCTAATCTGACCTCTCATCTTCTCTGAAATTGAAAGTCCAGCAGCATCATCTGCGGCACGATTGATTCTGTAACCTGATGATAACTTCTCTGTTGATTTTGACTGTGCAGATGAAACTCCGCTTAACATTCTGTTAGCATTCATAGCTGACATATTGTGTTGTACTACCATAGTGTGTACCTCCGTGTAAAATATAATATTTGTTTGGGAATCCGTTCCCATCTCCCTTACCGGGAATGTATTAGAACTGCTGGCATCAGCCTTAACAGTTAATACGCATATATAATAAACAGCGTTACCATGCTAACTCTGTATATTATCCTGACTGATGTCCTCTTTCCTATCTACAACCTGCTTATTCATCTTCTTATCTTCCCTTATAAGCCTGCGGATTTTAGAAAGTGTTTCCGGAGAAAGTCCGCGTTCCGCATAATATGGAGATATATAGCGGGACTCTTTCTTGTCCGAATTGGCAGTATTTCTTGCAAGAACCTTGCTTCTTACAATGTTGAGTTCCCTTGGGGCATCTATTAAAAGATGAATGTTCCCTTCTGAGCCTCCTGAATAGATAACCCTTACATCATCACCGATGTTGATGTACTCGCCGGGTTTGATTGTGAGCTTAAGCACATTAACCTCCTTGTCTATGCAACAAATTATTTCAAAATGTTGCATCAAATGTTGTATGCTATATGGTGAATGGAGGTATAAATATGAGCACAGCACAACCGATAAGAAATATTGATGAGCTGGAAGCATTTCGCAGATTTTATCTGGATAATGAGCCCAACTTAAGAAACTATGCCCTTATATGTTTAGGGGTAAATTCAGCATTAAGAATTAGTGATTTGCTCGAATTACGATGGAAAGATGTCTATGACATCAAGGAAAAACATTTTAGGAAGCATCTCGTAACAACCGAGAAAAAGACTGGTAAGGAGACACGGATAGCAATTAACAAAAGCACAAGAAAAGGGTTATCTAGGTATATGGAGAGCCTTGATGACGTAACAGGGGAGGGGTATATATTCCCAGGGAGATACAATAATACTGCATTAAGCCGTTCGCAGGCATTCCGTATTATCAAACACGCGGCTGATATTCTTAATCTTGAAAACGGAATAAGCTGCCATTCAATGCGTAAAACCTTCGGGTATTATGCTTGGAAATGTGGAACACCTCCTGCAATTCTTATGGATATCTATAACCATTCATCTTATGAGATAACTAAAAGATACTTAGGAATTAAGCAGGACGATAAAGATTCTGTATTTTTAAAGGTTAATCTTTGAAAAGTTTCTAAAAAAGTCAATTTTTTTATAAAAAGGGGTAAAGTAATATGAAAAATAGACGATATAGAATATGTAAATAAGAATAAGATATTAATAATGGATGCAACATCTTGAAATAAAATGTTGCATCGTTTTTTATATAATGCTTGAATACACAACAAAATATGAAATAAAAATATGAAATAAAAATATACAACAAAAAATGTGACTAAGCATTTACTTAATCACATTCTTCTATAAGTATATTAATTATATTCATATCAGTGTACTAAGCCTCTGATATGATATTTTCTGACTTTGTTATAATATCCAGCAATTCTTGTACAGCCTTTCAGTGCATATAAAGTTCCACAAAGAGCTTTTAAGATTAACACTTTGGTGTTCATTATATTATCTGTCATTAGTGTCTTTATTATCCGGCTGTATCTTTAATATAACTGACTCTGCCCTATTTACCGAAGAACGTTCAACAAACAGCCATACATTATCAATTGTCAGCTTATCCCCGGCTTTAGGTATTCTGTCAAGCTTTTCTGATATAAATCCACCAAGCGAGTCATTATCCTGTGAGTACAACTTAGTTCCAAGCTCACTATTAATGTCATCAAGCTTGCACGATGCATTAATTCGATATGTATTATCCCTTATCTTAGTCATATCGTCTTTCTCATCTGTATCATACTCATCTCTGATTTCACCAACAATTTCCTCAAGCAAATCCTCAGTTGTTATCATACCAGCTATCTGTCCGTATTCATCAAGAACAATTGCAATACTGTATCTGTTAAGCTGCATTTCTTTAAACAGCTCAGATGTATTCTTATGTTCGTATGTAAAAAATGGTTTTCTCATTATATCTCTTATATTAAAGGTTTCGTCTTTTTTATCACCGACTATCAAATCTTTAATATTAAGTATGCCGATTACATTATCTGAATCATTCTCGTATATCGGTATTCTTGTATACATTGTACTTTTAAATAATGTAATTATATCTTCATAAGATGAATTAACATCTGCAACTGTCATATCAATTCTTGGAATCATAACGTCTTTAACGCTTGTATCTCCAAAGTCAAACAGATTATCAATAATCTGTCTTTCATCTTTCTCGATAATTCCTTCTTCATGGCTTACCTTTACTATTGTACGAAGCTCTTCCTCAGTAATAGTTGAATTCTTATCATTAGATTTAATACCAAATATTCTTAATACTCCGCCAGCAAGATGATCAACTATAAATATCACTGGTGTCAATATAACCATAAGACCATATATAATTGGTGCATATAATAATGTAAGCTTAACAGAATAATATGTAGCAAGATTCTTTGGGGTTATTTCTCCGAATAAAAGAACGAAAAGTGTAAGAACACCAGTTGCTATTCCTGTAGCATAGCTTCCCCATACCTTTATTGTAAATGTAGTAACAAGTGCTGAGCAGGAAATATTAACAATGTTATTACCTATAAGTACGGCACTTAGCAGCTTTCCAGAATCATCTATAATCTTAGCAACTAAAGCTGCACGTTTGTTGCCCTCATCCATAAGCGAACGAATTTTCATCTTGCTTACAGTCATAAATGATGTCTCAGCTGACGAGAAAAATGCCGAAAGAAATAATAAAATAATAATAGTTATAAGTTGAATATAACTGTCCGTATCCAAGGAATTATTCCTCCATTCTTTTTATAAAATAATATTTATATACAACACTTTAATTTGTGTGTTATATTTTAATATATTACAGTATTAATAATACAGATGTCAAGTTGAATGAATATTATCAAATATATGGACATAAGCTTGTAAAGAATATATATAGATTGGAAATGCTGTATGAACAAATTAATTGGAATACTAAAGACCTTAATAGCGGGTTACATTATAACAATTGCTTTACTGATAATTATATCTATATGTATGTATAAAATGTCACTTAGCAATAACATAATAAGCATATGTATTACTGCCGCCTATGGTATCAGCACATTTGCCGGTGGACTTATATTAGGACACATAAGAAAATGCAACCGTCTTATATGGGGAATACTCTATGGTATTATATACTTCTGCATTTTATGTGTTATCTCTGTTGCCATTAATCAGGGTTCTGGCTTTGATATTGCTTCTGCTGCAAAATGTATTGGCATATGCTGTGCCTGCGGCGGTGCTGGTGGCTTTTTTTCCCCATAGATAAGCCCTGTCCGAAAGATAATAAATACGTCAAGACATTTATTATCTATAACAGATAAAGCCTGCTATTACATAAAATATGCCAGACTGGCACTCAAGTGACATTCTGGCATATATATTAAATAACATAGTTATCAATTCCATTACCAGAATTAATAAGGTCTGCTATTGTTATCTTGTTAAAGTAATCATTGATTGTCTTCTCAAAATTCTCCCACATAGTAATTGTCTTGCACTCTTCAAGCTTAGGACACTTATTAGGCTTGCTCTCAAGACAGGCAACAGGTGCTAAAGAACCTTCTGTACACTGTAATACGCTTAATACTGTGTATTCCTCTGGACGCCTTGAAAGCTTATATCCACCACCCTTTCCTCTTAATGATATAAGAAAATCATTCTTGCTTAATAAAGAAACAATTGATTCTAAATATTTCTCTGAAATTCCTTGTCTTTCAGCTATATCCATAAGTGTTATATATTCGCCATTATCGTGTTCTGCTAAATCTATCATAACCCTTAATGCATATCTGCCTTTTGTTGATATCTTCATCTAAATCCTCCATTCTTAAATATAACAGTCTTAAGTACAATGGACTTATTATATTTCTCATTCATATAAACATACTATACCACAATGTTTGTATGAATTTCAAGATGATTTATAAAATTTTATTAAGCGTATTCTTAAGACACACCTCTCCCCAGCCTGTACGCGGGTCTGGCTGATTATCGTTTCGTGTAATCCCAACAAGTCCTACTGGCTTAGAACCATCAATAAGAGCTGCCTTTAATTTCTCGCCATACATAAACCTGTCATTGCCCATAACTATTCCCCACTGCATAAGAAGTGCCGCCGCACCTGTAACAACCGGAACTGCATAAGATGTGCCTGTAACATTTCTATATGTAATATCATTCCCCCTCTGCCTTGCAATACTTATATCGACACCTGGTGCTGTGATATCCGGCTTAACCCCTGCATTAACATTTCTTATGCTATTATCAAATCCCCGTCCCGAAAATGCTGCATAAGAATTCGTGTATGCATTATACGCCCCAACTGCTATACAGTTTCTTGCCGTTGCAGGTATTGTAATCGTCCCATCAGCTGTAGGATTATTAAATGCTGTTGCATAACCAAGTGCCTGACTTGACGGAAGCCATATATTATATTCACCTGCCCTTATACTTCCTGCCATCAACACTATCTGCCATATACCTGATAATATATAATCAGTCTTTGGAATAAGATTAATATATATTTCCTGATATATATTATATGGAGATGGTTCACCAAGCAATGTTATAATCTCAGTATTGTATGTTTCATACCTGTTAATTCTCCCCTCAGTTATTATTCCAATCTGTTCGCCACGCGGATTGATTAACATTACATCAATTGTATCCCAGTAATTCTTCCATATCTGGATATCTATGGCACTCTGATATTCACCAACACTAAGATACGCTGTCTGTACCTGTCCGGTATTAATAATCCCCCCAAAATGTATCGCTTTATCTGCTTCATTGCCACTCCCTACACATATAACACACCTGTAGCTTTTGGATATATCATCAATAAAGCTCTCTAATAACGTATTACCATTATGTGCACCATAATTACAGCCATAACTTATATTAACTGCCACAGGCTTTCTGTATTCAATTGCTTTTCTTATAATATAATCAATTGCATCCATAAGGCTTGTTGTCCTTGGAAACTGGTTATTAATAGAATATCCCATTTTAACTGCTATAATATCAGCCTCGTAAGCAACGCCCAAACTGCCTGCCGCTATATACGAAACATCCGTTCCATGCATTATGTTATCAACCCCTGGAGCATTATCATAAGAAAATGTACCGCCTGATAAATCCTCATTAAGCCTTATATACTCATCAATCGACTGTTTATCGTATTTCTCACCTGTCGTCTGGTCATATATGTTAAGTATTCTTGTAGTCCCATCAGAATTCCTGAAAGCATTATCAAATATATCTATCCCTGTATCAATCACTCCGACAATAACACCTTTTCCTGATAAAATGTTCCCATCCGCCCTCACGCTTCCTACACATGCGGCTGTCTTAGTGCGTTCTATCTGATAATAAAGACTCTTAGGCTTTTCCACATAATCTATGACATCTTCCTGCGATATAAGTTCTATTGTAGCTTTATCAGCCACTATAATTGCATAATAATTAAGAAGCTCTTTGATATATACGTTATATCTGTTTCGTATACTCTCAAGACTTCCTGAATATTTAACTATTATCTCCCATGTATTATCACGCCAGTTATAACCTGTACTAAGGCTGTCAGCTTTTCTTAATTCGTCTTCTGTGGCATCTAAAGATACATTCAATATATTTTCAAGCTTCTGGTTCATATTCAAATCGTCCGGCATTACAATAGATAAATAATTGCCATTTTTCTTCTACAATAATGCCGCTGGCAATTCTTTCACTATATTCCATTAATTATATTCACCATAATATAAGTAAAGACCTGATTCAAGTCTTTACACTTTAAATCAGGTCTTCTTAATAAATTCTATTCTGCACTTTGGACATTTAATACTTATCCTGCCTTTTCCTCTAGGCACCCTTATCTTCTGTGAACAACTTGGACACTTAAATATCTTATGTGTCTTATTGTCTTTAATTATATATTTAATTCTGTTAATCTTTCCCACTACTTTATAATGGAAAGACAGGTATTTCTCATTCTCTTTGCTTCTTTTAGATATATTACGCGAAAATACCCTAAAATATGTATATATTATTCCTGCAAGTGCTATGGCATATAATACATTGCTTCTGCTAAACATTGTTATAACCAGTAACACAAGACATATTAAAGATAAATTTCTTGACAATTGATCCATGCCATATCTTCCATACATAAATCTTGCAAATTTATCCTTGAAACCATTCATAAACAATCCAGCCTTTCACATTTCTCAATAATTATCATCAAATAATACTCTATCATATACTTTTGCAAAAGCAATTAAAAATATATAAAGAATTATTAAAAGGCTGTTATAGTTTAATATTTCTGTTCCATATATACATTACCATCAAGGTCTTTCCAGTAGAACTTATCATCAAGTATCATATAGCTGTGAGCTGAGTTCTCCTTAGGGATAGATACTGAACCTGGGTTCATATATATATATCCATCTCTCTTTTCACACTTTGGAACGTGTGTATGTCCGCATAAAAGGATATCGCCATCATTTAACGCCGGAATATTCTTTTCATCAAGCTTGTGTCCGTGTGCTAATACTATTGAACGGCCATTAAAATTAACATATGCCTGTTCACATAACACATTAAAATCAAGCACCATCTGATCTACCTCTGTATCACAATTACCTCTTACACATATTATCTTATTGCGCAGGGGATTAAGCATTGCGATAACTTCTTTGGGAGCATATTCTTTAGGAAGATCATTTCTTGGTCCGTGATAGAGTATATCTCCAAGAAGAACTAATCTTTCTGCGTTCTCCTCCTTGAATCTGTCTAACATTAATCTGCAATAATATGCAGAACCGTGAATATCTGATGCTATCATTATCTTTGACATAACTTTCTTCCTTTCCGTGCTGATGTACTGTCCATTAATATTCTTTTATCAACATATTTTTATTCATAAATTTTATTATTAATGTATTTAATAAATCCTAATACATAATATGTCAGTATAATGTTAATTGGAAGCTGTATCATATTCTTAGCAAAACGTATTGATAAGTAAAATGCGAAGCCCTTTCCATACATTATACTGCACCAGTAAGTTCCAAGTAATACATTTACAAGTAATGTATCAATTGTAAGTGCCGCTGCACATCTTAAAAGGAACTTAAAGTCTATAATCCTTAATATACCTTTCTTCTGACCCTGTTCATCATACTTTTCAGCTACCTTCATATTACAGCCATAAAAGAACAGACCATATATAAATCCAGCTAATGCCGCACTTATTGTCCAGCCAGGAAAATATGCACCTGTAGGCTTAATAACAAACTGAATCAAATCTCCAAGTCCACCACACACAAAGCCCATAACTGGACCAAACATATATCCTATTGCACAGTTGGCAAGAAAGGATACTGAAATTCTAAGTGTTGGTGTTACCTGAATTGATACAAACACAGCTAATACTGTGTGCAGAGCTATCAATAATGCCGCGGCAACTATTGACTTAATGCTCTTGAATTCTTTTGCAGAAAATGCAAAATTTCTTAATAAAATTGACATAAAAAAACCTCCTTTGCAGTAATCTTCGCTCTACATAGGAGGTTATTCGCCGTAGTATGTAGCAGCGGGATGCGGATTATGTATCGCAAGAAAACTTTTCGTCCAAATGGCAACTCCCTGTCCAAATGGCACTTAACGCACATATTCCTACTCTGCTTTTTTATTATTGTTCAAGCGTTATTATATACATACGCTTTACTGTTGTAAAGCGTTTTTTTGTATTTTTATTCATACATTTATCTTGCTATCCTCTGGACAGCCGGAATTTTATAATCTGAAGCGTAGCTTAAAAACTGCTGTAAACTATTCTGTGTCTTATACATATCAAGTATCTTCTTCATAAAAGCTATCGTGCTTTTCTTATATTTCATATGTAAAAGCACATTTACAGCCGCCTCATCATTATAGCTGCCTGCAAACTGCTTGGCATACCTTGCAAACTTCAGCTTATCTAAATTCTCGATATTATGATAATTCTGCAAAATCTCCAAAGCCTCAAGCACTTTGGAATTCTCAAAATCCAGATCAACCTCTGGTCTTTTAACTATTATATTGCCAAGCTCACAGGTTCTTGTTCTTATCACAGTTGAATACAGCTCTATCTTATCGCCCTTGTAAGATGATATCATATACTTGTTATACAGCCTGTAGCCTATAAACATTCCACTGTCGTTATTATCTCCAAAGAAATAATTAAGCAGTAATTCTTCTATGTTCTTATCACCATCAGATGTCTTAATATACATTCCTTTTCCAGCTCTTAAAATGTAACCATCCTCGCACAGTCTTTCTATAGACCTGAAAAAAGCATCGTGGCTCATCCTGGTAAATCCCTGTTCATACATTGCATTAGCAACTACAACCGTACCTTCTGGAATATTATCAAAATATTCAATCATTTTATCCCTGAACTTCATACGCTTTATCCTGACTACTTAACTTCTTCAAGATTAATAGTTTCTGTGTTGTCCTCAGTAGTATCAGCGTTATCTGCAGGCTTAAAGCCGTCTTCTGACTTAACTGTTTCTTCTGACACAGCCTCTTTCTCGCTCTTGTTAATAACTTTTACGTCTACATCTCCTGACTCTGGAAATGCTTCTTCTTCATCAAAATCATCTTCTGCTAATATATCTTCTACATCATCGTCGTCCACATAAAAATTAACAGGAATAATATCAACCTTGCTTAATGTTGCTTTTCCAATTACATATACTGTATGAATTCCTTCTTCATCAACATTTTCTACAAGATTATGAACACCTGCTATTCTCTTTTCTATGTCACACGCCACATTAACACCCTCTGGAAGAATGATTGTGACATTACTGCATACACTTTCAAAATTAATGTATACATCTTTTTCAAATACAGCAAGACCAAGGTCAAGAGTTGTATTAGAAGCTACTGACTTTATCTCACAGCCAACAAATTCCTCGTCTTCTACTTCAACAACCTTCTTCTCACATATTGCATTATATTTGCGGACCTCAAGATCTGCACTATCCTGTTCTTCCTTTGTATAACGGCTCTTAGTTGTCTTATACTTCTCGTATGCAACTTTACCAGCAACTACTACCGCACCAATACCTACTGCTGCCTTAACAATGCCTGATTTCTTCTTAGCCATAATTATTCCTCCTTATTATACTCTGTCTGGTTAATGATAACATACTATAATATGACACCGGTGTCAAAATATATAACCCTTCGTCACTAATTATAGGTGTTGCCACTGTGGCACCACCTGACTGTGCATATATTTATTTGCTCATTAATATCTGCTGTCTTGAATATACACAGCCGCAGTAATTCTGTCTGTATAATCCATATTCCTTTGACAGCTCAATAGACCTCTTATAACCTTCCTGCTTCTTAAAATCCGAAAGCAGGTAATTAACACCATATTCTTCCTGAAGCTTTAAGCCTGTCTCATTAAGCTTTACACTGTTCTTTAATGGGCTGATTGTAAGAGTTGTTGTAAAATAATCATACGCCTCTGCCTTGGCAAGTTCTGCTGTCTTTCTTAATCTTAATTCATAACATTTAAAACAACGCTTACCGCCTTCTGGCTCTTTCTCAAGACCCTTAACTTCCTTAAAGAATACATCCGGTTCGTAATCACCCTCGATGAATTCAACTTTGTTAGGGGTATCAAATTCTTTTATAAATCTTATCTGCTCTGCAACTCTTTTCTTATATTCCTCATCACTTGATATATTCGGATTATAATAAAATACTGTAACCATAAAATACTTCGATAGAACTTCAATACAGTTACTACTGCAAGGTGCACAACAGCTATGTAATAATAATCTTGGTACTTTTCCTTCTTTTTGAAGCTGTCCTGCAAGCTTTAGCATTTCCTTATGGAAGTTTCTATTCTCAAATGGTACTGCCATAAAGTCTCCTCTAACCAACAATCTCAGATAAAGCACTTATAAGCTTATCCATCTGCTCATCTGTACCTATTGTAATTCTTAAATAATTATCAATTCCTGGCTGTGCAAAATATCTTACAAATATATTCAAATCCTTAAGCTTTTCAAATATTTCTTTAGCTGGAACACTCTTATGTGTAGCAAATATAAAGTTAGCCTTAGAGTCTGGGAACGTAAATCCAAGCTTTGTAAGTTCTTCCTTAGTTCTTTCTCTTGTAGCTGTTATTCTTTCAACACATTCCTCAAAATACTTCTTATCATTGATTGAAGCAACACCCATATCAATTGATGTCATATTCATTGTGTATGAATTAAATGAGAATTTCACATCATTAAGTGCCTTTATAAGTTCTTTTGAACCAAACGCATATCCAATTCTCATACCCGCCATAGAACGTGACTTAGAAAATGTCTGTACAACAAGTACATTATCATATTCATTCACTAAATCCTTAGCTGATACTCCTCCAAAATCAATATATGCTTCATCAACTATAACTACAACATCTTTATTATGTTCAATAATATCCCTTACACTGTCAAGATCCATTAAAAGACCTGTTGGAGCATTAGGATTAGGGAAGATTACACCGCCATTTTCTTTATAATAGTCTTCTGGAACAATCTTCATATTATCATCAAGCTTCTGCTTCTCATATGGTATACGGTACAGATCAGCCCATACACTATAAAAAGAATATGTAATATCCGGGAATAATACCGGCTTCTTTCCATTAAAAAATGTAAGGAAACACATTGATAACACATCATCTGAGCCCACACCGACAAATACCTGATTATTATCCATTCCATAATAATCTGCAATGCTCTTAACAAGCTTAGTCACATCAGGATCCGGATATAATCTGCAACGGTCTATATCTATTGCTTCCATTGCTTTTCTGACATTTTCTGATGGTCCATATGGATTCTCATTAGTATTAAGTTTAATAACATCCTGAACCTTAGGCTGTTCGCCCGGAACATAAGGTTCAACCTTTCTTATATTACTCTCCCAAGCTTTCATTAATAATCCTCATTTCCGCGTACATTTTTCGCATATTGATTTTATAAACCCATCTCTTTAGCAACTTCTGCAAAATGTGGGAGTGAATTAATTATTGTATCGTATGATACGCAGTAAGCCATCCTTACAAAACCAGCACAGCCAAATGATGAACCAGGAACAATAAGTATATTGTGCTTCTTAGCTGTATCACAGAAAATATTCTCATCTTCTGTTGGTGATTTGACAAAGAGATAAAACGCTCCTTCTGGCTTAATACATTCAAAACCAAGCTTTGTAAGCCCTTCGTAAAGTGCTTTTCTGTTCTTATCATAAGCTTCGATATTAACCTTGGCATCAAGACATCTGGCAATGACCTTCTGCTGTAATGATGGTGCATTAACAAATCCTAATATTCTTGTTGCTACAGAAGCGGCTGACTTCATATCATCTGAATCTGCTGCTTCATCTGGAATCACAAGATATCCGATACGCTCACCTGGAAGTGATAATGACTTGCTGTATGAATATCCAACTATAGTATTATTGTAATATTTAGTAAGATATGGAACTTCTACTCCATCATAAGCAAGTTCTCTGTATGGCTCATCAGCTATAAGGAATATCTCTATGCCTAATTCTTTCTGCTTGTCTTCCATAATCTTAGCTAACTTCTTTATTGTATCTTCTGAATACACAACTCCTGTTGGGTTGTTAGGATTGTTGACAATTACAGCCTTGGTATTCTTGTTAATAAGCTTCTCAAATTCATCAAACTTTGGCTGGAAAGTAGCTGTATCTGGAGATACTGCAACAAGCTTTCCACCAAAATTACTTACATAATTCCTATATTCTCCAAAGAATGGTGCAAATGTAAGCACCTCATCACCAGGATTGATAATTGTCTTAAGTATTGTATTAAGACCACCTGCCGCACCAACTGTCATAACAATATTAGTGTAATTAAAATGTGTATCAAATCTCTTATTAAGTGACTGTGCAATCGCTTCTCTTACATCTTCAAAGCCTGAATTGCTCATATATCCGTGAAGGACAACTGACTCTTCCTCATCAACTATATTCTTGATTGCCTCATTAACTTCATCCGGAGCCGGCACATTAGGATTACCTAATGAAAAGTCATATACATTTTCTGCTCCATATATCTTAGCAAGCCTGTTACCTTCCTCGAACATCGCTCTGATAACTGAGCTTCCTTTAACAAGTGCTTTCATTGATTCTGCTATCATCTTACTTGTCCTCCAATTCACATAATTATATAGATGTATTATAACAAATCTGACAATTTAATCAATTGCCTGTTGCTCTATTTTTGAATACTGCGATTACATTTTCTGCATAATATACAGTTTCATACTGTGATGAATTCAGGTAACTGCTGACATTGTAATAAGTATCGCTGTATCTTAAGTCCAAAGCTATATACTCTGTCTGTTTGTCGGTATAATATAATTCATACAATATCTTATGCTTTGATAAACTGGCACATAAAAATGTTGTCGCTGTAACACTTGCATCGTCAGGAATTGTACTAAGCCCTTCATTCATAGTATCAATCACCCTTTTATTATTCTCGTCCACATAATTAAACGCATTATCAAGCCTTGATACATTGAATGCCATAAAAAATATAACAACTGCCATAGCTGTCATACGAAGCATTAACATTTTCTTCCTCACATCCATATCGCATATATTAATAATTAAAAGATATATAAGAAGTGCACCTGAACCAAATGAATAGTGAAAATATATGCTATGGAAATATTCATAATCGGACATAAGATTAAACATTATATAAGGTCCAAGAAGAATAAATCTGCTCCACTTTCTTGTACATAATGGTATGAACAAAAGAACACCAAGTGTCTTTAATATATAAGCAATCTTACTTTTATCCATAATCTGCGTAATTATATACGCTGGATTATTAATAACCGTCTTTATTATTCCTGTTATATTACCATTACCTTCCGCAATCATATTATTAAATCTGTCAGAGATTATGCCCGTTCCTATTATCTCAATTATCTTGCAGGCAATGACAAAATACACTATGGATAATATCAGTATAATAAATCCTTTTTTATACATTCTCTTTCCTATTATCATATAAAGGGCCATGAACATAAGAAATACCGGTGCATCTTCCTTTACAAGGCATATAAGTATTGCAGATATTAATATTCCTGTCATATTATCTTTTTCCATATATAGCAGAAATGTAAATATAAGCACTGGAAGAAACATATTCTCGTGTATATCATAAAAGCATCCGCCGCTTATAACCGGATAAAAACAGTATATTATACATATTATTAACGCAGCCCGTCTTGACATTCCTTTGTACTCAGCAAGCCTGCAAAGTGGAATTACTGCTATTGCAATGACTACTGCCTGCATAACCTCAAGCGTCACCGGTGATGATACAAGCATATAAAATGGCAGTATCGTATAAAACATTGGTGATATATGCACACACATATGTGACATAAGATGATCTCTCTCACTTGTATTTAACATTCTGCCCGTCGTCTTCATATAGTGAAACATCTGCGAAAAAAGTCCCATATCAAAATTAGGTGAGCCAAATGACAGATAACGGAACACCATGCATATACTTATAAATGCTGTAATAACACCTGCAACTATCGCAACACCTGTGATATACATTCTTTTACTTATATCTTTTATATCCGCATTATAAGTGGTGCTGTCACTAATATATCCCTTGTAAATCTTGTGCACATAACTATATGAATATACAGCTGCCGCCAGTACAACAAGTGTCATTCCAGCCACAAAATACACATCATTATATTCATATACACACACGCAGGCATATACCAATACAACTCCTGTTAATAAAGTTCCCTCAAGAATACAGGCTTTAAGCCTGTTATTATCCTGAAGCTTTTCAAATATGGCATATAATACTATTGTTAATACCAGCGAGCATATAATAACTGAAACCATATCAACATTTTTAACGTATGACAGGCTGTTTATCATATACCTTCTGCTATTCATTATAAAACTCTCAACTAAACTAACAAAACACCACGCCATAATAAATCTTATGACGCAGTGTTCTAATGTAATTGTATTTCTTAAATTGTTAATACCCCTATACAGTCTGCTCTTATCCATCTCGCCTCTGTCCCTCTTGTTAAATACTATTAATGAATTCAGACAAAAACATTATTGCCGCTCCTGTATCCGTTCTCTCTGATGTACAGCTTGAAATCGAAAAATATCTTCCATCTGTATCAAAAGAATATTTATCAATAAGTCTTTGTCTTATATTCTCTTCATATTCTAACAGATATCTTGAAACAAATCCACCAATTACTATATCCCTGTCAAATATAACATACAGATTATTAATTCCTGTTGTAAGATTATCAAGATATTCATCAAGAACTTTGACGCATTGTGCATCACCCTCAGATGCTTTCTTAAAGAATTCATCTATCTGTATGCCAAGGTCTGATGAAAGATTTCTTGCTGAAAGATAACTTTCAACACAGCCCTTCTTTCCGCACATACATTTTCTTCCGTCAGGATATAAAGTCATATGTCCAAATTCACCATATCTGTTATGCTCTCCCTGCACAATCTTATCATTGCTTACACACGCACCACCAACTCCATCATTAATCATAAGATAGAATTTGTCGTGATAGGACTCGTCCATATGAGCATTTTCATTCTTATGGGAATACCAGTAATCAGCAAATGCACTGGCTCTTGCATCGTTCTGTACAGTATAATCATACTTAAGACGACTCGTAATGTTATCAGTCTTATAGTCTCTTGTGTTAAGTGGTGGAGATGAAATTATCATTGTATTATCACTATTGAATATACCCGGCATAGTTATTCCTATGCCAAGTATATTATCAGTATTAATATTATTCTCCTCTATTATATCATCGACAAGCTCTGATACCTTAACTCCATAATCACTTTCCGGACTGAATTCAATATCAACACTTTTCTGGCTTCTTATCTCTCCATTAAGATCTATAAGTGCCACCTTTAATTCATTAGCACGGACGTTAACGCTTATTGCAAATCTTGCATCAGCATTTACCATAATCATCTGGGCTTTTCTTCCTCCTGTTGAGTCAAAACTACCCTCCATAACTATAAGCCCTGAATCTTTTAAAAGCTTGATATTCTGGTTGATTGTCGGAAGTGACAATCCAAGTGTATCCGCAATCTCCTGCCTTGATATTGCACTGCTGTTATATATAAGCTTAAATATTCTGTTCTTATTATACTTTCTAACCTCTGACGTTGTTATTTTCTGTGATGAAATCATTTATTCTCCAAATACTGCCTTATAATCTTTCTGGAACTTCTCAATACCTGCATCTGTTAATGGGTGATGAACCATCTGCTCAATAACCTTATAAGGAACAGTTGCTATGTCAGCTCCTGCAAGTGCACAGTCTGTTATATGTATAGGATTTCTTACACTTGCACATATAATCTCTGTCTGGATATCATAATTAGAAAATATACCAACAATATCTTCAATAAGCTGGATACCCGGCTGTGATATATCATCAAGTCTTCCAAGGAATGGGGATACATATGCTGCACCTGCTCTTGCTGCTAAAAGTGCCTGATTAGCTGAAAAGATAAGTGTTACATTACACTTTATTCCTTCTGCTGAAAGCACCTTAACTGCTTTAAGGCCTTCTACTGTCATAGGAATCTTAACTACCATATTAGGATGAATCGCAGCAATCTCACGGCCCTCTTTAATCATTCCTTCCGCATCTACTGTAGTTGCCTTAACTTCACCACTTATAGGTCCATCAACAATACTTGTAATCTCTTTAATTACTTCATTAAAATCTCTGCCTTCTTTGGCAATTAATGATGGATTAGTTGTAACTCCGCAGATTACACCCATATCATTAGCTTTTCTGATATCATCAACATTTGCCGTATCAATAAAAAATTTCATAAAACCTCCATTCTGCATATACACTATCTGTTATTATTATGCCAGATACATCAATTACATTTTCTCAAATACCCCTTTTAATGCAGGATATATGTCTTTAAATGTATTATAACGTGAATTATACCTGTCTGCAATGTCTTTTTCCGGCTCGATTGTCCTACATATTCCAACAATGCTGTCTGCCGCCTGCTTAACATTTTCATATTCACCAGCCGCCACCATAGCAAGCATAGCAGCTCCCATAGACGGACCCTCTTCTGACTTTAACAGATGTACTTTAATTCCCAGCACATTAGCCATAATTGTACACCAAAGCTCACTCTTAGCACCACCACCGCACATCTTGGTTTCTGTGATGTTAATTCCAAGCGACCTGGCAATCTCAAAAGAGTCCCTTATCGCAAATGCAACACCCTCAAGCACCGCCTGTGTCATATCTGTCCTTGTGCTGTCCATAGTCATTCCTGTAAATGTTGCTCTTGCAAGCGGGTCATTATGTGGTGAACGCTCTCCCATAAGATATGGAAGAAAATATATATGATTATTGCCAAGCATATCTTTAGTTATATGTGACTGTGCTTCTTTGTAATCTGTATCCTTTAAAATATTATCCATCCACCAGCCATTGCAGGAAGCTGCACTTAACATACAGCCCATAAGATGATAATAGCCGTCCGCGTGGTCAAAGGAATGAAGTGCATTATTATTATCAACGCTAAAGTTACTGCTTGATATAAATATTGTTCCGCTTGTTCCAAGAGAAATATTGCACATTCCGTCCCCAACAGTTCCAGTACCTACTGCCGCAGCAGCATTATCACCTGCTCCAGCAGCTACACATACATTGTCTGGAAGTCCAAGCTCCATAGCAGCTTCTTTAGTAATACAGCCAACCTTTTCGTAGCTTTCATACAAAGCCGGAAGCTGTTTTCTTGAAATTTTGCATATGTTAATCATCTCTTCTGACCAGTCACGCTTTTTAACATCTAATAAAAGCATACCTGACGCATCCGATACATCTGTGCAATGTACTCCTGTAAGCCTGTAGGCTATATAATCTTTAGGAAGCATTATCTTAGCAATCTTTTTGAAATTGTCAGGCTCATTATTCTTAACCCAGAGAAGCTTAGGAGCCGTAAAGCCAGCAAATGCTATATTCGCTGTATATTCTGTAAGCTTATCCTTTCCAATCTCATTATTAAGATAATCACATTCCTTAGTTGTTCTTCCATCATTCCAAAGAATTGCCGGTCTTATTACATTATCATTCTCATCAAGAATAACAAGACCGTGCATCTGACCTCCGAAGCTTATTCCTGCAACCTTGTCCTTATCTATATCCTTTATAAGCTCTTTGATTCCCTCACAGGTCTTATCATACCAGTCTGTCGGATTTTGCTCTGACCAGCCTGGCTTTGGAAAGCTTATAGGATAAGTCTTAGATACTGTATTTACAATATCACCTGTTGGTTCCATCAATATCAGCTTAACCGAAGATGTCCCAAGGTCAACACCTATATAATACATACCACACCCCATTTCTATAAACTATTATCTATTTACGTTATAATCTTAACTATGCAAAAGGATTTTCTGACTTATAAAGCACGCCTGCCGGCTGGTTATATGATATGTCCTCAACGCCAAGATACTTAAACACATCAAACAAAGCCTTTCCATAATGTCCAAATGCTACTGCCCCATGATGAGGATAATTCTTCTCAACAAGCACGTGTCTGTAAAATCTTCCCATTTCATTAATTGCAAATATTCCTATAGCACCAAATGAACGTGTTCTTACAGGAAGAACTTCACCCTGTGCAACATACGCCCTTAACTGGCTGTCTGAAGTACTCTGTAACCTGAAAAATGTAATATCACCAGGTACAATATCTCCCTCAAGTGTTCCGTTAGTAACTTCTTCTGGAAGTGAACGTGCCATAATCATCTGGTTCTTCATCTCACAGAATGAAAGCTTGCACGCTGCTGTATTGCCACAATGGAAGCCCATAAATGTATCCTTAATTGTATAATTGAATCTGCCCTTAATATCTTCTTCGTATATATCTGATGGAACCGTATTATTAATATCAAGAAGTGTAACAACATCATCGCTTACAACTGTTCCTATGAATTCACTTAAAGCTCCGTATATATCAACCTCACAGGATACAGGTATTCCCATAGCTGTAAGACGTGAATTAACATAGCAAGGAACAAAGCCAAATTGTGTCTGAAATGCTGGCCAGCATTTTCCTGCGATTGCAACATATTTTCTTGAACCCTTATGTGCTTCTACCCAGTCAAGAAGTGTAAGCTCATACTGTGCAAGCTTCGAAAGTATCTCAGGTTTCTTATTACCTTCTCCTAATTCCTTCTCCATACTCTTTATAACCGCTGGAATTCTCTCATCTCCTGCGTGATTATTATAGCTTTCAAAAAGGTCAAGCTCTGAATTCTCTTCTATCTCAACGCCAAGATTGTATAACTGGTTAATTGGTGCATTGCAGGCGAGGAAATTATTAGGTCTTGGTCCAAAGCTTATAATCTTAAGATTATTTAACGCATATACAGCCTTTGCAACCGGTATGAATTCGTGAATCATATCTGCACATTCACTTGCTGTTCCTACTGGATATTCCGGAATATATGCCTTAACTCCTCTTAATTTCAGGTTGTAGCTTGCATTAAGCATACCACAATAAGCATCTCCTCTGTTACCTACAAGGCCTCCATTAGCTGATGTTTCTTCTGCTGCCGCAACGAACATCTTAGGTCCGTCAAAATATTTAGCAAGCATAGTTTCTGCAATTTCTGGTCCAAAATTACCAAGATATACACATAAAGCATTACAGCCAGCTTTCTTGACATCTTCTAATGCCTGCTGCATATGTATCTCGCTTTCGACTATACATATTGGACATTCATATATTTCATCTGCATTATATTTGTTCTTGTAAGCCTCAACTAAAGCTTTTCTTCTGTTCACTGACAGGCTCTCTGGGAAACAGTCCCTGCTCACTGCCACAATTCCGATTTTAATAGATGGTTTGTTATTCATTGTAAAATCCTCCATTTCTGTAACACCCGTTACTACAAGTATGGGGACACATCCTGCTATATGACGTATCCCCTTACTTTTAATAAATACATTTCAAAAAGTTACTTATATAATATTATTTTTTTGTACATTTTGCAATACATTAAGCAGCTTTTATAAAATATTTTATATAAATCACTCAATTATTCACTAACTAGTTTTATAACCATTATTTATTATCTGGTGTATGCCACTTCCATTCCTGTACCTCTGGAAGATCCATACCATACTCGCTTATATATTGCTTATGTGCAACTAAAGTATCTCTCATCTTCTGGAGAAGATATGAACCTTTGTTGCCAAGCTGTGGAAGTGCATTAATAACAGCCTGTACAAGATGATAACGGTCAATCTCGTTCTGTACTCTCATATCAAATGGAGTTGTAATCGTACCCTCCTCCTGATAACCGAATACCTGAAGATTTCTGTTATGTCTGTAATATGTAAGCTCGTGTATAAGTGTTGGATAGCCGTGGAATGCAAATATAATTGGCTTATCCTTTGTAAATAAAGCGTCATAATCTGTATCTGACAGACCGTGAGGGTGCTGTGTATTAGACTGTAACTTGAATAAATCGACTACATTTATAAATCTAATCTTTAAATCAGGCATATTATCTCTTAATATTGTAACAGCCGCAAGTGCTTCAAGTGTAGGTGTCTCACCACAGCCAGCAATTACTACATCTGGTTCTTCTCCCTGGTCATTACTTGCCCATTCCCATATGCCAACACCCTGTGTACAGTGCTTAACAGCCTGTTCCATAGTAAGCCACTGTGGTCTTGGGTGCTTAGATGTAACAAGCACATTGACATAATCACGGCTTCTTATGCAATGGTCAAAGCAAGAAAGCAAGCAGTTAGTATCTGGTGGAAGATACATTCTTACCACATCCGCCTTCTTATTAGCTATATGGTCAAGGAAGCCTGGATCCTGATGTGTAAATCCGTTATGATCCTGCTGCCATACATTTGATGAAAGAATAAGGTTAAGTGAAGCAATTGACTGTCTCCAAGGAAGCTGTGAACATACCTTTAACCATTTAGCGTGCTGTGCCGCCATAGAGTCTACTATTCTGATAAATGCTTCATAGCTTGCAAAGAAACCATGACGTCCTGTAAGAAGATATCCTTCTAACCAGCCTTCACACATATGCTCCGAAAGCATTGAATCCATTACACGTCCGTCCTTGGCAAGGAATTCATCATTATCCTTAAGAACATTATTCCAATCCCTGTTAGTCTCCTCAAATACTTTGCCTAATCTGTTAGACATTGTTTCATCTGGTCCAAAGATACGGAAGTTCTTAGTTTCTTCATTTAACTTGAATATATCTCTTACAAAACCTCCAAGTTCAATCATATCCTGACCATCTTGTGCTCCTGGGAAAGGTACGTCAACGCCGTAATCCCTGAAATCTGGAAGTCTTAAATCTCTTAAAAGCTTACCACCATTAGCGTGAGGATTGGCACTTATTCTGTGATCTCCTTTTGGTGCAAGTGCTCTTAACTCTGGAATTAATCTGCCATTTTCATCAAACAATTCTTCTGGCTTATAGCTTTCAAGCCAATCATTAAGCTGCTGTAAATGTTCTGGTCTATCCATCATAATTGGAACCTGATGTGCCCTGAAAGTTCCCTCAATTTCCTTGCCATCAACAACCTTTGGTCCTGTCCAGCCCTTTGGTGTTCTAAGTACAATCATAGGCCAGAATGGTCTTTCTGTCTTACCTTCTTCTCTTGCTTCTCTCTGTATTTCCTTAATCTCCTCAATAACAGTATCTAATGTCTCTGCCATCTTTCTATGCATTGTCATTGGATCATTGCCCTCAACAAAATATGGTTTCCAGCCACATCCGTGGAAGAAACTTTCTATCTCATCGTGTGATATACGTGAGAATATTGTAGGGTTGCTTATCTTATATCCATTAAGGTGTAATATTGGAAGCACTGCTCCGTCTGTCACAGGATTGAGGAACTTATTAGAATGCCATGCTGTAGCAAGTGGTCCTGTCTCAGCTTCACCATCACCAACAATACAAGTTGTTATAAGATCCGGATTGTCAAATACCGAACCAAATGCATGTGCTATCGAATAACCAAGCTCACCACCCTCATTAATTGAACCTGGTGTCTCAGGTGCAACGTGGCTTGATATTCCTCCTGGGAACGAGAACTGTTTGCAAAGCTTCTTTAATCCGTTCATATCCTGACTTACATTCGGATATACTTCGCTGTATGTTCCCTCAAGGTATGAGTTAGCTACAAAGAAATTGCCGCCGTGACCAGGACCGGATATAAGCACCATATCAAGATCATACTTCTTAATAGCTCTGTTCATATGACAGTAAACGAAATTCTGACCCGGAACTGTACCCCAGTGACCTACGATTTTCTTCTTAATATGTTCCTTCTTTAAAGGCTCTCTTAAGAGAGGATTATCTAAAAGATAAAGCTGGGCAGCTGCTAAGTAATTGGCAGCTCTCCAATATGCGTCCATCTTTTCAAGATATTCATCTGTAATTGGCATCTTTTCAACACACATTTCTTCGTTCATCCTTAACCTCATTTCTATGACAATAATATTGCCACTTAATAATTGTTATCTATTTTAAAATCACTTCTGTAAATATCTTTTATAAATATATTTTACAAAAGTGATTTTATATTAGCACATCTTAATTAAATGTCAATATAGCTTTCACAAAAATACATAAAAAATACAAGCACTATCACAAAAGGCTGTCCAATATTGATATGCCTCTTTACCTGACACAAAATGTTCTGTAAAGATTAGCCATATCATAATCGGACAGCCTTTATTTTTAACATAATTACAATTTATATTATCATTACTATTTCATTATTACTGCTTATTAAATATAGCATTAAGCTTTGGGACTTTATTCATAAGTGCCTTAACAATAAAATAAGCCGCTACACCATATAATGCACCTGTGATTGTACCGACAAGCACATCTGTTGGATAATGTACTGTAAAGTACAGTCTAGAAAATGCTATAAGTGCCGCAAGTACCAGTGCCGCACTTCCTTCCTTCTTTCTCCACATAAATATTGACACTGCCGCAGCAAACGAAGCTGACGAATGTCCTGATGGGAACGAATAATCGTGAATAGAATTAAATATTCCATATAAATTCTCGAATTCATTGCCAACAACAAAATTCTGTCCAACTACCCAGAATGCTCTTGGTCTTGCCCATAGATGCTTCATTATTCCATTACAGAATATAAGCGACAATATAAGTGCTATTGCCATTGTAAGCCCTGCTTTTTTATATTTCTTAGGAAGAACTGTAAGCATAAGCACAGCTAATACTATCCAGAACCAGCCTGCATTCCCCAATGTAGTAATCACATAAAATATTGGATTAGTTATTGGGTTATGTAATGTTTCAAACCAATGTAATATCTGAATTTCCATTATATAACAGCCACTTTTAATGTGGTCTCTCCTTTCCACAATTGACCTAATATATTAATCAATTGAAATCATATTGTGGAATTATAAATGAATATATATATATTGTCAATTTAACTTTACAGCCCTCTGGCATATACATTTATTCTTTCTTCCCTTATATCCATAACTGTATTCTGCTTCAATTGCTATGTCATACAGCATTGCCGTCCTGTCCGCATATAACAGCGTAACTGTATACTCTGCATCTGAACTGACAGCCTCATTAAATGACTTACAGAAACTTCTCATAAGCTGTGTTGTAAATACATCATCTGGAATATCATCATATTCACCAGTTATGTAACCATCTGACACTTTATCCAAAGCATAATCAAATGCCCCATTAATACTGCTGTTCATCTCCATATTACAGTAATTATCACTGATAATCGAATTATGTATAATCACAAGCAGAATAATAATAACCATCATTCCAGAACTACTTATTATTAATCTCATATCACTCCTTATCTATATTACATTGTGCCGACATCTCAATTTAACGTGGCAAATCCATATTTGTATTTATTCAATCCCCATCATCTTTATTTCGTAGAGCAAATCCAGATTTATCCTTATTGTGCTGGGACGTACTACACCGCCATCTCAACCCTTACAAGTGCCTTATAATCACACAGCTTATTAAGTCCGAACAATCTCGACTTTACAGGATATTTAATATTCAGGCGGTAATAATCATAATCTGCGGCTGCATCGAAATATTCATAACTTACATCTGCCCCATATTGTGCAGCTATCTCGCATACCTTTTTATTAGTATCATAATCAATATCCCTGTGTTCATAACTTATGCCATTTATCTGGATTACATCTTTTATATACTGCTGTACCTCACTGCCTTTGCTTACACTTTTATTAACAGCAATAAAATCCAGCGATATCAGACATATAAAAGAAAGTATTACAAGATATGCCGAAGCTTCTACTATTATCTTCATTATGCACCTACCTGTAGAACAGCTTTGCAAGCTGTGTACCCTCTAATACAGTGCATTTGTTCATACATATCCCTAAGAATGTAAATGCTATTGCAAGTCCTGTAATACATATAATTACATCACCATATTCTTCCAATAAATATTCCATTATACTATCCCCTTTCATTTCTTAGATTGTATTTCAATTAAACTATTGATTTATATTAAATATCTATATCAACCACCAAGCATTTTATCAGCAAGCATTGCGTACATATTTATCATTGATAATATAAATACTATAGCAATGCACGTCTCACCTAATTTTTCTAATATAAAGTCCATGCCAAGCCTTTCTCCACCTTTAATATTACCAGCAGCAAATCTTTACCTACTCGTCACTAATGATATTCTCTTCCACCTTATTAATGTATAGACAGACACAATCTTTAACAATATTAATATTACACATTACAAATACAGTGTTATAACAAGCATCATATCAACAGACATTTTCAATGCCATAAGAAATACAGGTATGTATTCCATAAATTTAAACAAACTTATCCTGTCCTTATAAGCAATCTCTGACTGCTTGTTTATAAGCTCGTTATTTCTCTGTATTAAAGAATTAATAGTTTCATCTACCTGATTGTCTGGCAATTCCGATACTGAATATAATGTTCTTACTGTCGACATTATATCTGTCTGTCCATACTCCGACAGAAATTCATAATATGGCTTAATATCTGATGGGTCTGCCTCTATGTCCCTTATAAAAGTATCAAGTGAATTCTTAATTATATACGGACTTTCATCGTAAGTATCTTCAATTGCCGCAATCAATGGCATATTCTCAAGATTAAGTGCAACATTTCTTAACCAGTCAGAAAATGCCTGTCTTAAATTGTTAGTAAGCTTTTTCATTGCAGACTTTTTATTAATCAACGGATAAATAACCATTACAGCCATTGCCATAACAAGATATACAAATATAAAATAAAAACCATTAATAAACGCCAGGCCTGCCAATATTCCAAGCACTGTTATAACTGGAATTATCTTCTCAATTATATTCCATACATTGGTTTTAAACACAAGCTTATAATATTTCCTGCTGTTAGTATCAATATCTTTATCATTAAGAATTTCATATCCGTAATGTTTATTCGTGAAAGCATAGAATAATATACATAACACAAGGAATATCACTGCTGTCCACTGATACAGCCAGTCATCAACTATGTTTCCCTGTCCGCTTTTATATCGGTTAAGCATGGCACTCATAAATATTGTAAGACCTGAAAGCACTATGCTTATAATAACTCCTATGGTTGTATCCCTTTTTACATTCTTGATTTCAAGCTCCTGCCTGTATATTCCTTTAATCCACCTGTCAGAGTCATCAAGAAGCACTCTAAGTGCATTCTTATACCTTCCACCTCTCTTTTCAATTCCAATAATAAACTTATGAAGTGTCCTTATACGGCTGCAATTATACTCTTTCTCTATGATATAAAGTGCATTAGCATATACATCTTCTCCCATACCATATTCAAGCTCGTCCATAGCCTGCTCTATCACCCTGCCAAGAGTGCCGCCTGCTATCTTGCCTGTATCTTCTAAAGCTGTGTATATCTTAGGATTTCTCATAAATGAATACGCCATCTGATGGAGATATATATCAACGTCCATAAACTTTTTAAGCCTGTTATTATTGTAGTACCTTTTTCTTATAATACCCGGAATAACGCTTATGGACACAAGACCAGTAATTATTACACATACAGGCTTAAGGCCATATATCATACTTATTCCGAATATCACAAGAAATCCTGTTGTTATTGCTAAAATATATTTCTTCATTGAGAAATCATATCCATATGCTGATATATCTTTAATTACTGAACGTACCGAAAAATATCTAATTAACCTTTTCATATATGTTCTTTATGCCTCTCCTTTTAAATTTATCAAGAATATCTTCCGGGACAGTTTCGTCTGTAAATGTGCCGTCTTCGTATATTACACAGCAGTGATTAACAGAATTGCACCTTGAAAGAAAACCTATCTGCTTAATCCTCCTTTTCTCGTGCTTGTCACATTCCACAAGCACAACAAGGTCTATATATTTGTATACACTATTGATAAATCTTTCATTGACACTGCTGTTGCCAAGCATATTGTACATTCTGTCAGGCATATCCCTTACCTCATCCAGATGCATAGTTGTCATACAATATGAACCTGTAGACAAACTGTTAAGCAGATGTGCAACTTCTGGTCCTCTTGACTCTGACAGCAAAATCCAATCTATATTATGTCTTAACCCAGCCTTTATGATATCCTGGTATGTAACCTTGTCATCCACAAAAAATTCAACACATTTTTTATTAGGATTAATCTTTCTATAATGTATCTCCTGATTATCCTCATATACTCCTGCCTTCTCATTATGCGGAATTTTCGTTGACAGATACTTTACAAGCTCTGTCTTTCCTGCGTGTGGCTGTCCTCCCACAACTATGCTAAGGTGTGCAGTAACACTATTCTCCAAAAGATTAATAATGCTTTCAGGGGCATAATCTGACTCAACTAAATCCTTATGCGAAAATCTCAGATATTCTGGTATCTTTCTTATAGACATACTTTTCTTGTGACACCTTGATTCGTGCCATATAGAAATTCTAAGCTTCTCTGTATTGGCCTCAAGAATAGGTCTGCTTCTGTTAAATGAAACACCCATTATATTGGCAAGCTTTATTGATACATTTTCCACATATCTGTCACTTAATTCCTTGCCTGAAATATAACTTCCAATGCCAAGCTCAGTTATCCAAAGATTATAACCATCCCATTCTATATCCGTCACATTATCATTATTTATTTCCTGTGCTATCTCACTGAATAATTCATCTTTATTCTTTTCAATAATGTCTTTTAAATCTTCTTTATCCATATTCCACCCCATTTACTGCACACCTTCTTAATTATTTCATAGCTTCATATATCTGTGACTCATACTCAATATCTTCTATCGCTCCTGTTGTCTTTCCACTTACTATTGTCACAACCGCCGCTGTTAAAAGTAAGGCTGCAAGCACACCAGCAAGTGCAACAACAACTTTTCCATAATGTTCTATTATATCGTGCAAATATATATCCTCCTATAAATATATCTATTGATTATAATATATCAGATTATAATAATCCTAAATCCTGATATTCTATAATCAATTAAACTTTAAATTAACGGGAAACTCCTGTATATGACAGGTAATGAATAACACTTATATGTGTTATCTAGAAATCTTATGTACTTCCTGATGTAAGTTAAGATTATATTAAAAACGCGTTTTTCATATTGATACTATATCACTATATTATATATTTGTAAAGTATTATTTTAAAAATATTTTTATTTTATATAACTTTCATTTTATTTATATATAGCACATTCACTTGCAGAAAACTACATATCGTAAACTACATATCGTAAACTACATATTAGAGCGATTACACGTTATCATTACATAATACTTTTTTGTAACAGGGATCTTTATCAGATTTTCATATTACACTAAAAATCCCTTCAGGCAATATCTGCCCGAAGGGATAATAAATCATTCTTTAGATTATTAGCATCTGGTTATTCACCTTTTTTAAGTTCAATTTCACCTGAATCATTAGATAATGTAAGTGTCTTTGACTTGTTAGAAATCTTAAATGTATACTCGTCTGTCTGTGTTCCACCAAGAACTGACTTGTTGATAGTTATTTTGTCTCCATCAACGGAATATGTAATATTAAGTTGAATTCCGCTTAACTGCATAGTTCCCTGACCATCTGCCTCGAAATTAAATACAACATCATATCCGTTATCATTACCACTCCAGCTTCCCTCTACACTTGATGACTTACTTCCGCAAGCTGTAAATGCCAAAGCGAATACCATAATCATAGCACTTATTATTAAACTCTTAGTCTTTTTCATAGACGCCTCCTTTCTTCTTTCTGTATATATTTAAGCATTTGCAAAACGCTTAATCTTAATCTAATTATCCTTGCTTAAAAGCTCCACAATATCAGCAAATTTCATTGCGTGCGATGCCTTTATCAATATATTATCATTATCCTTAAGGATTGACGAATATGCCATATTGAATTCTTCCATATCATCAAAGCTGTGTATCTCACAATCATATGAACCAAAATGTGTTTCCATATAATCGTCTGTTCCTATAGCGATATGTCTTGCCAGATCACCAATAGTAATAAGAACATCTATATTCTTAGTACCTATATACTGTCCAACATCATAGTGGAGATTTTTCTCATTTTCTCCAAGCTCATACATATTGCCAAGTATACATACTTTTCTGCCAATAGCCATATCAAGCACATCAACAGAAGCCTTCATAGATACAGGATTAGCATTATAACAGTCATCTATTAATGTATATTTACTTGTTTTGATAATGTTATTTCTGCCTGAAATAGTCTTTAAATCAGTTATTCCGTCTGCTATCTGTGCAGAAGTAAGCTCTAATGCCGCACCAACACAGGCTGCTGCAAGTGCATTGTATATCATATGATGTCCAGGAACCGGCACAGTAACCTCAAAATCCTTACAGCCATCTACACAATTAAGACCTGATATTACAAATTTAGTTCCACTAAGCCCAAGATTTTCTATATCCTTGGCATACACACCGTCTTTATAGTTAATTCCAAATCTTTCAGGCTTCTTTCCATTAACCTCATCTACAGTGATAAGCTTATCATCATCGCCGTTAAGTATCGCTATTCCGTCAGGCTTCATATTATTGAAAATCTCTGTCTTGGCCTTTAATATTCCATCTCTTGTCTTAAGATTTTCAAGATGACACAGACCTATATTAGTTATTACGCTTATATCTGGCTGGGCAATTTTTGATAATCTGTCCATTTCTCCGAAATCACTTATTCCCATTTCAAGAACAGCAACTTCATCATCATCTCTTAAGCGGAATACTGTAAGAGGAAGTCCTATTTCATTATTGAAATTACCTTCTGTCTTTAACACTTTATACTTCTTGTTAAGCACATAACTGATTGTTTCTTTAGTGCTTGTTTTACCTACACTTCCTGTTATACCTACAACCTTGATATCAAGATTATTACGGTATAAAAGTGCCATATCCTTTAACGCCTGAAGACTTGATTTAACCTTTATATAAGAATTAGTCTGTCCTTCAAGTTCTTTTTCTGATATAACACACAACGCTCCATCATTAAAGCAGTTATCTATGTATTGGTGTCCGTCAGTTCTCTCGCCACATATGGCAACAAACAATCCGCCATTCTGCACTTTACGGCTGTCAGTTGTTATGTCTGTCACTTCTTTATCAAGGTTATCTTCACTGCCATAATATACGCCATTGCAGGCTTCTGCTATAGCTCTTAATGTCATTCCACGCATAAATAATAATCTCCATTCAATATTAATTATACTTTTCTAAAGATATTTCTATAATCTTCTTAGTAAGTTCATCATATGACATTCCTACAGCCGCAGCTTCCTGTGGAAGTAAGCTTGTTCCTGTCATTCCCGGAAGTGTATTAATTTCAAGGCAGTATATATCTCCGTCTTCATTAAGAAGTTCATCTACTCTTGCATATGTAGTAACTCCAGCTGTCTCACAGGCTTTCTCTGCCCATCTTTGCATTTTCTCTGATATTTCCTTAGGAAGATTAGCTGGACAAGTCTCCTTAGTTGCTCCTGCCTTATATTTATTCTTATAATCATAAAATCCGTCAAGCGGTTCTATCTCTATAACTGGAAGTGCCTTTCCATTAAGTACACCTACAGAGAATTCTCTTCCCTTAATGAATTCTTCTACAAGTATATTATCTTCATATGAAAATGCATCTGTTAAGGCTCTCTTGAATTCTTCTTCGCTATTAACAATAGATACTCCTACACTTGAACCACCACAACAAGGCTTAACCACACAAGGAAATGGAACATATTCTACCTTATGTCCCTTGTGGAGTGCTATGCCCTTAGGCATTGGAATACCCTCTGGAACAAGAACCTTTTTAGTAAGCTCCTTGCTCATTGATATGGCACTGCTTATATAATCAGTTCCTGTGTACTTAATTCCCATAAGTTCAAATGCTGCCTGTATCTTTCCGTCCTCACCATTGCTTCCGTGAAGCCCCATAAATACTATGTCTGCTTTCTGGCAGAGTTCAAGAACATTATCTCCAAAGAAACCTTTTCCCAAAGCTTTTCTTGCTTCAAGTTCCTTCTCAACATCAGGAGTCTGGTTCTTTAAATATTTGCAAAGTTTTTCCAAATCATTGTCATTATTAAAAAAGTTATCAACATTTTCACTATCTATACCGAAAAAAACATCCACAATGTTAGCATTGTATCCATTTCTTCTTAAAGACTCACACACTTTGGTACTTGTAAGAATTGATATATCTCTTTCAGTGCTTGTACCACCTGCTAATACAACTATATTCATTATTAATCCTCTTTTCCACACACAATCTCTTATTGTATAGTTCTCCTGTGCATACCTTATAGAATATAACATTTATTAACAACATATGCAATCAATATCGTAATTAGTCACATACTTTTCCACAATATCAACATACTTATACACATTTTATGTGAACTCACAAAATTCTGTAATATTATCCATTTTATCGCATATATTATGTTAATTTTCTGACAATTATCACTACTGACGCAGTCTTAATCCTTCATATTTGGTATGTGCAAGAAGACATTTTCTAAGTGAATTATATCTATCAGTAATGTCGCCCTCTGGCACAGCAACTTCAATGGACTCCGCCATAATATCAATAAGCCCGTCATTTAATTCACTTCTCATAGAAGTTAATATATCAAGCTTCTCTTTATAATCATATGCATCAAGAAATCTTATCAGCTTGCTGTCCTGTACAGTATTCTCATCTGAATTGTAGGTGTCAGCAATATTCCCATTATCAGATGAGACATTTTCTGTCTTATAATCAATAGATTTATTCTCTGTATATCTATTTCCTGCTATGTCGCAGGCAGACTTATCTACTGTATATGTATTATCCGCTGAAACCATATTAACATTGTCTATCGATTTATTATAAGCAGATGTATCATCGGATTTCTCAAGTGCTTTTCCTGTATTAATATCTATAAGTTCAAATCTGTATTTCTGCTCTACATCAGGATATTTATTATGGTCAACTTCGCTCAAAAACATATCATATGGTCTTACATATAACTCATATGAGCCGTATAGCCCCTGATACACAACCATTTTCTCCTTAGTCTCTGAGTGTATCGCAACGCCTCTTACCTGATACAGCTTATTCTTAAAATGTCTGTAAAAACCACCAATAACTAATTCTCTTTGCATAATCACTCCTCCTGTTGCTTTTATATAAAATTAAACTTTTTCGTTAATTTATTATTTTATTAAGATTAAGGATTTTGCGTACTTTTTTAAAGTGTTATAATCTACTTGCGTACTTAATACAATTCTATTATCTGCTTAGAAATCGTGCGCAGAAATGAGGTTATAATATGAAACAGGTAGATTTGCACGTACACTCAACATATTCTGACGGAACTAATACTCCCTCAGAGCTTATAGCAATTGCTTCTTCTAAAAATCTTAGTGCCATCGCCCTTACCGACCACGATACTCTTGACGGAATACCAGATGCCCTTAAAGCCGCTGGTAATTCAGAGGTGGAATTAATACCCGGTGTTGAATTAAGCACTAATTTTAATAATACCGAAGTCCATATCGTAGGACTTTTTATTGATTACACTAACAATGCCATCAATGATTATCTTAAAACACAGCGCGAGTCACGCATCAACCGTAATATTGCAATATGTGAACGCTTCTGTTCAATCGGTATTAATATTACATATGAACAAATGTTAAAATTATACCCTGATGCTGTTATAACAAGAGCACATTTTGCTGATTATCTTGTTAAGAATCATTACACCGGCGACCGCAACGAAGCCTTTGACAGATACTTAAGTCCCGGAAAGCCCTGCTTTGTGAACAGGCATAAGGTTGACCCTTCTGAGGCTGTAAGCATTATTCATCAGGCTGGCGGTGTTGCTGTGCTTGCACACCCAATTCTTTACCACCTTGGCAAAGCCCAGATGAATGAGCTTATTAACCACGTATGCTGTGCCTCAATTGATGGAATTGAAGCAATTTATTCAACCTATAAACCTGCCGATGAAAGGGAAATCCGCAAAATCGCCAAAGAACATAATCTTCTCTTATCCGGAGGCTCTGATTACCACGGTGCTAACAAGCCTAACATACAGTTAGGAACAGGTCTTGGACATCTTTTTGTTCCTTACGAAATAAAAGATGCCCTTTACGAAAGAAGCCTTACTTTTCGTCAACAACCTGAAAAATATAGAATTTAAGGTATAAGGACTCATCGGCTGACCACAGAATTGGATGGTCAGGTGACTGGGTCCTGTATTCTATCTGTCTTAGTCTTTTATGTACATTTCTTGCCGCTTCGCCAATTGTCTTAGTGAACAATTCCGGATCCATAAAATGTGAACAAGAGCAGGTTGCAAGGTATCCGCCGTCTTTGACAAGCTTCATCCCCCTAAGATTAATCTCTCTGTATCCCTTAACTGCATTTTTAATGGAATTTCTTGACTTGGTAAATGCTGGTGGATCAAGAATCACAACATCAAACTTCTCGCCACTCTTTTCAAGCTGTGGAAGCAGGTCAAACACATCTGCACATTTGAATCGGACAATATCCTCAAGTCCGTTAAGCTTGGCATTTTCTGTCGCCTGATTAACAGCAAGTTCAGATGCATCTACTCCTAATACGCTTGAAGCTCCCGATATTCCTGCATTAAGTGCAAATGAACCTGTATGTGTAAAGCAGTCAAGAACCTTCGCACCCTTGCATAAGCCGCCGATAGCTCTCCTGTTATATTTCTGGTCAAGGAAAAAGCCTGTCTTCTGACCGTCCTTAACATCTACATAATATTTAACACCATTTTCAGTTATCATAACTTTGGTATCGAATTCTTCACCGATAAAGCCTTTAACTCTTTCCATTCCTTCAAGCTGTCTTACTTTGGCATCGCTTCTTTCATATACGCCTCTTATTGGCATGCCATATTCTTTAAGTATTTCTTTCAGGTCATCGACAATAAGCTGTTTAAATCTGTCAATTCCAAGTGCAAGTGACTCTACTACAAGAACATCTGAGAACTTGTCTATTACTATACCCGGAAGAAAATCTGCCTCTCCGAATATAAGCCGGCAGGAAGATGTATCGACAGTATCCATTCTGTAGGAAACAGCATCTTTTACACGCTGTTTGATAAATTCTTCGTTAATCTCTCCCTCGTGTCTTGATAACATTCTTACTGTTATTTTGGAACGGCGGTTTACGAAGCCTATTCCCATAAAGTAATCATCGAAATCATGGAGTTCGATAAGGCCTCCGTCTTCTACGGTTTCGGAAAATGTGTCTATTTCGTTGTCGTATACCCACATACCGCCGGATTTTAATTGACGGCCGGCGCCTTTTTTCAGGGTTACTGTGCCTGTTATTTTGAATAAATTGGTCATTGGTTGAGGTCCTCTCTTTTATTTGGGGTGGGGTGGGAAATGCGGTGGTGGCATAGATTGCGCTTGTGCTTCGCACTTCGCTTCTACTTTGCCTTGGCTTATTATGTACTGCCACGGATTGCCTTTACTTTTGGCTCGTGCTTTGCACTTCGCTTTCCTTAGCCTGCTTATGATTTGTTTTTGCTGGCTCGTGCTTTGCACATCGCCTTTAGTTGATTTCCCACTGGTTTCGCCGTGCAGGTCCAAGAAAGCTCTGGCTTTCTTGGACTGTCGGGCTGTCGCCCTATCAGACAGAAATTTTAAAAGCAGCTTTGTGCAAGCACAGCAGCTTTTAAGTTTTCTGTCTGGCACGGCTTGTAGCTTACGCACATTATATCCCCTCGCTGTCAGTTTTACAACTTTAATTCTTCCCTGTATTGTAGAACATAAATACTCCGCCCATTGCTATTATCAGGGCTAAGAGTTTGAGCCACGAGAAGTCGGCTTTTTTGCTTCCAAATAAGCCCATAAGTTCTATTATATAGGCTACTATTACCTGTGCTACTACTATTGTGACTTCGGCTTTGGCTACACCTAGGTCGGATACACTTTTTACTACGGTGAAGGTTATGAATGCTCCTATCACACCGCCTAATAATGATATTTTATTCTCTACCTGAAATATTCCACTAATATCAGGTCTTCCGTTAAACAGCCACATTATAATGCAGGTTGCAAGTGCTGTAAACTGCACGAAGCCTGCCGCCACCCATATACTGCTCGCTTTTGTAACATTCGTATTAAGTACACCTTGCAGGCTCATTAACGCACCTGAGATTATTGCAACAATAAATCCTGCCATCAGACAACCTCCTTTAACAATCTCTATTGTTAATAAAGTATTTACTGATAGCAGGATTTTATTCACTGATATTGGAGTAAATTACATTTTTATCCACACTAATGTATTATTCCATATTTAATTATTAAGCCTTGATAGTGTCATATAATTGGAGATTTCTTTGTAAAACTCATTATATGCACTGTTAAAATCCACTCCGTCCCATAACTGGTGAAGCATAATCTCATATTTTGTATATATGTTGCCTACTCCTACATATTTGGCTTTTACGATGCTGTTAGCATATATTGTGTGCAGTGTATTGTAATTGCTCTGCTGGGTCTTTGATTTATAGCTTATGTCTGCCCTTGCACTCATATGTCCGCTAAGACTTTCCAAATCCTCTGCATAGTCATATGATATTGCCCTTGCTACTGCCTTGGATACCGCAATATTTGATGTGTATGGATTTACTATCGCCATCGTAGTAACTGACATTGCCTTTGACTCTAAATCATCTGCAAGCTTTGGAACTGGAATTATTCCATATTCAACACCTGAAGCATCAATTGTTGAAAGGCTGTCGGCATCAACTATTGTATATATAAGCTTTCCCTCTGCAAACTGTGATACACACGACTGCAATGATGAATTATATCTATCAATCGCATAAGTGTCCTTTAACTTCACATATTCAGTTAAAGCCTTTTTAAAATGCACCTCATCTATTGCAAATGCTCCTGAATCCTCAGCATTATTGCCGCCTATATTAACGTATCTTCCTGTAAATGTATAATTAAGAAACATTGATGATGCATCAAAGTTAAATATCCTCTGAACACTTTTATTATCTTCTGTAACTTCGTAGTTATCATTATATTCTTTTATCTCATCAAATGTATCAACTGCACCTGCAAGCTTACTGTTATACACCATAACCGGCATATTAAATGTAACCGGATAGCCATATAACTTTTCATTATATGAGCTTGCTATAAGGGCAGCCTGTCCATATACTTTATCATTGTATACATCCTTGTAAGAATCATTTTCAAGCATAAGACCTAAAAGATATGCCTTATTGCAATTCTCTGATGACATAAGATACACATCTGGCACATTATCATTTCTTACAGTTTCATTGTAAATTGTATCAACAAAATCTGATGACTCAACATATACCGGATTGACAGTAACCAGATTGTTAGCCTCTTTAAATTCTTTCGCTACATTTTCAAGATAGCTGTCATAGTCCTTATTATCATACCAGACATTAACTGTTACAGGAGTCTCTATATCAAGTTCCCTTGCTGTCTTATTCTTATCTGTACCTGAACATGCCATCACAGATAAAGTAAGAACACCTGCCATAAGAACTGACACAAGCTTCTTAATTACTTTCATTATTCATCCAACCTTTATTAAAATGATTTCTTTAACTTTGTTATCATTTCATCTACGTCCGCCTTAGTTATAACAAGAGGTGGCACCATTCTGATAACATTAGTTCCGGCTGAGAACAGTATAAGTCCATTGTCTAATGCATTAGCAATAACATCTTTAGGATTGATTGAAAGTTCAAGTCCCTGCATAAGTCCAAGTCCTCTCCTCTCAATTATAAAATCATATTCTGCTACAAGTTCATCAAGCTTTTCTTCAAGATATGCTGATACTTCCTTGACATTATCCAATATATGCTGTTTCTCAAATAATTCAAATACTTTTGTTGCTGCTGCACACGCAAGTGGATTACCGCCATAAGTTGTACCGTGATCTCCTGGTACAAGTGCCTTAGCAACTTCTTCCTTGGCAAGAAATGCACCTACTGGAACACCACAGCCAAGTGCCTTGGCAACAGTAAGAATATCAGGCTCAACTCCATACTGCTGGAATGCAAACATTGTACCTGTTCTTCCCATTCCACACTGTATTTCATCAAGTATAAGAAGAATACCCTTTTCATCGCAAAGCTGTCTTACACCCTTGATGAATTCGTTAGTTGCAGGATATATTCCTCCCTCACCCTGTACTGTTTCAAATATAATAGCACAAGTTTTATCATTTACCAACTGTTTAACACTTTCAAGGTCATTATAATTAGCAAATTTAATTCCCGGAATCATAGGTCCGAACGCTTCCTGATAATGCTTATTGCCTGTTACAGCTAATGCTCCCATACTTCTGCCATGGAAGGAATGATGCATTGCTATAATCTCTGAATCAGTTCTTCCTGTCTTTAAATAAGCGTATTTCTTTGCAAGCTTTATAGCACCCTCTATTGATTCTGTACCACTGTTAGTAAAGAATACCCTGTCCATTCCAGAAGCCTTTGTAAGTGCTTTAGCAGCATTTACCGCTGGCTCATTATAGAAATAATTAGATGTATGTATAAGCTTGTCAATCTGTGCCTTTAACGCATCATTATATTCCTTGTTATTATAACCTAATGCAAATACCGCAATACCTGCACCAAAATCAAGATATTCTTTTCCGTCTGTATCATATAATCTTACACCATCACCTTTATCAAGTACAATCTGGTATCTGTTATATGTATGTATTAACTTTTCTTCTGCTGTTTTAATAATCTGTTCTGTCTGCATAACTACTCCTGTTATTATATATTAGTATCGAAGAATTTCTCAGCACCTTCTGATAATATAGCTGTACCAACACCCTTGTTAGTAAATATTTCAAGAAGGAGGCAGTGTGGAATACGTCCGTCAAGTATATGCACTCTTGAAACACCGTGTTCAATCGCATCAATACAGTTATTAAGCTTAGGTAACATACCACCACCTATTGTACCACCTGCTAATAATTGCCTTGCCTCAGTTGTTGAAAGTTCTGAGATAAGGCTTGATTTATCATTATAATCCTTGTATACACCTTCAATATCTGTTAAGAATGCAAGCTTCTCTGCATTAACTGCCCTTGCAATGGCACAAGCTGCATCATCAGCATTAATATTGTAAGCGTGGAAATTGTCATCATATCCTATAGGGCATATTACTGGAAGAAAATCGTCCTTAAGAAGAGAATGTATAAGTGTTGTATCAACTTCCTTGACTTCACCTACATATCCGATATCTTCACCCTTTGAATACTTCTTTTCCACCTTTAGCATACCGCCATCTTTACCACTTATACCACACGCCTTTACGCCAAGTTCCTCTATAAGCGATACAAGGCTTTTATTAACCTTGTTAAGAACCATCTCAGCAATTTCCATAGTTGGCTCGTCTGTAACTCTTAAACCATTCTTAAATTCCGGTGTCATTCCAGACTTTTCAACCCATTTGCTGATTTCCTTGCCGCCGCCGTGTACAATAATTGGCTTAAATCCAACAACCTTTAATAATACTACGTCCTGAATAACTTTTCTTTTAAGTTCTTCATCAACCATTGCACTTCCACCATATTTTACAACTATAATCTTTCTGTTGAACTTCTGTATATATGGGAGTGCTTCAACAAGCACCTGTGCCTTCTTTAACTCTTCTTCCATATTAATTGTACTCATTTATTATCCTCATTCCTGACAATATTACAATGCCATTTTATTCTTAACTATTATGATCTGTAATCCGCATTAATCTTTATGTAATCAAATGTAAGGTCACAGCCCCACGCTGTAGCTTCACTGTTACCCTGCTTAATATCTGCTATTGCGGTTACAGGATTTTGTGAAAGAATTTCAGTTGCCTTTTCTTCGCTGTAATCTGTTGCAGTACCATCTTTAACTATCTGAAGCTTTCCTGCGTTGCTTTCAAAGAATATATCAACCTTCTCCGGCTCGAAATCAACGCCTGAATAACCCATAGCACAAAGAATTCTTCCCCAGTTAGCATCGTGTCCAAATATTGCCGCCTTTGTAAGATTAGAAGTCACTATTGATTTGGCAAGAATTCTTGCCTGTTCCTTAGTTGAAGCTCCCTTAACCTGAACTTCAAAAAGACATGTACAGCCTTCACCATCTCCTGCTATTTTCTTAGAAAGCTCTGTAAGTACATAAGATAATGCCTCATAAAATGTATCATAATCACTGCTGCCTTCCTTAATAGTATCATTGCCTGCTTCTCCATTAGCAAGAACAAGCACTGTATCATTAGTTGATGTATCTCCGTCAACAGATATCATATTAAATGAATCTTCAACAATATCACTTGTCATCTTCTGAAGTGCTTTCTTCTCTATAACTGCATCAGTTGTAATAAAACAGAGCATTGTAGCCATATGAGGATGAATCATACCGGCACCCTTGCACATACCGCCTACCGTTACTTCTTTGCCAGCAATATTTACTGTGCAAGCAACCTGCTTGCTTACAGTATCAGTTGTCATAATTGCCTCTGCGGCAAGTGTTCCAGCCTCTTTAGTATAATCAAGAAGTTCCGGAAGTGCCTTAATTCCTGCACACATTCTATCCATAGGAAGCTGCATTCCAATAACACCTGTTGAACCAAGAAGCACTGCATCGGCTGAAATTCCAAGTGCCTCTCCGGCTGTCTTAGCTTCAAGTGCACAGGCTTCATCACCCTCAACACCAGTACAGGCATTAGCAACACCACTGTTGACTACAATTGCCTGTGCATAAGCTTCATTATATACAATATTCTTATCCCATTTAACAGGAGCGGCAAATACTCTGTTAAGAGTAAATGTCCCTGCTGTCACGCAAGGCTTGTCTGAAACAACCATTGCCATATCTTTCTTACCATTCTTATACTTAATTCCTGCCGCCATACCAGCTGCCTTAAATCCTTTAGCCGCTGTAACTCCACCTTCTATAATCTGCATAACTTCCTCCTGTCCAGATTAATAATCACGTCTTATTAATCTTATATGAATAAAATATTTATAGTGCCGCCTGTATTATATAATTCTATGGGAACATAGGTGCAATCTTAAGTCCTTCATTCTCCTCAAAACCGAATAAAAGATTCATATTCTGTACTGCCTGACCAGCCGCACCCTTAACAAGGTTATCTAATGCACCCATAGCAATAATTCTGTTAGTTCTTGGCTCTATCTTAAATCCTATATCTACAAAGTTACTTCCCTCAACCCATCTTGTCTCTGGGCATACATCCTTAGGAAGAACTCTTACAAAATATTCCTTATCATAATATTTATCATATGCCGCCTTAACATCTTCATAAGTTACATCCTTTGCAAGATTAGCATATGCTGTCACAAGTATTCCTCTGTTCATTGGAACTAAATGTGGTGTAAATATAAGCTTTAAATCATCTCTTCCACAAGCATATCCAAGCTGTTCTTCTATCTCTGGTGTGTGTCTGTGTGTACCAACACCATATGCTTTCATACTCTCATTAACTTCACAGAAAAGATTAGCAACCTTTGCACCCCTGCCTGCACCGCTTGTTCCGCTCTTAGCATCAATGATTATTGTATCTGGATTAATAATTCCTTCTTTTACAAGTGGATATAATGTAAGAATTGATGTTGTAGTGTAACATCCTGGGTTAGCAATAATTCTTGTATTATTATTCACTTTATCCCTGTTAATCTCACATAAACCATAGACTGCTTCATCAATATATTGTGGTGACTTATGTTCAAGCTTATACCATTTCTCATATATATCTACATTCTTTAATCTAAAGTCTGCACTAAGGTCTATTATCTTTACCTTTGATAAAATCTCATCGTTAACAAGTGATGCACATAAGCCCTGTGGTGTTGCCGTAAATATTACATCAACCTCATCTGCAAGCTGTTCCATATTATCATCCATACATCTGGCATCTACAAGTTTAAACATATTTCTGTATACATCTGAATATTTCTGATCTATATAGCTTCGTGAACCAAGCCATACAATCTCTACATCCTTATGTCCAAGAAGAAGTCTTACTAATTCGTTACCTGCATATCCGGTAGCTCCGATAATTCCAACCTTAACCATACGTCCTCCATCTGAATGTTTATTTATTCATTCGTGTACATATATTATTCATCAATAAAAATGACAAGTTCCATTATAACAACTTTTTTTTCTATGTAAAGTGTTTATTCATTATTTTTTATATTTATGCAATATTATTGCATAAAATTGCATAATATACATTTTTACCTATTGCATTTTCATAATAAGTAGTTTATTATAATCAGCAGAGTTTTACACTTTGTAATAGCATTATTTACTACATAATATTTATTACATAATTAAACCTATTACTTAATTATATGGAGGTACATTAATAATGAAAGAGAAAGTTGTTCTTGCTTATTCAGGTGGTCTTGATACTACAGCAATCATTCCTTGGTTAAAGGAAACTTTCGACTATGATGTTATCTGTGTATGTGCAGATTGCGGTCAGGAAGAGGAATTAGACGGACTTGAAGAAAGAGCTTTATCTTGTGGAGCTGCCAAGTTATATATCGAAGACATCACAGATGAATTCTGCGATAACTACATCGTTCCATGTGTACAGGCTCACGCAGTTTATGAAAATAAATATTTACTTGGTACATCAATGGCAAGACCTATCATTGCCAAAAGACTTGTTGAAATTGCCCGTAAAGAAGGTGCTGTTGCTATCTGCCATGGTGCTACAGGTAAGGGTAATGACCAGATCAGATTTGAGCTTACAATCAAGGCTTTAGCTCCAGATATCCAGATTATCGCTCCTTGGAGAGATTCAAGATGGACATTACAGTCTCGTGAAGATGAAATCGAATATTGCAGACAGCACGGTATTCACCTTCCATTCAGCCCTGACTCAAGCTACAGCCGTGACCGTAACATCTGGCATATAAGCCACGAAGGTCTTGAGCTTGAAGATCCAGCTAATGAGCCTAACTATAAGCACCTTCTTGTTCTTGGATGCACACCAGAAGAAGCTCCAGATGAAGGCGAATATGTAACAATGACATTTGAAAAGGGTGTTCCTACATCTGTTAACGGCAAGAAGATGAAGGTTTCTGATATCATCAGAGAACTTAACAGACTTGGCGGCAAGCACGGCATTGGTATAATTGATATCGTTGAGAACCGTGTTGTTGGTATGAAGTCACGTGGTGTATATGAAACACCTGGTGGAACTATTCTTTACGAAGCTCATCAGCAGCTTGAAGAATTAGTTCTTGACAGGGATACAACAGCAGAGAAGATTAATGTTGCTAACAAGTTCGCTCAGGTTGTATACGAAGGAAAGTGGGAAACACCTCTTCGTGAAGCACTTCAGGCATTTGTCGAAAAGACACAGGAATACGTAACTGGTGAAGTTAAGTTCAAGCTTTACAAGGGCAACATTATCAAAGCTGGTACAACATCTCCATATTCATTATATAACGAATCTATCGCTTCATTCACAACTGGAGACCTTTATGACCACCATGATGCTGATGGTTTCATCAACCTCTTTGGTCTTTCACTTAAGGTAAGAGCTATGAAGAAGCTTGAGAACGAAAAGAAGAATAACAAATAATACTTTAAAAAATATTATATAACAAGTATTATAAAACAAAATCAGGAGCTGCCACATATATATGTAGCAGCTCCATTTTTCATCTTTTATAATGTTTTATGAGTTTTTATAAGCTCTTATAAACTCTAATAAACTCTTATCAAACATTAATCTCAGATATTTCTATATTCTTTTTCTCCTGTTTTTCACAACCATTCCATATATCAAAGTAATAACATAAGAAGCTGCTGCCAGTATACACATAACACCCATAACCCTATAAGCAATCTGAGTATCTATAAACACAGTTCTTCCTAGATATCTGTTACTTACAGCCGCCATACATCTGTTTCCAATTATATTTGCAATAAAAATATATATACCACCTGTTATGACAAATATACATGGGAGTGTGTACCTTACAACCCTGACAGGATTAAATGCAATGATAACAATCAATAATGTGATATATATTAAAAGCATCAATATCTTAAACACAACAGACGTTATTATTCCATATACCTTTATAAGCGGCTGCAGACGATAAGATATATCACCATATATACCACTGGCATAATTATTTATAGCCTCATTTGCAGCATTTTTACTATAGCTAAGAGCTGCCCTGACTATTGTTTCCTGTATATTTCCCATATTGATATTAGATGCTATTTTGTTATATGTCATATCCATAAGCTCATCCAGCTCTGCATCTATATTAATCTCTATATCATCAAAGGATTTTTCTTTAAGCATCCCGTCAACCATAGCCGTTGTATATTTCTGTGCTATTCTGTCTACTATCTTAGAATCCTCTATACTTGTCTGAATTCTGGATAACGCCTCCATATTATCCCCAAGTGAATCAAAAACAGTATCCATAAAACGGTGCGATATAGCAGCTGACAGTCCTGCATCCTTTAACATGCTTGAGACATACATAGGTGCCGTTACACATACAATAAGTATAAGACCTGCTATTACAGATATTAAACCAACACCTATCTGTGTCCATCTATGAGCAGTATCCCTGTATTGTCTGTATCCATATGACATATATATTCCTTCTTTCTGTTTAGATATAACAATTCCGTAATCTTCCTACGCAATCACATTAAAACAATCACATTAACATAATCATATTAACACAATTATATTAATACAACCATAAAAAAATGTAATAGATTTAGTGCTTTCTTACATTTTCCTGAATCTGTTATACCGCTGTCTTGCAAGTTCTTCCTTGTCCATATCAATATATCTGTACATAAAATCACATATCATGCGTTTCATATATAATGTCACTCTTTTTATATTATTTTCATTTATAACCTGATATTCCGGAATGACCTTCTCTATTATGCCAAGCTCATATAAATCTGCTGCCGTCAGCTTCATTATTTCCGCAGCCTCTTTTGCTTTCTTAGAATCCTTCCACAGTATCGATGCAAAGCCTTCTGGTGAAAGTATTGAATATATGGAATTCTCCATCATCCATACCTCATTGGCAACACCTAGTGCAAGTGCACCACCGCTTCCACCTTCGCCAGTTACTATTGACAATACCGGAACTGTAAGACTGCTCATTTCATACAGATTCTTTGCTATAGCTTCTCCCTGGCCTCGCTCTTCTGCACCAAGACCGCAATATGCTCCTGGAGTGTCTATAAAACATATAACCGGTCTGTTAAATTTTTCAGCCTGCTTCATAAGCCTTAGTGCCTTTCTATACCCTTCGGGATTAGGCATTCCAAAGTTTCTTGATATATTCTCTTTAGTAGTCTTACCCTTCATATGTCCTATGACTGTTACAGGAATGCCGCCAAATGTTGCGATTCCACCTATTATTGCTTTATCATCACAAAAGTTTCTGTCACCATGAAGTTCAAAAAAATCTTTAGTTATTTTTTCTATGTAATCTGCGGCATTAGGTCTTTCACTGCTTCTTGCTATTTCAACCTTTTCCCATACATCATACTCATTATACAGATTATTATCAGCCTCAGCCTTTTTTTCTTCTTCTCTATCTATCTTTTTGAAATATATATTATCAAGATACTCAAGATACTTCTTCATAATATCTGAATTGCTCCGGTATGTATCCACATTTTCTTTAACTTCTGTATAAGCTCCACTGTACTTATGTATGTCAAGCAGATGCGCAAGTGTCTTCTTTAGCTCATCCCTTTTAACTATCGCATCCACAAAGCCGTGCTCTAACAGAAATTCAGCTCTCTGAAACCCTTCTGGCAGTTCCTGTCCTATAGTCTGTCTGATAACTCTTGGTCCTGCAAAACCTATAAGGGCACCTGGCTCTGCAAGTATAATATCTCCAAGCATAGCAAAGCTTGCAGTTACACCTCCAGTTGTAGGGTCAGTAAGAACAGTGATATATAAAAGTCCTGCCTCATCATGTTTTTTTAATGCGGCACTTATCTTTGCCATCTGCATAAGAGATACTATTCCCTCCTGCATCCTGGCTCCGCCTGAGCATGTAAATATAATAACCGGCAGCTTCTGCTCTGTAGCCTTCTCAACTGCCCGTGTAAGCTTTTCACCTACAACTTCGCCCATGCTGCCCATAAGAAATCTTGTATCACAGACACCTATAACAGCTTTGCTGCCATCTATCTTTCCAACACCGGTTATTACTGCCTCATCAAGATTTGTTTTTCTTTTAAGATTCTGGATTTTCTCCTCATAACCTGGGTATTCACATGGATTGCTCTCTTCAATGTTAGTATCCCATTCTGAAAATGTATTCTTATCCACTACCATGGATATCCTTGTTCTGGCATCCAGCTTCATATAATATCCACATTCCGGACATACACAATTATTCAGATACATGTCCTCTGTTAAAATTATTTTTGAACAAACCGGACATTTCGTATATAATCCATCTGGAACATTTATATTACTGCTATCCAGATTGTTGATTTTATTTTTATGGATATTCTTTTTAAACAAGCCTTTTATCTGCATATAAATCCTCATTTCCACGCACTCTTACTGTGCATAACGAACAACTATTTTTTACATACCTGTGGATACTCCTCTGGTATGAAATCTGTACTGACATCACCTTTAATAAACTTCTCATTCTGGCATATATCATACATAAAATCTGTATTTGTTGTGACACCTTCAATAATAATCTCGCCAAGGACACTTCTCATCTTCTCAATCACTGTTTTCCTGTCGTTTGCATATGTCATAACCTTCATTATCATGGAATCATAAAAAGGAGGTATCGTATATCCACTATAAACTGCAGTATCTATTCTTACACCATTACCACCTGGTATATGTATATTCTTTATTGTTCCCGGATTAGGTGCAAAGTTCTTTTCAGGGTTTTCAGCATTGATTCTTATTTCTATGGCAGCACCATGTATCCTTACATCCTCCTGCTTAATACCAAGACTTTCGCCGGCTGCTATCTTTATCTGTTCCTTTATAAGATCAACACCTGTCACAAGTTCCGTTATACCATGCTCGACCTGAATACGGGTATTTACCTCCATAAAGTAATAATTGTCGTTTTTGTCAAGAAGAAACTCAACTGTTCCTGCATTTTCATAGTTAACTGCCTTAGCCACTGCCACTGCAGTATCTCCCATTCTCTTTCTTAATTCATCATTCAACGCAGGAGAGGGTGATTCCTCAACTAACTTCTGGTGATTTCTTTGTATTGAACAATCTCTTTCACCAAGATGAATTGTATTTCCATATTTATCAGCTAATATCTGGAACTCTATATGTCTTGGCTTTTCTATATATTTTTCTATATACATTGTGCCATCAGCAAAGCCATTCACAGCTTCTCTCTGTGCGTTATCGAATTCCCTTTTAAAATCTTCTTTTGTATATACAACACGCATCCCCTTGCCACCGCCGCCAAGTGCAGCTTTAACCATAACAGGATAACCTATATTGTCTGCAAGCTCTTTTCCTCTTTCTGCATCCATAACTGGTTCTTTGGTTCCTGGAATAACTGGAATACCTGCTGATATCATTGTATTTCTTGCTTCCTGTTTATTACCTGTTTTCTCTATGATATCTGAATCTGGACCTATAAATGTGATGTTACATTTTTCACATAATGATGCAAACTTACTGTTTTCAGAAAGAAATCCAAAGCCTGGATGTATTGCATCTGCATGTGTAGCTACTGTTGCACTCAATATTCTTTCCATATTAAGGTAACTATCCTTAGCTGCTGCCTTTCCTATACATACACTCTCATCAGCCAGCTGCGTATGAAGTGCTTCCTTATCCGCCTCAGAATATACTGCAACTGTCTGTATACCCATTTCCCTACAGGCTCTTATTATTCTAACAGCTATTTCGCCTCTGTTCGCTATCAATATCTTATTAAACACAGCTTCATCTCCTTATAATCATTCCATAATCCACATATTATATTTATAACATCAGACGGATTAACCTACCATAAATGTAAGCTCTGCTGTAAGTGCAACCTCGCCATCTACCGTCGCAACAGCCTTTCCCACGCCAACTGGTCCTTTTTTCTTTATAATCTCACATTCCATCTTAAGTTTATCACCAGGAACTACTTTTCTTTTAAATCTTGCATTATTAACTGCACCAAAATATGCTGTTTTACCTTTGTTTTCTTCCAGCGAAAGTATCGCAACAGCGCCTACCTGTGCGCATGCCTCTATCTGAAGGACCCCCGGCATAACAGGCTCAGCTGGAAAATGTCCTGCAAAATAAGGCTCATCATATGTAATACACTTATATCCTGTTGCCTTTATTCCAGGCTCAAGTTCATCTATCGTATCCACAAGCAGAAAAGGATGTCTGTGTGGTATAATATCCATTATTTCCTTTGTTGTAAGCATACTTAACTCCTTATATTAAATAATCGAATTTCATATATATAATGTCGGTATCAAAAACCCATGCCTTTGATACCGACGTATTGTCAGACTGGTTTTATAACAAACATAGGCTGTCCATATTCAACCATCTGTTCATTATCTACAAGAATATCAGTAACCACACCATCATAATCACTTTCAATCTCATTCATAAGCTTCATTGCTTCTACTATACCGATTACCTGACCTTTTTTAACCCTGTCACCTATTGCTACATATGCATCAGCTTCCGGAGATGCTGAACTGTAAAATACACCTACAAGTGGTGAATTAACAGTAAGCACATTATCATCAGAAGTTTTAATGTCCGATTTATTCAATCCTGATTCATTGCCGTTATCGCTATTAACTATATCATCAGCACCGGCAGTTTCTTTAACAGCTGCCCTGTCACTTCTGTCAGCGCCAAGCGAAAGCTTAGTGTCGCCATCTTCCATGCTAAAGCTTGTAAGTGAAGATTCTGATACAGCATTAATGAGCTTTATTACATTTTCTAATTCCATATATTATCTCCATTTCTTCATGACCTTTTATTCATATTCTGGTATTCCATATATCTCACCAGCAATCTACTTATGTACTTTAAGCGTTCATCATATTATGAATACTTTCTTACTATAAGAGTTGCATTATGTCCACCAAAACCAAGAGAATTCGTCATGACTACATCAACGTCCTTTTCGATTCCTTCATCCTTGACATAATTAAGATCCATTTCTTCCTCTGTTTCTGATAGTCCTACATTTGGATGTATATAACCATCCTGGATTGACTTGACACAGGCTATGAACTCAACTGCGCCCGCTGCACCAAGCAGATGTCCAACCATGGATTTTGTTGAACTTACAGGCACATTGTAAGCTGCATCCTTAAGTGCCAGCTTGATCGCCCTTGTCTCAAAAAGATCATTATGATGGGTACTTGTTCCATGTGCATTTATATAATCGATATCATCTGGTTTTACTTCTGCTTCCTTCATGGCACTTGTCATAGCATATGCAGCTCCACTTCCATCCTCCATAGGTGATGTTATATGGTATGCATCAGAAGAACAGCCATAGCCTGTGATCTCTGCATATATATGCGCTCCTCTCTTTAAAGCATGCTCCAGTTCTTCAAGTACAACCACACCTGCTCCTTCACCCATGACAAAGCCATTTCTTTCTTTGTCAAATGGGATAGAGGCTCTCTTAGGGTCTGTAGATGTTGAAAGTGCTGTAAGCGCAGCAAAACCACCGATTCCAATAGGAGATATAGAACTTTCAGTTCCACCTGCAAACATAACATCTGCTTCTCCATGCTGTATGCTTCTATAGCCTTCACCTATAGAGTTAGTTCCAGTAGCACATGCTGTAACAACATTTATATTCTTACCCTTTAAACCTAGCTGTATTGATACATTGCCAGCTGCCATGTTAGTTATCATAAGAGGTACAAGAAGCGGATTAATCCTAGATGGACCCTTTTCAAGAAGCTTCTTGTGATTGCTTTCCATAGCTTCAAGGCTTCCAACACCAGAGCCTACTGATACACCAACACGGAAAGCATCCTCTTTAGCCATATCAAGCCCCGAATCCTTCATAGCCTCATGCGCGGCCGCAACAGCATACTGGCTGAACTTTTCCATCCTTTTGGCTGCCTTGAAATCCATATAATTCTTAGCATCAAAATCCTTTACCTCTGCTGCAAGCTTAACCTTATAATCTGTTGTATCAAATCTTGTTATATTATCTATTCCAACTGTATTCTCTTTAACAGAATTCCAGAATTCATCCACACTTAAACCTATAGGTGTTATTGCACCCATACCTGTAACAACTACTCTTCTCATCAGATATTCATACCTCCATCTACTGATATCACCTGTCCTGTTATGTATGCTGCTTCATCTGATGCCAGAAATGCTACAGCATTGCTTATATCATCCACGCTTCCCATTCTTGAAAGAGGAATCATATCAAGTACTGACTTCTTCTGTTCATCAGATAAAACCTTTGTCATATCTGTATCAATATATCCAGGTGCAACTGCATTAACAGTTATTCCTCGCGATGCAAGCTCCTTTGCCGCAGATTTGGTAATACCTATCACACCTGCTTTAGAAGCACTGTAATTAACCTGTCCTGCATTACCAGCTATGCCTACAACTGATGACATATTGATTATTCTTCCGCTTCTTTGCTTTAACATGTATCTGCTTACGTGTCTTATGCAGTTAAATGTTCCCTTAAGATTAACATCTATAACTCTGTCAAAATCTTCCTCTTTCATTCTCATGATAAGACCATCTTTTGTTATACCTGCATTATTTATAAGAATGTCTATTCTCTTATATTTATCCATTATATATGTAATCATTTTTTCAGTTTCTTCATACGAATCAACCTGACACTTGTATTTTTCTGCCTTTCCGTTGGCAGCCAGAATATTTTCAACTGTTCTATCTGCTGCCTCATCATTACCACTGTAATTAACAATAACCACAGCCCCCTCTTTGGCAAAACGGGCAGCTATAGCAGCTCCTATTCCTCTGCTAGCTCCGGTTACAAGCACTATCTTGTTTTCATATCTTTTTATACAATTATCCATACACATAACACACTGCCTTTCATCGATACAATATTGCTAAAGCCTTACCAATATCTTGTCTGCATTTATTGCCTGTTATTTTATAACTACTTCCTTTTCCATGCTCTTAGCTATCTTTTTAACAAAGCCAGATAAAGTCTTTCCTGGTCCCACCTCAACAAATGTATCATAACCATCGGCTATCATTTTTCTGACTGACTGTTCAAAACGTACTGAACTATATACCTGCTTTGAAAGAAGTTCTTTTATATATCCACTGGATGTATTCTCATCCACATACTCAGCTGTACAGTTTGCCACATAAGGATACTTCACTTTATCAAAAGTAACTTTTTCAAGATCCTTCATAAGCTTATCACCTGCGCCCTTAAGAAGCTTTGAATGAAACGGTCCACTTACATTAAGAAGGAGTGTTCTTCTTGCTCCTGCTTCCTTAAGCACTTCCATAGCCTCCTGTACACATTCCTTTTTACCTGATATTACTATCTGGCCAGGGCAGTTGTAATTAGCTGCGGAAACTGTATCAGGATACATATCATTATCAGACTCTGTGTTCCCACTTTTATCCTTGTTATATTTAGCAAGTACACTGTCAACCTCATCTGATGTAAGCCCGATAACTGCAGCCATGGCGCCTATACCAGCCGGAACCTCCTGTTCCATATATATTCCACGGTTTCTTACAAGTCTTACACCATCTTCATAAGATAGCGCACCACTTGCAGTAAGTGCACTATATTCACCTAATGAAAGTCCAATAGCTGCATCATACGTAAGGCCCTGCTCAACCATATCAGCAAGCTGGGCGATTTCTGTTACATATAACGCAATCTGTGTATACTCGGTTTTATCAAGAAGATCATTTTCTTCAAATATTAAATGCTCCATATTGATACCTGTCAGTTCACCAGCCTTCTTAAAGCACTTTACTGATGAAGTGCAGCTATTATAGCTTTCTCTTCCCATTCCAGTACGCTGGCTTCCCTGTCCTGGAAACATTACAACTGTTTTTCCCATACCTTTTAAATCCTCATTTCCATACACTGTTTTATGCCAGCTTATTATGTGAATTATATACCTCAGAGACTTCCTTCATAAGCTCCTTAATAATCTCTTCACATGTCTGTTCCTTATTGACAAGACCTGCTATCTGACCTGCCATTACAGTTCCCTGCTTGACATCACCATCCACAACAGCCTTTCTTAGTGTTCCAAGAGTAAGTCTTTCAAGCTTTTCAAACTCAACGCCTTCTTTTTCCATATCAAGATACTCTCTTGTCATGCTGTTTCTAAGTGACCTTACTGGATGACCTGTACTTCTGCCAGTTACTACTGAATCTATATCCTTGGCAGCTATAACTCTGTCCTTATAATTCTGATGGACATTTGACTCCTTAGCCACAACGAATCTTGTTCCCATCTGTACAGCCTCTGCACCAAGCATAAATGCCGCACATACACCTCTGCCATCACCTATTCCGCCAGCTGCTATAACAGGAATATTAACTGCATCAACAACCTGTGGTACAAGTGTCATGGTCGTTTCCTCGCCGATATGTCCACCTGATTCCATGCCCTCTGCTACAACTGCATCTGCTCCGGCACGTTCCATCATTCTTGCAAGTGCAACTGATGCCACAACAGGAATAACCCTTATTCCAGCTTCCTTCCAGGCCTTCATATATTTGCTTGGATTGCCTGCACCTGTTGTTACTGCTTCTATATGCTCATCAATAACAAGCTGTGCTATCTCATCTGCATAATCACTTAAAAGCATAATATTAACACCAACTGGCTTATCTGTTATCTTTCTTGCAATATGTATCTGTTCTTTAACCCATTCTGCCGGCGCATTAGCTGCTCCAATAAATCCCATTCCACCGGCTTTGCTGACGTGGGCTGCCAGATTAGCATCTGCAACCCATGCCATACCGCCCTGTATAACAGGATATTCTATATTAAGAAGCTCTGTTACACGAGTTTTCATAACTTATCTTCCTTCCTGACATTTATAACTATTTCTGGTTAGCCTCGATATAATCAACAACATCCTGTACTGTAAGAATCTTTTCAAGCTCCTCAGATGGAATAGTTACTGAACACTCATCCTCAAGTGACATAACAAGTTCAAAAAGATCAAGTGAATCTGCCTTAAGATCTTCCTTGAAATTAGACTCAGGCTTAATAACTGCCTCATCTATACCTAACTGTGCTGCAACTAATTCTCTTACTTTTTCAAACATAATGTTAAATCTCCTTAATTCTTATTATTTTTTATTATATGTTGTCGGGGTCAAAAGCCCACAACTTTGATATCTATGGCAAAGCTTTTGCCATAAACATCTTATATATGTTAAAATGCCGCTTATCCGGCTGCCTGATATCTTTTAGTAAGCAGTCTGCAAATATCTATATAATAAGCTTAGCATCTTTAACCGTGCTACCATACAAGCAGAATACTTCCCCAGCTTAATCCTGCACCAAAACCGGCAAGTACAAGCTTCTCTCCCTGTTTTAAGCTTCCATTCCTGTTTAACTCATCAAGCAGAATAGGAATGCTTGCTGATGATGTATTTCCATATTCATTCAGATTGACTGGAAACTTATCTTTATCAGCCTTAAGTCTTTTAGCTACACTCTCTATAATACGTACATTAGCCTGATGCAATATGAACTTATCAACTTCATTAATATCCATATTATTATTATGTAAAAGTGTTTCTATAGCTGTAGGAACACTCTTTACGGCGAATTTAAACACTTCCTGTCCATCCATATGTATAAATATATCTGTGCTGCATGAATCAGAAAATCTTCTGCCACCTGTTAAAACAGATGCACCTGTTCCATCATTGTAGATATTGCTGTCAATAATTCCTCTTTCATGACCAACTAAGGCACCTGTAACATCTTCTGTGTTGTTATCAACTGCTTTAAGAACCACTGCACCAGCACCATCTCCAAAAAGCACACACACACTTCTGTCTTTCCAGTTAACTATTTCTGACATTTTTTCTGAACCAATAACAAGTGCATATTTATACGAACCTGCCTTTAACATTGAAGCTGCAATATCCAGGGCTGTAATAAAACCTGAACATGCTGCACTTACATCAAAACACATAGCATTTACTGCTTTAAGCTTTGCCTGTACAAGTGATGCCTGATTAGGAAAAGCATAATCAGGAGTTGACGTTGCAACTATAATCAGACCAATCTTAGAAGCTTCAATACGTGCATCCTCTACTGCATTTCTTGCAGCGTTATATGCCATATCAGCATTATCCATATCTTTTGCTATATGTCTGTTACATATACCAGTTCTTGTCCTTATCCACTCATCACTCGTATCTACCATTTCTGACAGATTATCGTTAGTCAATATATCTGGTGGAACATAGCTTCCTGTTCCTATGATTCTTGTTCTTATCATACTTTTTGTCCTTATTTATTTGACTTACTAACAATTTGATTATCTTACTTTGATTTTCAAACATTATTTTTATACTACAAAACTTATGTGTTTGTCAAGGTTATTTTGATATTCAAATTATTAAAATATACTAAAGCAATAAAAAAAGACCTGAAACAGATTATTACATCTGCTTCAGATCCTTTTTAACTTTTAGTTTAACTTCTTTATCCGGCGTGAGCGATTCACATATCTTTCGTACCGCCTTCTGATATGACAACTTATCTAACTTTAAGCAGTCGGTATCTGTAAGATATTCCCACGTTCTTTTTGGAAATGTAACAAAACATTCCGCAAGAAGCCAGCCTGCTGCCATCTGTGTATAATATCCATAGGCCGAAAAATCCCTGTTTACAAGTGAAAATATATCATCAAGATATAAACCATTAGCACAATTTATTTCATCTGTGCTTTCTATATCTTTAATAGTAACCTTTTTCATTCTCGGTCTTTTCATGCCATGCATATCAACCTTTAAATAGTGGTCTAACAGCATTATAAGCCCTACTCTTGCCCTGTATTCATCAAACGATTCTATACATTCCTTTATGTATGGCAGAAACTCGTCCCGAAACATATCCATAACCCTGAATTCTACACAGAAGCTGTCGTTTACAGCCCAGTTGTTCACAAGAGGAACGAATGTGTTGAAGTCTTTTAAAGCCTTCTTAAAGTCTTTCTCCTTCGCTGTTCCCATTCCTATTATGTAGCTTCTAAGCAGTGTTTCTTCCTGATAAATATCCGGTTCACTAAGCAGCTGCCGGAAATCCTTATTCTCCTTTATCAGCTGTTTTGCATATTGCTTTAATACCGGTTGTCTTATTCCTATTATATTATCGCAGCCAGGAATAAGTGAGGATGTAAATGCTGCATATTCTCCTTTATCAGTCATCCCCAGAAGTTCATTTCTTATATATTCCAGCATTATTCATAAAGAGGATACTTGTCTGTAAGTTCCTTAACCATAGCCATAGCCTTAGCCTGATTAGCATCAACGTCATCTACAAGTAAAGCAATAGCTTCTGCTACTACATCCATATCTGCTGTGTTGAAGCCTCTTGTTGTAACTGCTGCTGTACCAAGTCTGATACCACTTGTTACGAAAGGTGAAGCTGGATCGTTAGGAATAGTATTCTTGTTACAAGTAATGTTAGCTGCATCAAGAAGCTTTTCTACTTCCTTACCAGTCTTATTCTTGCTTAAAAGATTAACAAGCATAAGGTGATTATCTGTACCACCAGATACGATATCAAATCCTCTGTTCATAAGACCTGAGCAAAGAGCCTGTGCATTGTCAACAATATTCTTAGCATAAGTCTTAAAGCTTGGATCAAGAGCTTCCTTTAAGCATACTGCCTTACCAGCAATAACGTGCATAAGTGGACCACCCTGAATTCCTGGAAATACAGACTTGTTAAACTTGAACTTCTCAGCAGCTTCTGCTGATGAAAGAATCATACCACCTCTTGGTCCTCTTAATGTCTTATGTGTTGTAGTTGTAACTACATCAGCATAAGGAATTGGGCTTGGATGTTCTCCACCCGCTACAAGACCAGCGATATGAGCCATATCTACCATAAGATAAGCACCAACTTCGTCAGCTATCTCTCTGAACTTCTTGAAGTCGATGACTCTTGCATATGCAGATGCACCAGCAATAATCATCTTAGGCTTACATTCCTTAGCTATTCTTAATACTTCATCATAATCTATAAAACCTTCGGCTGTAACACCATAAGGAACTATATTAAAATATTTACCAGAGATATTAACTGGTGAACCATGTGAAAGGTGTCCACCACAGTCAAGGCTCATACCCATAACAGTGTCACCTGGTTCTACCATAGCAAAGAATGCTGCTAAGTTAGCCTGTGCGCCTGAATGTGGCTGAACATTGGCATATTCACAACCAAATAACTTCTTAGCTCTCTCAATTGCAAGTGTTTCAACAACATCTACATATTCGCAGCCACCATAATATCTCTTTCCAGGATATCCTTCTGCATACTTGTTAGTAAGAGGGCTTCCCATAGCTGCCATAACAGCTTTACTTACAAGGTTCTCAGAAGCTATTAATTCAATATGGCTTCTCTGTCTTGCTAATTCATCATCCATAGCTTTAGCTAATTCTGGATCATAGTTCAATACTTCATCAAATGAATACATATTACAACCTCCATTTTCTATAGTTGTAGTTATACAACCTGTATAGCTATTAATTTTATAGATTATTTAGCAATAAGTCAATGTATAATTATACATTTGTACAATAATTAAGTTATTTAATACAATCTTCATTAGAATATCCGCCTTAGAAAGTTATATAAGCCATTATTCCATACACCTGCCTCGTGTCCGCCGTGTCTGTAATAGAATATATGGTCAATTGAATGTTCTGTCATATATCTTGAATAATTCTCTGATGATACCCTGCAATATGGATCTTCATCACCTGTTACTATAAGTGTAAGAAGTGGTGCTTCCCCACTTTCCTTAACAAGCTCAGGAAGAAGATATCCCCTGTTGCCATATAATGTTTCACCGCTTCCTGTATTAACGACTCCTCCAACAGGCTCAAATGCACCTACATACCCAAATATATCAGGGTGTGCAAAGCATAAATAAAGAGCTTCCCGTCCACCTAATGAATATCCCGCAATTCCTGTGTATTCCCTGCCTATCTTAGTTGAATAATGCGAATTAATATATGGAATAAGAGCATTAATCACATCATTTTCACAGGCATCATATCTTGCAGTTAAATCCGAAAATCCATAATCAGATTCCTGCTTTCCGTCAACATCCGTAAATACAGTAAAGCTTACTAATATCATATCGTTGCGGTTGTATTCATACACAATATTCTGTGCTGTTGGTCTTGCACCAAGAACCCTGTAATCTTCATATGTTCCACTCATTCCGTGAAGAAGATATACTACAGGATAGCTTTTACTCTTATCATATCCATATGGAAGATACACATTGGCATTTCTTGCAGCATTAGTAGTTGGAGAATAATATTCTATCTTCTCAATCTCACCATAATTGCCGCCAAGATGTTCTGAATTAAACGCTTCTGGTTCTTCATAATTAGTATCATTTTTATCATAAGAGAACAACATTACCGGATAATCGTGATTAACTCCAGCTTCGTCTGTTGTACTATTATTTTCATTAACACTGTCACCATTAGTGTTTTTGTTACCACTACTGCCATTATTATTGTCTACGCTGTTACTACTGCTTACAATGCTTGCATTATTAGAAGCTGTATTCTTACTACCTGTACTATTGCCACAACCTGTTAACAACAGGCTTGCTGATAATGCAAATGCCATTATAAGTGCCTCTGTTTTTCTAATATTATTTCTTCTCATAATTAATCACCTCATATAATTATTAATTAAACCTGATTATTAACTCTACATTTTGATAATAGCATTTAGAGTTAACTTCAAGTCAAGCATAAAATATTCCTATATAAATAAAATATATGAAGCACCTTCTCACACTAAGCACTGTCGCTTGCGACAACCTACATCTTCGTGCAAGTGTGCATCATCGGCACATAGCACCTTTTATGTATAGGAAATTCTATCGAAATTCCCTATTACATAAAAAAACAACAGCTGTCTTTTATAAATAATGCAGACATAAAATGTCATTTGCACTCCTTATAATAAACATACTGTTGTCTTATAAATATTAATAACCCTGCAAAACCATCCTGATTATATTATTAATTACAACTTATAATAATCAACTGCTAGTCTTGCAATACATTGTAATCTGCTTAATCTCTTACAATCCATTTAGTTATCTACTGAACTCTTTAAATCCTCTGCAAGAAGATATATGTTATGTAATATATTCTTACAGTTCTTCATACTTTCAACTGTTGTGTCAGATACTTTTAGGCCTTCAGTTGAAGCAGCTGCTACCTCTTCTCCTGTTGCTGATAAATGTGAAATATTATCAGAAATAACAGAAGTTGAATCCAGTATCTTGTTAATGCTCTGCTCTGCAGAATCTATATTGTTCATAAGATTGTCAACTGTTTTTCCTACGTCCTCAAAAGTCACTCTTGTATTATCAATAAGTTCATTCTGCTTATTAACTGACTCAACTGACGCTTTTATGCTCTCATTAGCTTTCTTCGTATCTTCATAAAGATTATTGATTATATCTGTTATGCTTGAAGATGCATTCTTAGTCTGTTCTGAGAGCTGTCTTATCTCTTCGGCTACTACTGCGAAGCCCTTTCCGGCTTCTCCTGCTCTTGCTGCTTCTATTGAAGCATTTAATGCAAGAAGGTTAGTCTGGCTTGAAATCTCTACGATAGAACCAATAAATCCCTGTACATCATCAACCTTTTCTGTAAGACTGTTAATCACATCTACGATTATATTGCTTGCATCATGTACATTCTGTGCCTGTTCCTTAAGTTCAACTACTATAGCCTTACTATCATTAACAGTCTCATCTGTTCTGTGTGAAGCCTCAACCATCTCGCTTATCTCTTTTTCAGCAATATCAGTGTTTTCTTGAATCTCTGCACACATAGTGGCCTGTCTTTGTATGGCTTCTGCTGTGCTTTCTGTGCTTTCTGCTATATCTTTCATTGAATTGTGGTTTATATCTATGCTCTTTTCTAACTCATCAAGCATATCCATAGCCTGTCCGAAATGTCTGGTTATATTATCAGCTACAGCAACCATCTTCTCGTTATTCTCTTTCTGTATAACTGCTGCTGCCTCTATCTTATTCATATTCTCTGCAAAAAACTGCTTAAGCAGCTTTGTTACACTAAGAGATATACATGTAACAATAACCAATACTAATATAGCAAGAACCCTGCTTGCCATAGCCACTCCATTATACATATTATAATCCATAATAAGTCTTATGACATTACCAGCTATCGCAACGCCATCAGCCCACAATATTAGTTTTTCATTAAGATATACCATCGAAGCCATAATCAAAGGAAGTACATATGTCCATACACCATCAGTTGAATTAAGCAGTATAATAACAACATATCCAAATGCCATTGATACCGCAATCGTTAATTCACACACTTTGGTCTTCTTCCTTAAAATATAAGCAGCTACTGATACAATAATTACCGCAAGTGCCACAACAAACTGTATTAAAATCTTTCCTTTGTTATGTCCGTCACCCACTCCTAATGCTGCCATCAGGGTCAGCGCAATATAACCAAATACTATGAGAACTGTAAATAAAACAGTCCTGTTTGCCCTTATATACTGATTCTCTGTCATAATTTCTCTCCCGTCTTTTGTTATAGTTTTGCCAAGATTTATAAAAATAAGTATATACCCATGATTATTCAAATGCAATGTTTTTGCTAAAAAAAAGCTGATAAAGCCATTATTTTTATCCAGATTTAACAAAGTATTGTCTAAAAATATAGTTAAAAAAAGCATTTGAAAATATCCATTAAATACTTTCAAATGCTCTTAAAATATTATTCCTGTTCTGACTCTGTAATTCTGATAGATAAATCTTCAAGCTGTTTTGCATCAACAACATCCGGTGCATTAGTAAGAAGACATGTAGCATCCTTAACCTTAGGGAAAGCTATAACGTCCCTTATTGAATCTCTCTTAGCCATAAGCATAACAAGTCTGTCAAGACCATATGCAAGTCCTGCGTGTGGTGGTACTCCATACTTGAATGCATCAAGTAAGAAGCCAAACTTCTCGTTAGCAACTTCATCTGTAAGACCAAGTGCCTTAAACATTCTTGACTGTACATCAGCCTGATGGATTCTTACTGAACCACCACCTATCTCTGTACCGTTAAGTACAATATCATAAGCCTTGGCACGTACTGAACCTGGGTCTGACTCAAGCTTATCAAGATCCTCATCCATAGGCATAGTAAATGGATGATGCATAGCTACGAATCTCTCTTCTTCATCTGACCACTCAAACTGTGGGAATTCTGTTACCCAGAGGAACTTATAATCATTCTTATCAAGAAGTCCCATCTGTCCAGCAAGTTCAACTCTTAATGCTCCAAGTACATTCCATACAATCTTATTGCGGTCAGCAGCAAATAAAAGAAGGTCACCCGGCTTACCTTCCATAGCCTCAACAAGTGCGTTCATCTCATCCTCAGTCATAAACTTAGAGAATGAAGACTTAAGTGAACCATCTTCGTGAATAGCTATATAAGCAAGACCCTTTGCACCATATCCCTTTGCAAAGTCGACAAGTGCATCAATCTTCTTACGAGGCATACTTCCCTGTCCATTGGCATTAATACCTCTTACAGTTCCACCATTCTCGATAGCCCCTGTAAATACGCCGAAACCACAGTTCTTTACTATGTCTGTAACATTCTTAAGTTCCATACCAAATCTTAAATCTGGCTTATCAGAACCAAATCTATCCATAGCTTCCTGCCATGTCATACGCTGGATTGGAAGCTGTACATCAATATCTAATACCTCTTTGAAAAGATATGCTAAAAGTCTTTCATTAACATCAATTACATCATCAACGTCAACAAATGACAATTCCATATCTATCTGAGTGAATTCCGGCTGTCTGTCAGCTCTTAAATCTTCATCTCTGAAACATCTTGCAATCTGCATATATCTGTCATATCCAGAGCACATAAGCATCTGCTTAAAGAGCTGTGGTGACTGTGGAAGTGCATAGAATTTTCCTGGATGAACCCTGCTTGGCACAAGATAATCTCTTGCTCCTTCCGGAGTTGACTTAGTAAGCATAGGTGTCTCTATTTCAAGGAAACCTTCATTAGCAAGAAATGCTCTTGTAAGAGTGGCAACCTTGCTTCTCATAATGATATTAGACTGAATATCAGGACGTCTAAGATCAAGGCATCTATATTTAAGTCTTATATCTTCTTTAGTATTAATATTATCCTCAATTGGAAATGGAGGTGTCTCTGACTCAGAAAGTATTCTTAATGATTCAGCCGCAATCTCAATATCACCGGTCTTAAGATTGTCATTAACTGCTCCACTTCTCTTAATAACCTTACCTACTACAGCTATTACGAATTCATTTCTTAATGTATATGCCTTGTCAAATCCTTCTTTGCCGATAATATTCTCATCAAAAAGAATCTGTAAAAGACCGCTTCTGTCTCTTAAATCCACAAATATAAGTGAACCAAGATTACGTCTTTTAGCAACCCAGCCCATAACTGTAACTGTACTGCCAATATCTGCACTTGAAACTTCTGTGCATCTGTGTGTTCTCTTTAAGCCAACCATTGACTCTGCCATAGTTAATTACCTCATTCTTCTTAGCTGTATTAACAGCCTGTTTTATTTGCCCTAAGGCATAATTAGGTTACTCCTAATCCTGACTGATTTTTAGTATATCACTTATATCCAAATCATCAATATCTAATCTGCTATTATTAATCAATTCTATAGTCGAATCTTCGTGAATAAGCCTCTGGAATAAAAGGAATACTCTGATATCCATATTCTTAATCTCATCTATCATAATTGTAACAGCAGTGTCTATATCAAATGCTTTCCTATATGGTCTGTCTGATATAAGTGCCGCAAATTCATCTGCAACCTTTAATATTCTTGCTCCTAATGGTATCTGCTCACCAACAAGCCCATTAGGATATCCGCTTCCATCAAAACATTCATGATGTGAAAGAACGACATCCATTATATTATCTGAATAATCGTATTTTTTCAATAGATCATGGCTTATCTTTGAGTGCATACTCATATACTGCTTCTCATCTTCCGGAAGTGCCTCATCGGTTCTTCCATACAGATATTCTGAAAGCTTTAACTTTCCAACATCGTGAACCATCGCAGCAATCTTTAATTCGTATGCCTCATCTTTAGACAAACCACACATCTGTGCAAGCTCATATGTCAGATTGGCAACAAGCACTCCGTGCTTAATTCCACTTTTAAAATCATTAATCATATAATCAATGAGTTCATTATTGTTATTCTTCATAATTCTACCATATCAATATACTTAATGCTGAATCAATTCCATTCAGACAATATTATATTATATTTTTATGTGAAAGAAATGTCAATGTCCTTATCGGCTATATTTAAAGAGAAACCTTGTATACACGTTTATTTAAGCTTTGCAAAATGTTCTTTAGCAAATTCCATATCCTGAACCACCTCAAGAGTTCCAACATAATTTCCCTGCTTGTCCCTTACCGCAATATATTTAACAAGCATAGTCCTTCCTTGTTTATCCATCCAGACAGGTACTTCATCAAGTGTTCCTATCCTGAATTCTTCTATAATTCTTCTGACCTTTGCCTCAATCTTTGGTGGGTGGCACGAGAATACCTCCCTGTCAATTGCCATAACAGGTCTTTTAAATACCTTTGACCCTTCATTAAAATATCTGTTGATATTATCTTCATCAACAAATGTTATCTCCATTGGTATTGCATTAAGCAGTGCCTCAAGCTGCGAAAGTGTCATATGTCCGCCTGCCATATATAACTCATTCTGAACATCTTCTTTCTTATCAGATTGTTCTGACACTTCAGGTTTATACACATTTTCTACTTCTTCTGCTTTCTCCCATCTGTCTGATACTGTATCAAGGCACACGGCATAATCTTTGGAATCGTGATATATTCCAATCCACTCAGCTTCCGTAAAATTAGCGGCACAGTTAGGATACAATATATTATCTTCCTTATATATCATCTCCTCTGCCCTCTTTATAACATTTTCTATTCTTTCAATTAATTTACCGTCCAGACTTTTACCATTATTGTTATCCGCACTGTTATTATTGTCTGCTTTGCTACTGTTATTACCGTCCATGTAATTTAACTGCTTTGCTATGTCTGACAGCTCATCTCTTATCTCATCATCAACTGTCCACATAACCGCCGAAGGTCCGCTGATTTTATATCGTACATTAAGCACCGGATATAACAAATCCCCTTTCTTGGCATAATGAATAGATAACTCCCTGAGCTTATATATCTTCTCTTTCAGTGCCTTTATATCAATATGTCCGCTTGTAATATTTTCTTTAATATCATCAATAACCTGCTGGATTGCCTTATTTTCTTTCACAAAAGTATTTAATGGGTGGCCGCTTATCATAGCCAGTTTATTAAAAATGCTTTCTCTGTCTTTACGCATATCTGCAATGGCACTCTTAGTCATACCTTTCATTGTGTCATCATAGTACTTTTTCATCTCTGATATTTCATTTTCCGCTTTGGCTATTCTTTCTTCCTTAGTCGCACCGTGAAATAATGCTGAGTGAACATCACACAGCTTTGAAACCTCTGATATAGGTGTTCCCTCTGCTATCAACGCCTGCTCCGCTTCCATAATCTCTATTGGATTGACATCATTGAATTCCTTAACAAAATCTTTCTTAACATTCTCAAGACTTTCACCATCACCAAGTCTTTTAAGATAGCCTTTAATCTGTTCTGCCCTGTTCATATAATTCCTCCATTATTTTTATTATATTTTTCAATCTATCTGCTGGTAATTTATCAGCTTTATATATAAGCTGGCTGTTATGCTTATATGTGCATCATATTATAATCTGCTTTATTATCTTGTAAGCTTACAGTCACTCTTACCTGTATATCTTGTAAGACCACAATTACACTTATCTGTATGTGGATTATTAGTATGTCTGGATTGTAACATCTTCATTCCGCATTAATACATTGTATTTACAACATTTTCAAGATTAATATTCATATCTTAATTGTTTTGCTTGTTAATAATCCTGCTTTTATAATATAATACTTAGGACGATTAACGATTGTGGGGTGAATATTTTATGAAATATGATGTAATAATTATAGGTGCTGGTCCGGGCGGAATATTCTCTGCTTATGAGCTTATGAAGAAAGCTCCTGATCTAAAGGTTGCCGTATTTGAAGAAGGCAATACTTTGGAGAAACGAAAATGTCCAATTGACGGGAAAAATATCAAATCCTGTATCAAATGCCCAACCTGTGCCATTATGAATGGCTTTGGCGGTGCCGGAGCATTTTCTGATGGCAAATACAACATTACTAATGACTTTGGTGGTACTCTTTACGAATATATCGGCAAGGAAGAAGCTATCGGCCTTATGAAATATGTTGATACCATCAATACTTCCCACGGCGGTGAGGATACGCATATGTACTCAACTGCCGGTACCAAATTCAAGACTTTATGTATGCAGAACAAATTAAAGCTTCTTGATGCTTCTGTAAGACATCTTGGAACTGATATTAACTATATTGTCCTTGAAAATATGTACAATGAAATGAAGGAGCATATTGATTTCTACTTTAATACTCCTGTTACTAATATTGAAATAATTGATAATAATTACCGGATATATTACAAAAATACCTATATGGACTGCAACAAATGTATTGTGTCAGTTGGAAGAAGCGGAAGCAAATGGATTGAAAAAGTCTGTCAGGACTTAGATATTCCAACCAAATCAAACCGTGTTGATATCGGCGTAAGAGTTGAGCTTCCTGCTGTTATATTTGCACATCTTACAGATGAATTATACGAAAGTAAGATTGTATACAGGACTGAAAAGTTTGAGGATTTAGTCCGCACCTTCTGTATGAATCCTAACGGTATCGTTGTTAATGAGAATACGAACGGCATTGTAACTGTTAATGGACACAGCTATGAAGGCAGTGATAAACAGACTGAAAATACTAACTTTGCCCTGCTTGTTGCAAAGCACTTTTCTGAACCTTTCAAGGACAGCAACGGATATGGTGAAAGTATTGCACGTCTTTCTAATATGCTTGGAGGCGGTGTAATTGTCCAAAGATTCGGTGACCTTATACGAGGCAGACGAAGCACAGATAAAAGAATTGAAGAAGGACTTGTAAGACCTACTCTTTCTGCTACTCCCGGCGATTTAAGCCTTGTTCTACCTAAGCGTATACTTGATGGAATAATAGAGATGATTTACGCTCTTGATAAGATTGCTCCGGGTACTGCCAATGACGACACTCTTTTATATGGTGTTGAGGTCAAATTCTACAATATGGAAGTTGAGATTGATAACAACCTTGAAACCAAGTACAAAGGTCTTTACATAATCGGTGACGGAAGCGGCGTTACACATTCATTATCACACGCTTCTGCAAGTGGTGTATATGTTGCAAGACGAATAATTGATGAGGAAGAATAATTCCATATTAAAATAATTCTCAATATTTAATATTAAGAATAGGTCAATATATTTTAATAAATAAGCTCTAAACATTTCACAAGTAAAGATTAGAACAATAAACCATTTATATATAATAATATTTGAAGCTGATAAAATCTCCCTGTAACTTATATCTTTCCTAAGCCTTTGCTTCCGGATATAAGTTACAGGGAGATTTATTCTTAATAATCTATCTAGTTCGATGATTAAAATCTACCATAATATCTATTAGTATCTATTTTATTAAGTTAATAATCTACTCAAGTCTTATTTAACTTCTACAAGCTCAATCTTAAAGTTAAGTTCTTTTCCTGCCATCTCGTGGTTAGCATCAAATGTTATGTCATTCTCTGTTAAGGCTGTTACCTTAGCTGGAAATGGCTGTCCATATACATTCTGAAGATATACCATATCATCAACCTTAAGTTCTTCTGAACCTGCAAGCTCGCTGATTGGAACTGTGATAATTGCATCTGGGTCTTTCTCTCCATAAGCTTCTTCTGGCATTAAATGTACATCTATTATATCTCCTACATTCATATCAGCTACAGCCTTATCAAAGCCAAGTATCATCATACCTGCACCACAGGTGAATTCAAGAGGTTCTCCTCTGTCATAAGATGAATCGAACTGTGTTCCATCGTTAAATGTTCCTTTATAGTGTACTCTGCACACCTTGCCCACATTAGCTCCATCAAATAAAGGTGCTCCTCCACCACAACCTGAACAACCGCCACAACCTGATGTTTCATTACTTCCACAGCTGCAGCCTCCTTCATCTGTGTCACTTCCACAACCACAGCCACAGCCACAGCTTTCATTTTCTGTATCAGCAGCTCCACAGTTCTGTTCTTCTTCGTGTGAATGATGACTGCAATTAACACCCTCTGATATTAATTCTCCATTAAGGTATGCCTCTAGTGCTTCATCTGCATAGCCTGATACACCTGAATATACTTCTATGCCTGCTTCGCCTAATGCATTGGCAGCACCACCACCGATACCACCACATATAACAGCATTAATATCAAGACCTGCAAGAAGTCCTGCCATAGCTGAATGTCCAGAGCCTTCACTCTCTATAACTTCTTCTTTAACAATGTTCTGTCCATCTGTTTCATAAATCTTAAATTGTCTTGAATGTCCGAAATGCTCAAAAACATTTCCATTCTCGTAAGCAACTGCTATCTTCATATTATCCTCATTTCTATATTTTCTATAATAAGTGTATATCCTGATTTCAGGACACTATATTCTTTTAAATATAATTTAATTCTATCTATCCTAAGGAAATTATTACCAAATAATAATTCCTTTCAAATTGTTATTTCAATAACTATTATTTCTAGAAATTATTTTCCTCAAAGAATTTCTTCTTTCGATCAATCATTTCATCAATTCTTTGAATATAATTACGAACGTCTTTTACATTTTCTATTCTCTCAATTCTGACTGAATGATTATCATCTGCTTCATTATGAAATACTACCTTGCTGGAAGCTCCTGCACCACAGGCAATTATTGTCTGCTTTTCCTCCATAATAAGAATGTTATATATACATTCAAGTCCCTCAACTGAGTAACCGACATTCTCAAAATTACCTGCCATATTCTTCTGACGATACATATAATAAGGCTCCATTGACAGTCTTTTGGCTGTGTCCTCTGTCATTCTTATTATCTCATCTGTATTATTGGTAGATAACTGCTTATATTTATCTCTCCATATATTAAGTGCCGCCGCTCTCTTTATTGCAAGAGAATGTACTGTAAGGCTCTCAGGCTTCATCGCCTCAATCTCTGATAATGTATGAGCCACCTCATCAACATCTTCACCGACAAGTCCAAGAATAATATCCATATTAATATTATTAAAACCTTCTTCCCTTGCCATAGAATACACATTTTTAATCTGCTCTACAGTGTGCTTTCTTCCTATAAGGTCAAGTGTCTGCTGGTTCATCGTCTGCGGATTAATAGATATTCTTCCAACATTATGTGCCTTTAACACCTTTAACTTATCCCTTGTTATGCTGTCTGGACGTCCTGCTTCAACTGTAAATTCATGACAGCCGTCAATATCAAAAAGCTCCTTTAAAGCCGTTATGAGCCTGTCAAGCTGTGCCGCACCAAGTGTTGTTGGTGTTCCACCGCCAAAATACACTGTATCAAGTCTTCTGCCTTTCATCGTCCTGGCTACAAAGGTCATCTCCTTAATAAGTGCATCAAGGTAATCATCCACATAATTCTTATACGCATCAAGTGCATATGATGAAAATGAGCAGTACAAGCATATACTTGGACAAAATGGTATTCCAATATATAAACTGTAACCATTCTTATAATCTATCTTATTAAGAATGTCCATTTCTTTCTTTGCTACATTTATTGCAAGGCTGGCTTTCTTCTCACTTGCCTTATGCTTATCCATAAAATGCTTCTTTATAGTCTGCTCATCTTCGCCATCTTCAAGCATAACATATGCAATCTTGCTTGGGCGCACTCCTGTAAGATAACCCCAGGGCAGTGTCTTTCCTGTCATCTGGCTGAGCCTGTCATATAAATATGACTTGAATTTATCGTGCATTTCGCTCTTGTTAAGTCCTGTCATATCAGGTACTGTTATATCAATCACTTTATCAGCTTCTGTGGCAACTGTATCCTGCTTATATGCCTTTACCTCCATTCTTGGGTAAAATGAACGCACAAGAACTATTGCATCATCATAAAATGTATCGTTATCAATTTTAATATATATCATACTGTTCATCTTTCCTACGCACCTATATATGGGTTATGAACCCTCTCATATCCTATGCTTGTTCCCTCGCCGTGTCCTGTATACACCTTGGTATCATCTGGAAGTACCATTAACTTGTCCTTAATTGAATGCACAATGTCGCTCATACTTCCGCCTGGGAAATCTGTTCTTCCAACTGACTCACAGAAAAGTGTATCACCTGAGAATAACACGCCGATTGACCCAATATAATAGCACGTTCCGCCCTCTGTATGTCCCGGTGTGTGAATTGCCTTAATATCAAATCCTGCAAGCTTAAGTATATCACCGTCATTGTGCCATACATCAGCCTTCACAGACAGGTTCATTCCATAAGCCTCACCAAGATTAATATGAGGTGTACTTAATGTATTCTTCTCCTCTGCTGAAGCATACACCTTAACATTATACTTATCCCTCACTTCATCTGCTGCCATAATATGGTCAAAATGTCCGTGTGTTAAAAGTATTCCCTTTAACATACAGCCAGACTGCTCTATCATCTCGCTTATCTTTCCAGCATTATCCGCAGGGTCTATAAGCACGCACTCCTTAGTGTCTGTATTACAAAGCAGGTAACAATTCGTTGCTACCATTCCTAATACTCTTACATCTATTTTATACATTATAATCTCCAATCCCTGTGTCAAAAATGCTGTCGTACGAAGCAATATATAAAATATCTTAACTTCGCACGACAGCGGTTATAAATATCAGCCTGTAGCTCTCTCTATATCTGTCACTCCGTCAATCTTTCTTAAATTGTCAATTAATCTGTTAAGCTCTTCCTTACCAGATACAACAAATCCAAGATTGATTGTTGCAAGCTGTTTCTTATTAACACGGCTGTTCATAAATCTTACATCTATATTGGCTTCCGTAAACAGACGTGAAATATCAACAATAAGTCCTTTTCTATTGCCTGCATATATATTAATCTCTGCACTGTACTTCTCATCTTTATTCTCTGTCTGCTCCCACTCAGCTTCAATAAGCCTTGCTCTTTCATTAGCTGGGAAATTAAGAATATTAACACAATCTGTTCTGTGAATTGATATTCCTCTTCCTCTTGTAACAAACCCAACAATCTCATCACCCGGCACTGGATTACAGCACTTAGAGAAACGGACAGCAACATCATGTATTCCTTTTACAACAATACCGCCTTTGCCCTTCTTCTCCTTCTCTTTCTCCTTGCTCTCACTTGCCACAATGCTGTCAAGTACCTGCTTGTCAGTTATCTCAGCCTTCTTGGTCTTCTGATATTCCTCATTAAGCTTATTGACAATCTGACCTTCTTTTAATGCACCATGTCCTACTGCCGCAAGAACAGCATTCCAGTCTTTGTAACCATATTTTCTTAGTGCTTTCTCAACAAACTCAGGCTTATTAATCTCAGAAAGAACAATTCCCTTACTCTTACAGTAATTAGATATAAGTTCCTTGCCCTTTATAATATTGTCTTCTTTAAGCTCCTGCTTAAACCACTGGTTAATCTTGTTACGGGCCTGTGTTGACTTAACCATTGAAAGCCAGTCACGGCTTGGTCCTTTGGAATTCTGTGATGTTATAATCTCAATTCTGTCACCATTCTTAATCTCATAATCAATATTAACAAGCTTGCCATTGACCCTTGCACCAACCATCTTGTTACCTACAGCACTATGTATGCTGTATGCAAAATCTATTGGATTAGAACCTGCTGGAAGTGTCTTAACATCACCTGTAGGAGTGAAACAGTACACTGAATCAGAAAAAAGGTTAAGGTCATTCTTAATTGATGATAAGAACTCCTTGTTATCAGACATATCTCTCTGCCATTCAAGAATCTGTCTTAGCCAGCTAAGCTTAGCTTCCTCACTCTTATCAGATTCTCCTGTCTTGCCTTCTTTATACTTCCAGTGGGCAGCAATACCATATTCAGCAATTCTGTGCATTTCATAAGTTCTTATCTGTACCTCGAATGGCTGTCCGTTAGAAGCAATAAGTGTTGTATGAAGCGACTGGTACATATTAGACTTAGGCATTGCTATATAATCTTTAAAACGTCCCGGTATTGGCTTATACATTTCGTGAATAACACCAAGTGCCGCATAACAATCCTTGACTGTATCAACCTTTATACGAACGGCAAATATATCATATATCTGGTCAAGTGTCTTATTCTGGTTAACCATCTTTCTATATATTGAGAAGAAATGCTTAACTCTTCCGTCTATCTCAGCTTCAATTCCAGCATTGCTAATGTGCATGCCTACTTCTTTGATAATGCTCTTTATAAATGCCTCCCTGCCCGGTCTGTTAATATCAACCTGCTTTACAAGGTCATTATAAGTATCCGGCATAAGATACTTCATTGATAAATCATCAAGCTCTACCTTAATCTTGGATATACCTAACCTATGGGCAATAGGTGCATATATATCCATAGTTTCTCTTGACTTTTCTACCTGCTTGGCTGGTGACTGGTACTGCATTGTACGCATATTATGAAGCCTGTCGGCAAGCTTTATCATAATAACTCGTATATCCTTTGCCATTGCAAGGAACATTTTTCTTAAGTTCTCAGCCTGAACCTCAATCTTATCGTGCTGGTAATTAAGCTGTGTGAGCTTTGTTACACCATCTACCAAAAGTGCTACTTCATCGCCAAATTCCCTAGCAACATCTTCACTTGTCATAACTGTATCTTCCACAACATCGTGCAAAAGACCTGCAATAATAGATTCCTTATCAAGTTCAAGCTCTGCTAATATAATGGCAACACACAGTGGGTGAATAATATATGGCTCTCCAGACTTTCTAAACTGTCCTTCGTGTGCCTCCTTAGCCACTTTATATGCTCTCTCTATATCAGATAAATCTGATGAAGGATGATACTGCCTGATTGTTTCTATAAGCTTATTATAAAGCACTTCAGGACTTGTAAAATCTGCTGGAGTATCAACCGACTTGTCCACCTGACTTGTCTTGATATTGGTATTGCCTGCTAATTCTATATTATTCTCTGGCATATAATCTCTCCCTACACTTCTGAATATAGTTTTTCCATAAATTCTCTTGTTGCTACTGCATTTTCTGGTACAGTATTCTCAAGTGTACAATGAACATATGGCTTATGTTCCTTAATCTTCTTAAGAAGAAGCGGATAATTAAGTCCGCCTGTTCCCGCCGCTATTGACTTAAGCTCATCACCTTCAACTACATAATCTTTGCAGTGGACAACTGCTATATCCTTTAATAATAAATCAAATGCCTGATTAATTATCTCATCCTGCTTATCTATATTACCCACATATAAAAGGTTGACTGGATCAAATATAATCTGAAGATTAGGTGAGTCTATCGCATCAAGAACCTTTCTTGCTCTCTCAACTGTATTAACAATATGCTTCCATACCGGTTCAATCGCAACTATAACGCCGAACTGCTCTGCATATTTAACTATTGGTCTTAAATTATCTATAAAGCACTGTAAAGCTTCCTCTGAATGGTTAGCTGGCTCATACTTGTACTCCTCATTGACAGCACCTGTCTCTGTACCAACTACGCCACAGCCAAGTATACTTGCAAATCTTATATGTGCCTTATATTTCTCAACTATCTCCTTGTGCTTCTCCTCATTAGGATTGCAAAGGTTAAGGTAACAGCCAAGTACTGCTATATCAACCTTATTCTCTGCACATAATTCTTTAATATACATTGCAAGACCTGGTGTCATAGTCTCTACTCCAGGCTTGAACTCCTTAATAGACTTGCTTAATGCTATGTGCATACAATGAAATCCCTGATTATGTATATTAGGAATAAGTTCATTAAGTGGTGCATATGCCACATCGTGTGCTCTTATACCGATTCTCATAATTAACCTCCTTAGGCTGTTACTCTGTGTTATGATTATTTAACCCAAACAGCCATATCAGTATATTCTTTCTGATATGGCTGTCTGTTTCCGGTGTGCTGTGCGACCCAGTAAAATGACATCTTTCATTACTGAAATGCCATCTTATGCCTCTTACACATACATCATAATATTTATTTTAACACATTATTGTCAGAATGTCATATTATTTTCACTAATTGCATTATAATAAGTTGCAAGTGGTATGAAACTCTGTGCAAATCCTTTTCCTGAATTGCCCTGACATATTACCGCATCATCTATAATAGTCTTGACTCCTACTGCTCCCTTAGGCACTTCATTCACAGCACTCCTGAACGTATTAAGTCCATATTCAAGATACTGTTTATTACCTGTAAGCTCATAGGCTATTGCAAGTGCTTCAAGAAGCAGGGTATTATTGCCATTTCTTGCAAGACTTGGAAGCTCCTTATAATAGAACAAACCATTATCCATATAACAGTTCTCTGTCAGGTCATCAACTGCCCTTAATATCATCTGCCTGATATCTTCTCTTGGGAATATTCTGTAATATCTCATAACGCTTCCTACCGCTATTGATATCATAAAGCCTACTCTTATGGCTGTATTATCTGTGTAAGGTGATAACCAGTCGCCATATTCTTCTTCCCACTTCTTAAAATTATCAATTATCCAGTCACATTTTACTAGCCATTTATTATCATTAGTCTCTACATAAAGGGCTGTAAGTGTTCTTAGTGCCCATCCGGTTTCCCTTGCATTGGCTTCACCCGGCACCTGATACATAGGCGTTTCAAGAAGTTTTAATACATTTTCTCCTATTCCAATGGCTGTATCATAACCTCTCTTATCACCTGTAAAATGGTAATAATCAAGCAGACCCTCGACCCACTCGTGAGAGCATACCATAACACCATTCTTACAATGTCCTGCCGTGTGCTCCCACTGTCCGCCAATTCTAAGAGGATTACTGCTGTAATGGCACACATCTATATCCATCCAATGCTTTGCTGACACAATCAGATAATCCATAAATCTTCTGACACCGGTTCTTGCATACATAAGTGCACACGCATGTGGATAATCGTATTCATTATTGCTCCAAACAGGCTTTCCACCGCCACGTCCCTGAACAGTGTAGCCCTGATCTACCGTGTCGCCCCAGTTAAGCATACCATAGCACCTTGAATGTCCGTCTGCTTTTGCCATAAGTGATATCTCAAAATCATCATTATACTTTACAGGGAACACATCAATCATAACCCCTGCCCTCTTAAACACTTCCGGTTCTATATATGGTCTGTCTGGCATCTGGTATATAAGACTTCTGTTGTCTATCTCCCACAGCTTCATAGCAGGACTATGAAAATGTATCATAAACTGCTGTTCTTTTGCCATTCCTGACTGCATAGTAATCTCCCCGACATTCTCTGGAACAAGCATAACAGCCACACCTTCCCTGCACGACTTCACTGCCTTAGGATAATTCTGCTGTGCCTGATGAACCGTAACACTAAAGCCATCTTCACCATCAGTATAATCAGCCATAAATGTTCCATAAAATACCTCTGCAAAATGCTCATTAGCCTCTTTCACAAGATATTTATCATCAATTACCTCATTGACCTCCTCGCCATTCTTACCAATTATAAAGCTTGTCTTATAATTAGAAGTTGCAACAACGGTTCTTATATTATTGACATCAGCCTTCTTTTCAAGCATATCAAGCTCTGTTGTACCCCTTGTCATAAATACAGGACCATCATTATGCGAATTATCTGTACGGATATCACCACAGCCTGTTGAATCGTTACCTGCTGTAATTTTAAGAGGCTTTAACTGCTCTGTAATTACGCTATCTTCTGATTTCTTAATATAAAATACAAGCGACTTTATCTTTAACTCATCATCTGATGTATTGATAATTCTGTATGTAATATTAACCCATGGCTTTCCAGCATAACCAGTGACTTTAATAACTGCCTTAATATTTTTGTTCTCAATATTCCCTGCTGCAATATTACTGCACTCAGCTTCTACGCTTGCAGTAACTGGTCCGGCCTCAACAACCTTCCACTCTCCAATCTTAAGCTTATAAGCATTGCCATCTTTATCCTTAAGATATGGACCTTCAAAATTCTTATCTGTATATACTTTCCTGTAATCATTAAGCTGCCTGAATATTGAACTGCTATTGTTGGCAACCTCATATTCCAGACTACCGCATTTTATTAAAAAGCCATTATTAACCGGTGTTACGCTGACGGTGCCATCTTGCTTAGCACACTCTGATTGTCCGTCTGCTATAAGATTAGCTAACTCCTGTTTAGTAGTTGTCAATACCGCCTTTGCCAACTTATTAGCTGGTAAATCTGCCATAAAATCGACAAAAAGATACTTTATACTGCCGTCATCATACTCTGCCGTAACCTTTGGCTGGATAATACATTTTCTCTTATTCTGAACTATGCTTATATTATCCGTATTATATAGTTCCCCTTTAGCAAATGGAACTGCTATGCTAACACATTCATTAATTCTTGGATATCTGTATAACTTGTCAAAAAATATATCAACCATATAAAGCCTCTTTTCTGTTATGCATTTTACATATGTAGTGTCTGCTATACTATTTCTATTACGTTATGCGTTAAATCTTTAACTATTGTTATTATAATATTAATTGCCACTTCTAACCACTGTTATATTTGTCCAATTTATGATATTATACATATTAATTTACATATAAGGCACATAATCAGGAGGAATATTTTGAACTACGCTGAAATTAAATATAACGACATCGCCAATGGTCCTGGAGTACGTACAAGCATTTTTGTAAGCGGATGTACACACCACTGCAAAGGCTGCTTTAATGAAATTGCGTGGGATTTTAACTATGGTACACCTTTTACTGATGCAACCATATCTGATATAATTAATTCAATGAAGCCAGATTATATTGCTGGTCTTACACTGCTTGGCGGCGAACCATTTGAACCAGCCAATCAAAGGGGACTTATTCCGCTTCTAAAGGCTGTAAAGGAAAACTATCCGGCCAAGGATATATGGTGCTTTACCGGTTACCTTTTTGATGAGGATATTATGGATAAAATGTATGACAAATATCCTGAAACCCGAGAAATGCTTTCATATATTGACGTATGCGTAGATGGCAGATTTGTTGAAGAATTAAAAGATATGATGCTTAAATTCAAGGGTTCATCAAACCAGCGCACAATACTTGTACAGCAGTCCTTAAAAGAAGGCACTGTAATTACTGCTGAAGAATATCAATAATCAGTGGAAAATCTATATAAAAATTTTAGGTATTAGTCAGTCACCTGAATATCAATAATATTAAGGAGAATAATTATCAATGAAACAGACAGTTAAATTTAAAAAGCTTACACCAAATGCAATAGTTCCAACTTATGGCACAGAATTCTCTGCCGGTGCAGACCTCTATTCCGGAATGACTGAACCAGTGATAATCAACGCTGGTACTACAGAATTCATCAAGACAGGGATTGCTATGGAAATCCCAGAAGGCCTTGTTGGTCTTGTATACGCACGAAGCGGTATGGCGTGCAAAAAAGGTCTTGCCCCAGCCAATAAGGTCGGCGTTATTGACTCTGATTACCGCGGCGAGCTTATGGTTGCATTACACAACCATTCACAATCCCCTGTAACCGTTGAACCTGGCGACAGAATTGCACAGCTTGTACTCACACCTTATATTACTGCTGAATTCGTTGAGGCTGAGGAATTAAGTGATACAGTGCGAGGTGATGGAGGATTCGGGTCTACTGGAACTAAATAATATTCAGCATATTACTGTCATTACATACAATAGCAGCTTCTACCGAAGCTGCTATTGTATATTTATATTTATCCTTCTTCATAAGCATACAATTGAATATTTCCCCCAGCGGTCAATAAACCGCATTTCCCATTATCCATTTTATATACTTAAACTTCTATTTCCGCTGCCATGCCATTACATATTCCTTTTCTCCAGTAGCTTCATCTAAACCACTATTCTGAACATCAAATCCTTCTCTTTGATAAAAAGATATTGCTCTTGTATTTTTTTGATATACATTCAAAAGCAATTTACTCCGTTTATCTTTTGCATAATTCAACAAAGCTTTACCTATACCATGCGATTGCATTTCGTCAGAAACAAAAATACCCTCAACATATTCATCGTTTAGACCTATAAAGCCCCATATTCCTTGATTATCTTCATAGACATAGACAGTTGTCTGTAATAATAGTTCTTTCACTAATTCAAAATTATTTTTCCAATATTGCACAGATATAAAATAATGTGCCTTTATATTAGTGTCCAACCATATCTTTGCAACTCTATTTACATCTGCTTTTCGTAATTTTCTAATCACAATGGTAGTTCTCCTACAAATTCCTATTGAACAAAATTTTTTTATTTCTCTTGAAGCATCTTAAAATGCTTCAGCACCTCCACAATTGCTCTCTCACTTATCTTGCAGACACTGTGGTTGCCGGAAGTTCCAGACATCCATCCTCCCTTAAGCATACAAATAAGATTTCGGTGTAATCCTCCGGCACATTTTCTGTCATTTTCAAATGGTAATACTCGTAATGCACCCGATTCTTTTCCATTACAGTAGCCCCATTGTAGCGGACACTCCTGCGTACAGTTAAATACAACACATTTGTCGTTCATACTATAAATTCATCCTTTTAAATTAATTTAGGCTATCGGGATTGCGCCTCTTTATCAGTCGGCCATGATCTCCGAAGAGCCACATAGGATATTAAAAAATTGGCAAACCAACCTGCCGGTACAGCAAGCCAGACAAATACAATGCCAAAACGCGGTGCACAAATCAAAGCAACCGACAAGCGGATTGCCAGATTCACCATATTTGCAATAAGGAACGGACGCATGATTCCAAGACCCCGAAGAACCCCATCGGTTGCCATTTTGATTCCCATAAAGATGAAGAAGTAACCGAGCCATCTCATATAACCCCCGGATACCTGATAAGCCAAAGCAGTTCCATCTTTACCAAGGAATAGCGAGGAAATCTGAGTATGCAATGTTTCAATAACTATAAAAGCAAGAACTGCAAAACATACATCTAACACCAGTGCAGCGTGATATCCTTTTTTGATCCGTTCAATTTTCTTTGCACCAAAATTCTGGGAAACATATGGGGAAACCGCATTGCCAATGGATACAAAAATCAATGAAAAAACATTCTCTACCCTCATCGTCGCCGCATACCCCGCAAGTGCCTGTGTACCGAAAGGATTTACAACAGCCTGTACGATCATCATACCGATAGACACTGTAGACTGCTGAAGAACCGAAGGTACAGCAATTTGAAGCATGGAATATAAATCCTGCCTGTCAAACCAATAAAAGCGACTTTTATATCGACGCATCCGGCTGAGGAACAGAAAAAGTGAAAACACTGCAGAAATACCCTGTGCTATAAGAGTCGCAAGGGCTGCACCAAACACACCGAGACCAAGTCCGGCCACCATCCAAATATCCATAAAAATATTTAAGATTGACGAGAATACCAAGAGTCCCAGTGGGATTTTTGATTCACCAATGGAAGTGAACATGTTGGAAAGAATGTTATACATAAACAGAAATGGAAAGCCCACAAAATAGACCCGCAGATATAACACTGCATCATTCAGTATATCGCCAGGGGTTTGTAATATCCTCATCATCGAGTGGGAAAAGCAAAAGCCAAAAACACCAAGGACTATGCTTAGAATTAAAAAGCTAAACAAGGACGTTGACACGATGGTCTTCATTTTTCCATATTCTCTGGCACCGAAATAGCGACTCACGAGCACACCGGCACCGACACCTGCCCCCAATGCCACACAAATGAAAACATTGGTCAGCGCTGCACAGGCCCCGACAGCTGCAAGTGCAGAGGAGCCAACAAATTGTCCGACGATTATAGAGTCAGCCATATTGTATATTTGCTGAAAAAAACTGCCCAAAATCATTGGCATTGCAAAAACTGTCAACGCTTTAAGAGGCGTATCTGTGATCAAATATTCATCTTTTGACATTATCATATTCCTCCATAGCCTTTATAATTTCACTTATTCTTTCCTTCTCCGGAATTTATTCTATGTAATCAAAATGTAAGTTTTAAATTACGTTGCGAAGCCATTATATGTAGTTACAGCCGCTAAGTCAAGCCAGGGTTCCAAAATCTTTTAACCGCTCATCATCCATATCAAATCCCTTAACTGTATATTCCTCAATTATATGATTTGCCCACTTTCTGAACTGGATAGCTGCTGAAGAACGAACAATGCTAATTTCACGCTTGTTATCTTTCATCTTGTTACCTCAATTTTTAATCGACTAAATTGCTTTATAAAGATTCATATATCTGTCTCTCACATCCGGTATGCTTCTTTAGTAAATTTATCATCGAGATACATATCGGTCAATTTCTTTCTTTTTCTGGTGCCTGCAGTTCAAAAGCAATGTATCCGAAGATTCCACGAAGGTCTATCTCGGCCTGATCTTAAATCTCGATATCATAAATCATAAACTGTAATCCTTGCGGATATCAGCAAAAACAGATTTTGCTGATCTAGTACGACCAGCCTGCATATCCGCATATCCTTTCTCTAGTTCTGCATTCATCTGTGCTTCTGATAATGCACTAATGTCTACAGGACGAGCGGATGGCATTTTCACTTCAAAAATTAAAATTCGCCTCCCGTAAGTCTTACTTTTTCTCTCTTTATATGTGCATTCTTTTGCTGAAAAGGATTACAAATTGGCACTTTAAGAGAAGTCATTTATTTTTAAATTACATTTTACGGAAACTCAAGAAATAATAATAAACGCAGGGAAAAGTTCTATTGCTCTTCTCTGCGTTTGTGTACAAAAGTACGGTTTTCTCATACTGGACCATCGGTTTTGCTTTAGCTGTTTTCATCAGACTTTCTATATTTCAGTGGTGAAACTGTATAGGCTTTTTTGAAACTTCTGATAAAATAGCTTACATTCTGATACCCACTCTGCAAGGCTACCTCCGTAACCGGCATATCGGTATCCTGTAACAGCTGTTTTGCATGCTCCAACCGTAAATATGTAATATATTGCGACAGTGTAATATGAAAATGTTCCTTGAAATACCGTGATATATATTTTTCTGAAAGATGAAACTGTTCTCCAAATTCCTTTAGGGATATCTTCCCTGTAAAGTTCTGCTGTATATATGAAACCATCTCTTTTTCCACAATATTTCTGCCATTTGTATCATTTTCTATTACAAGTCCCTTTTCCCACATTTCAAGAATAAATTGTAAAAGAATTACCTTTGTCTTTATCTGTGCAGCTATTTTTGACTCACTTTCATCCGTTTTTGCCATATATATATCAATCAGCTGCTCACACAGTTCTTTTGCCGTATCTTTTACTCTTGGACATATCATCAGATAACCGCTGTTTAACGGTTCAAGCAATTTATCGTCTAACATGTCATCTGTGAAAAAAGATATATATTTTAACGGAAATAGAAAAGTAAAATAATCCACAGTGCCGGTTTGTGAGCCCATGAGATGCAGACTTCCCGGCGATACCACAAATGCGTCCCCGGCTTTTCCAATATAACTCTCCCCCGATATACTTACCGTCAGAAAGCCACTTTTTACATATATAATTTCAAGTTCATCATGCCAATGTACGGGTATCTGAAATGACCGACCTTTATTCTTTATGTGATAAGTACTAAATGGGTCGTCCTTTGTACCATGTGGTTTATTTTCCTTTAATTCAAAATACATAGCCGCTCCTACAATTCTACAAGACTCTTACTTTTCCATTTTCCGCTTTTCCATCTAAGCACCATCCCAACAGCTCTTGCACACTCATCACCTGCCATTGCAATATATGCGCCTACTGCCTGAAGTCCCATATGTATTCCAAGAAAATACGTTCCGACAACCGCAAACAGATACATAAATATCGCACCCATTATAACCGGAAAAATTGCATCTCCACTCGTTTTTAATGCCTGACCATACACAAGATTTGTCACCCTTCCAAATTCAAGGAATATATCTACTATCAGTAACTTTACTACAAGATTAATCATCTGTGTATCATCCGTAAATATATGCACGATAAAATGTCCGGATAATGCAAACGCCACAGAAAAGCACGTCGCTGTTATGAGACCATATAGCACCGCTTTTCGTGTACCCCTGTCACATTCTTCAAACTCTTTTGCTCCAATTCTCCAGCCAGTCATAATAGCGTTAGCCTGCGCAAGCGCAGCGCCTACACAATACGAGAAATTTGCAATCTGCATCGCATACGAACGTGCTGTAACATTCATTCCGTCCGCATCCATCTGGTTCATAAAACGTACCACAAATGTCATTGCTACATTATAAAGTGCTGTTTCGAATGCAGACGGAAAACCTATTTTAACAATCTGTGCAAGTATTTTTCGTGGCTGTGCACGCTCAGGACTTTGCTTTGCTTTTATAAGTACAGCTCCCATCGCTGCTACAATAATAAGATTCACAACCTTTGAAATAACTGTTGCAACAGCAACTCCCATTACTCCCCAGTGAAACACAAACAGAAATACTGAATTGAGTATAATATTAATGACATTACCAACAACCGTCCCTATTAAGGAATGTTCTGTATATCCAAACACTCTTAAATAACTGGAAAAAATAGGAATCAGTGCATTTAAAAAACTTGCACCTCCAACAATTTTAAGGTATGTTTCAGCAGGTTCAAGCAAAGCCGGGGCAATACTTACTATTTTGAGTATTCTACCAGAAAAAATGGCAAGAATACCAGACATCATGATACCTGTCAATGCATTAAATATAAGTCCAAGCTGTCTGGCCTGATATGCAATTCCAGGTCTTCCCGCCCCGATATTTTGTGACATAACCGCTACCATACCAGATGATATTACCCCGAACATAATGATAAAAACACCGATATATGTATTTGCTGTTCCGACAGCCCCCACAGCCTGGTCACTTACAGATGATAACATAAGTGTATCGACCATACCTGAAAGCATATAAAATAAAGTTTCTAAGCATATTGGCACGGACAGTTGTGCCAATGTTTTTCTTTCACCTTCCATGTTTTCCTCCCTAAATACTAATATAACATATATTATCAATAATATGATATATTTCCACATATTTCTTGTATAATATCATGCAAAAATTGCACTATTTCTACTTCTATTTACGAATGGAGAAAAACACAGTTCTAATTTGCTGTATTTTCTTTCATTTTCCATATGCTGCACCGTGCCAGTGTTTTACTTCTGCAGCAATGTTGAAAACCTGACGGCTTTTTGTTGTTTATATTTATCACAAGATACCATTAAACTTTGTGATTGTATCACTCTGTTATGAAGTGACTTTTGTCAAGAGTTAATTTCAAGAAAATATTTCTTAACTCCAGTCACATTTGTTTTCCTGACAGCATTGGAAAAGAGCCCTAGTTTAACAGTCCCCGGCAGTTGGCCACTCTGTTATACGTGGATTGGTTACCTACAGGCTAATGGTCCGCCGTTGGGTTCTACGATCTAAAAGCGTGGATCACAGTGTTTCATGTGCACACATAGAGTGGACGCAGATAACCCAGACCTTACAGTGACCACAGCTCTTTTCTAATACTGTCAGATTGTTACATTGTGGCAGAAAAAGCTGCACATTGCTTCTTTTTCTGCTTGACTGCCCTTTTATCATAGACAGCTGATTGTCAAGGGCTTAGCCGCCACAGCGGTGCCTGCACCCTTGACTGGCAGATGACTATGATACATCTCTACGCTGCTTTCATTTCGATATTATCTGTCATCATGCCCCATACAAAACATGCCAGTTCTCTTGCTATTGCAGCCACTGCCACATTTCTTTTCTTTCCATGTCGTATGAATTTATAGTATCTGCTCCGCAATCTCGTATTCGCCTTATCAGCATACGCAATTACCTCTGCTGTATTACCATTCTGCCTTGCTCTTAATTCTTTTGATTTGTGCCCCACAGCACCCTTGCAGATTCCGCCAGATGCCTCTATCAGAAGCTATCCCAAATGACTGTTTCCTGCTTTGGTTATTCCAAGGCGGTGTATGCTGTCTGAGCTTGAGTTTTCTCCAGGAGCAAGTCCAAGATACGATGCATACTGGTTCCCTTTTGCAAATCTTTCAAAATCTCCGTTTTCAACAATCAATGACAATGCTGTATGCGTCTTGATTCCAAGAAAACATTTCAGTTTTTTGACTTTGTCGTAATACTTTGTCTGCTCCGCGATTTCCTCGATCCGCTTATCATATCTCTCAATCTTGGCTTCCTGTTCTTCGTATGATGCCATGTATTCGTCAAGTGTTTCTCGATATAGTTCATTTGTGATTTCTAGTTTCTTCAGCCAATTCAGATGTGCCAGAGTCCATTTTGTCCCATCATAGCAAAATCCATGTCTGATGCAGAATGCGTTGATCTGCTGCTTGATTTTCTTTAAGGCAAGTTTATGATCATTTCTCATGCGAAGATATTCTTTTACCGAATCATCAGCCTCAGTCGGAATATAAACAGCATGATAACCACCGTATGACAAACACTGGGCAATCATATATGCATCACGCATATCTGTCTTAATTCTCACACCTTGCGGTGTAAGCATAGTAGTTGGTGCAAGTATCACACATTTGACTCCCGCGGCTGTCAGTTGATTATAGAGCGAGTAGCCCAGACATCCTGCCTCGTATCCACACTGGATATCGTATTCATCGTTTAATCCAAGTTTCATTCTCAAATTTTCAATAAACATCAAAATATTTTTATGATATTGACACCAAAATCCTGCATTCTTTGCAAGGAAGATAATACATCAGCTGCGTTACGACCGAAGCGGGATAATTTGAACACAAGGACGAAATCGACATTATCTTTACCGATTTCAATGTCAGCAAGCATCTGTTGAAACTAAGGTCTGCCTTCCACACTTTTTCCGGACTTGCCCTCGTCGGAATATTCTCCGGCAATTATCATGTCTTGATAGTCGGCATATTTATGTAATTTATCTTTTTGTGCATCTAAACTGTAACCATCTACCTGCATGGAGGTGGATACACGGGTGTAGACGTAGCATTTTTGTTGTTTTTCATAGTTCATTACCTTCTTCCAATTCAATTGGCTTTTTCCTTATTTTTCTGATAACAAATCTCACAGGATTCACAATTACCTTTTTGATACACATATGTATGATTGAATAAATAACAAATATTGGCGGCTTTATAATACAATTCCACAGCCACACTGTAGGCAAATCTTCATCTATCTTTGCTGCAAAAATCAAAATTTTAAATACCATTTTTCTATATTTAAATTGATAATACTTCTTTCTATACTCTGGTTTTGTAATATCATTTAAGATAAAAAACATTATATCGGGAACGTCAACATATTGTGTAGCTGTATTCAGACCAATCTCTTTTCTCATGATTTGATACATTTCTCCCCATAAAAATATCAACATATCCTTATCATAATACTTAACCTTCTGCCAATTTTCATTAACAGCAAGCTCCCTGTATAAACAATAAGTTTTATATAATTTTTTCGAACCAAAAATAGCCAATGAAGAACCAACATTGTAAAATTCTTTTTGGCTCATAGACTTTGCAATATCTTTCTTGTCTTTTACACCACTAAAAAGTTTTTCGAATAGACCAATCAATTTCATATACTCTGATTTTTTTGTTTCATATATTTTCAATCCATTTTCTTTTTTCTTGCTAAGAAAAAAGAGCAGTAAAGTAGCAGCAACTGATAACAAAGCCGCATTGTCTGCCATCCATTGCACAATATCTTTCGCACCTTCTATATATTCATCCAACACTCTACACCTCCTATCTTTCTATCCCAACACAATTATATATTTGTTCCAACTTTATTTCAAGAAAAAATCGACAGTGCAGATGTCTGCCAATTTTATAACCTATAATCTAATAATTAATGCAGACAATACACCTGAGATACACAAAAAACTTAATACTAGCAAAAGCAATCCAAATGATATATAAAACTTTACACTCTTGCATAATCCCATTGTTTTTATGTAAAACCACTCCCACATCTTACCAAAACGATTTTTTAACACTAAATTAATCATAGATAAAACATGTATCATTCCTACTAAAGTAAATATCATAAAAACTATTAAAATGATTACTCCCATTGCTTGATATAACAAAAAACCAAATACTTCTACATCAAACAAAGCGGTAAATATTCCTTCCTCTTGCATTTTATTAAGCATTGCTTCTTTATCAAAATCCGGACCCATAATTGGCATTTTTATGAAACTTACCAAAATGGGGATACATATTGTCGCCAAAATATTAAACAGCAATATATATTTAATGGATTTATCAATCCTATATCTTCTTGTTATTATGTATTCAGCCACCAGAAAAGCCACTTCTAAAAAAACAAACAATACTAAAACAACTGCACAAATTATTTTTTCGTATTTCAAAAACCAATAAATCAAAAATAAAGCTACCAATAGAAAGACCACAACTATCTCAGTTCCATATGAACTTTCACTTTTGTATGTACCCTTAGAATTTACACATTGATTTCCCGAATTATTAATTATGTATTGTTTTTGTTCAATATGGATTTGCGAAAAAACAAGTTGTTTATCAACTTGAATGTCAGTTGTTTTCTTTTCATCTTTTAACAATTTAGGAATCAGAACTCCAAATAGTGCTCCTAAAATTGCAGAGACAACAGCAAGCACTAAATCATATCCTATTTTTTCTATCATAATCTCCACCTTTCGCTTTTGTATGTTTCTATTCTTTATCTATGACAACTTAATTCAATGTACCTATTTCTTCTACTTTTACATAGCTTAATATTGCTGGAGCAGCATTCCAGCTTCCGGAATATTTCATCTCTCTGTCATATACGCATTTTCCAACAACACTCTTTAATTCTTCAAGACTACTCACCCCAAACAATACCATCATTTTCTGACAATACTGTCTAGATTTCATTTTCATCCATTCTATCGGAGCGTTTTTAGCATATACATAACATGTAGGAAACCAGTATGATTCACGCCAACTATTTTCATCTTCAGCAAGTTCATATGCATTACATACTTGATACAAAAACAAATCCGCTTCAGCTATAGCTTCACTTGTAAAAATTGGCAATTTTTCTCTTTGGTTACATATTGTATCTCCCATAAGTGTAAATTTATTTTTCATATCTGTGCTTGGTTTATATCGTTCTTCAACTACACGACTATGATGTCTAAATGCAGTATAATTGTTCTGCTTAATAGCCCCTCCAAATATGCTAGTCTCCAAAAAATATGTGTGTGTTAACATTGTATTTATAGCTGAGTAATCTTTTGTATGACGCATAAAAACTATCACACAAATAAATAACTCCCACATAAGATTTCTAAACACATCCAAGTCATCATCCGAAGCAGAACCCGCTTTAGGTTCAAATGTTTTAATACAAGTTAATTGGTTATACATCGTTTCAAAATAGTCTGCTAATACTTCTGCATAGTTGCACTCTGTTTCAGAAATAACTTCTACGAAATCTAAAAATATATCCCTTATAATCTTTGTATTCAGAAACAATTCATATTGTCGTTCTGAATTCGCCCCTTTTTCATAATATAACTTCAAGGTAGCAATATACTCTGTTTGAAACCTAGATATACAACTTCTGCGCTTAGCATCAGTATTACTTCCACGAATTTGACGTATCAAATCCTTTATCAGAAAAAAATCTGTCTTTGCATCATCTATCCACTCAGGTCTTTTACCTAATTTAGGTTTAACAAACTGTGGCTTCTCATAAATATTTCTAAGAAGTTTTTCATATTCAACCTCATATGTTTCTTGGTTCGATAAATCAATGTATATTCTTGTTTTGATATATGTAGGGGCATAAGGTTGTCCTTCCTCATCTCTTTCAGCAATAATTGGAATAAACTTTTCCTGCTTCGTATTTCCATATATCTCACTAGAAATAATAACAGTTTCATCTCCTACCCCACCAGTACGCTCATTAGCTTTTTGAGCATATGCTTTATCACAGATAATAAGAACCTTAGTAATTTCAGAATCATTTACACATCTTTCCATAAACGCATATTTATCCTGTCCTTCTTTTAAATCCCATTTATCCAAAACAACATCTACTCCATGTGACACTAATCTTTGTGCTAATTCAAGTACTAAATCACTACTTCCCCAAGCATATGAAATAAATATTTTAGGAATCCCATCTTCTTGTAACATATGTGCACCTCCGAACCATTACTCAATTTGTTTATTAAAATACTATCTTACTTTTCCCTTAATCTCTTCCACCAATTCATGCACCGTGGTACACGGACACATCTCTGATGGCTTTGTTTTACCTTCTCGTTTACACTGCTCCAATTTTTGCTGTGCTATCTGAATTGCTTTTTTCTCATCACCAGCTTTGCAGAGTTTTCCATACATCTGCTCATCAGCCTTGGAATACTTCTGTCCGGTCTTGGTTTTATATACTCGTCCAAATTCCGAACAACAAGTCCATGAGTCTTGGATTGCCGGCATGGAACCAAAGTAAGCATACATCCATATCTCAAAACACGGATTTGACCAGCCCACTTGTATTCCTTTATCCTCTGCCTCTTTTATAATCTCATCAAATCCTTGCACTTGGTCTCTATCAAACACAATCCAAGGAATACGATATTGCGCATCGTAAGCAGTGAGTTCCAGACATTTATCAATCATGGCACGAGTCTTTGTCTCTACCACCTTTATTACAAGCTTGTTTCTCACATCTTCCGGCAATGTCTGATGAAGTCCAGTGAAAAAACAACGCTCTGTAGCTTCTGTATCCGTAACAATCAAGTAGTAGCCTAATTCTGGCGCCTTAAATTGTTTTCTCTGCTCTCGTGTTTTTCTATTACCCGTTCTGTCCTTTTTCGCCATACTTATTCCTCCTTAAATATATCAATGCTCTTTAAGGTAGGAATCGCCCCATACTTTCCAATCAGGTAATTCTTCTCATAGCTTTCATCCTTGCGGATACGGGAGCCATCTTCATCCACAAAATCAGCCAATGAATAAAGTGTAGAAACTCCTCGATCATCCTTTTCTACAAACCAGATTTCATCACGACGCAACAACTGATTAGACAACTGCCATGTATCATGAGTTGTAAATACAAGCTGAGCATGATTTGTATTGATTTCCGGATTCAAAAATGTTAGTAGGAAATTCCTTACGAGCAACGGATGCAGACGAGCATTTAATTCATCAATGAAGAATACACTTCCCTTCTCTAATACTTCCTGCAATTCCGGATATAATGCAAACATCTTTAAAGTTCCAGCAGACTCCATTCCCAAAGGAATTTCAGCCATTTCATCAGAATCAATCTTCTTATGGAGTGCGTTAATCTTGTATCTTTCTTCCTTAGATTCTCCCTCCTGTGGAACCTTTTCAATTCTGAAATCTTTGATATGCTCATCAAAAGATGCAAAATATTCCACCACCTTCTGCTGAACATTCTTATCTTCCACAAATCCCTTAGGCAATCTGCGTGACATAAAGAAATTAGTAAAAGGATCACCAAAATCAGCAAACTCATTTGCAATGAACCAATCCCTAATCGCCTTACACTTATTAACCTTCAACTTCGCTCCCAAAGAGACAATAAGTACCTGCTTTTCCAGTGCTACCTGAATATTATCCCTGCTACTCTTAGGAAATCCTGATAAATCAAGCTCCTCGTCCGTAGTTCCACGATAAAATACTGTACTGTACTTTCTGGCAGTCTTCGCCTTGGAATTAAGCCACTCTTCCGTTACACCTTCCTTATTGATACAGAAACCATAGTTATATGTTCTCTCCGACTTATCTCCTGGTAATGTGAAATAAATCTCAAAGCTGGATTCTGCATCAGCAGATGTGGAATCAAACAAGAACGGAGTCGGTCTGAACTCTTCAAACTTTTCTTCCTCATCTCCGTACTTAAAAGAATCTGCAACATAATCAGACATATATTCAAAAGCATTGTATATGTTAGACTTTCCGCTTGCATTTGCACCATAGATGGCAGCAACCGGCAAAATCTTCTCACTGCCAACAGTCACCACTCTGTCTGAAAACTCAGTCATCTTCGCCGCAGACAAATCCAAAGTAGCCTCTTCTCTGAAAGATTTAAAATTTTTAAAATTAAATTGTATTAACATGATTGCTACCTCGCCTTCTTTTCTATTTTCTATTATATACAGTTTTTCTTAAAATTCAACACGCAAATGAGGTTTTTTCTCATTTTGTTGTGTATTTGTGCCTTGATATTAAAAAATCACCTAACCTGCACCTTGTACAAATTAAGTGATTATACATTATTTGATATCATATTATTATTTTAAATCTTAAATTTCGTTATTAACTTGAACGCTCTTTCTATGTATCACATTCCACTCTCGCAGGATGCCGATGTTTCTTATGCTGCCCTTAAATACTGCTTCATAAATCGTCTTGCATAAGCTTCGCACCGTAGTCGTTTTCCTTCTGCATCAAATTCCCAAGTCTCCGGATCAAACTGGATTGCTGTAGCTATGTCTCGCATAACCTGTACTCCGTACTTCTCCATCATCTCAGCCAGGAATGTGCAGTAGCGTTCAAATTCCTTATTCAAAGCTTTCCTCCTTCCCTTCACATACCGCAATACCACCATCTGTATCAAATACATCCGCACTGGGTGGTATGTTATTCCTATCCCTAATATACATCTTCACGGATAAAATAACAAGGTTTCAAAAGAGAAAAAACTTCCGCTGTTAATTATCAAATTTTCATTCGTTTATCGATACACTACCTCAGTCAATGTCAGAAATCTTGACACACTCACCTTTTCCCAAATATCTTACTTAAAACAGCATATTTTTTGATGTTGTAAAAAAATCTCTAGGTGGCTTTTGCTAGATACGCATTTTGGATATCCATCTCAAAATGCATCTAGTTAGGGAAGAAATCCCCTAACCCCCCCCCTGATATTTATATAGGTGCGTCACTTTTTGGAGCACCTTTTGAAAAGGTACGCAACTTTTTGACTCACCTTTTCGGAAAGGTGCTGCACTTTTTGACTCACATATGAAATAACTTTACTAATTTGAATTGACTATTCCTTTAGCATAAGCATTTAATACTTTTAAATGATCTTCCGGTTTTTGTAGCATCTCAAAATCAGCACTAAATTCAGCTCCTCTCACATCTCTATTAAAGAAGTGAAAGCCCCATATATGATAATTATTATCATCAACAAATGTTTTTATTGGAATTGCATTTTCTTTCAATTGCAGAAGAAAATCTTCCTTCCAACCATCTGATTCCAACAGATGTGTGCCCTTTGGCTCAATGAACACTTGCATTTGTTCAAATCCGTCTGCATTATCCTTCTGTAAAAACAACACATAATCAGGCTCAAATCTTTCACCACCATCAAATGAATAGATGTGCATCTGTCTTTCATTACGCACTAAATAAACTTTACTATAAATAGATTTCAATTCATCTACATGATCACGAAAATAAGATACAAATGCTTTTTCTTCAGATGTTCCATAATTATCTGTAAATGCAAACCAATCTTCTCCTTTTAAGTCGATACGCATTGTATCCGGCACGGTATCATCATTTTGAGACACTCCAATTCCACCATCCACAATATTAGTATAATTTACAGCTTTATCCCGGAAAACATCATGTATATTAACTGCACGGAAATCCTTAGTACCCTCGTATTCTTCCTCAATTGTAGAAATAGATGCCGCTATCTTTGTGAGTACACTTGTAACAACCGTTGATAGAATAGTCACCAATGGCACATCATATTTGCTACGAATATCAATTTTTATATTTCCTAGATAGCTACCACTTGTTATAAATTCTCTTGTCGACTTTAAATTTGGAAATCTACTTTTTAAAGTATTAAATTTATACACCGGAATTTTCGCAAGCGCCTTATTTACAATAGCATAATTTATATTTGCAATTTTTCCAATTGTAGTGGTATATAACTTTGTTTTTGTCTTACCATCAACCGCAACACTCTGTTCATTATCAAGAATAATATCCTCACCAGATTGCCCTGTTGCTAACGTCACAGAATAGATTTTATCCCTTATCGACGGAAGTAATTCTTTAACTTCAGAACGACTCTTAACTACTCGATCATTCAAAAATATTAAACCTGTTTTATAAAGATCATCCTGTTTAAAATCATCCTTCAAAATATAATGCTTTGTAATTGTTTTATCTGGTTCAATACCTATTTCACGTAGTGCATTATGTAGTTCACCTATATATCTACTATCATTTTGACAATGGTAATACAACTCCTCACAAATACGAAGCTCATTTTCCACATCATTATCATATTTGCGTTGAAACTTTGTCTGTTCATCATTTATTTTAAACGGACAATATCTAGCACCACGCCCTATAAGTTGCGCTTCTGACACAGTTGCAGAAGATATTGATTTACCACCTGACTGTCTTGTTTCATACAAACGCACTATATCAAAAAGATTTAATACATCCCAACCTTCATCCAGTTTCTTTACTTCAAAAATTGCTCTATATGGATTTGAAGCATCTTCCAAAGAATTGAGCAAAATTTGTTTCATATCCGCTTCTTTATCATCATTAACGGATACACAATGTTCTTCTGAAAAATCCTCGCGAAGTTCCTGTGCAAGCATATCAAAAGTAATTCCCGAAGCTGAAAAATAATCATATGCTTGGTGCATTGTTGGATTATCAATTAATGCAGAAATTCTCTCTATTGTAGAACCATTAAGCTTTTTCACAGCCTCTATAAAAGCTGCCATAAACGCTTTGCTGTCTGCAATTTTGGCAGACTTAAATAACACAACTGGTTTGATGGATAAATGATTGTCCTGAAAAACTTTTAATCTATACTGGCTCAACACCAAAGCCTGAATAGCCCTGTCCATAATATCCATATCCGAACGAAGCGTTTTAATCTCTTTTGAATAAAGATCCGCACGGAATTTATGTAATGGGTAATCAAATATAATTTTATTTTCGTACTCTGCACGAATCTGAGGATTAGCAAGATCACAAGTAGCAGTAAACTCTAACAGAACATTCTCGTTATTTCTGCCAAAAATACTCTTAACTGTCTGTTCCCAAGAATGATAGTTTTCTTTTTCTTCTTGACTAGGTCTCTTTGTTGTTACATTTAAATGATGAGCTTCATCAGAAATAAGCACAGTTTTGACATCATCAAAATCATCAAAAGAGATGCCATTTTCTTTAGTAAACCACATATCCGTATGCAAACCTTGAGTTGTAGAAAAACAAATATTAATAGCATCTGGATCTGTTGATTGAAAATTATTAACTTTCTTTATCGGTATACGTTCTCCCTCTAACACAATCTCATCTGCAAATAAATATTTACTTGATGCAGCATTTAGGAAATTGTCTTCTGTCTTCTTTACTATAGTTGACAAGTTTACAAAGAACAGAAAATTTCTGTAGCCTTTTTTATATAGGTAAAGCATAAGTCCAGCCATAATCAAAGTCTTTCCACTTCCTGTTGCCATATGAAATAGCACCTGCGTTGGACGTGGACATTTAGGGCTTTCAAAATGTGTAATAAAATTCTCGAATGCTGCAATCTGATATGGACGCAATTCAAAAGCTGGATTTAAGTTGTTCGGAATGTATGATGGCATCTCAGAAATATATCCATATTCACGTAAATCATCCATTTTTGTATACAGAAATGCCATAGATCACACCTCCCCATAGAAGCTTCTTGTAAATGCCTTATCATCTTCGCTGATACCGTATTCTTCATCGTCTATATCACAGTAATTTACATACAACAAATTTTTATCAAGTAATTCCATAAGGAAACGCTTCTGGTCATCAATAGATAAAGAATAAAAATCATCTACATTTGCATCAATGTCTTTCGGATTTACCTTACTGCTAATAAATCCTGTTGCTATGATACGATCATATATATCTTTAATTTCATCAATAGTTGTAGCAGTTTGAATTTCATCCACGAAATTTTGATTAGCTTTTGCGAGCTCACAATATATAAAAGAACCTCCACCTTGCCAATCTACATCTGCAGATATTCCTCCATTCTCTCCATCAATAACCTTTTTAATTCGTTCAACCGCTAAGCGTTCTATATAATCCATCTGATCTACACCAATATAGCGACGGTTCATTTTATGAGCAACAGCACAGGTCGTACCAGAACCCAAAAAGAAATCCATTACTAAATCTCCTTCTTCTGTAGAAACCTCCAAAATATTTTTAATAAGATTCTCAGGCTTAGCATAATCAAATTCATCTCGTCCGAATAGGTCATCTATCTGTGAGTTGCCATCCATATTTTTACAATCACAAAGAAGTTCCTTAAGAAAATCTTGAATTAAAACGTCTGAAATTACAGCACTCAATTTTCCACTATTATCATCAGATTTGAATTTCCTTGCATATGGTTTAGATATATTTAAAAATTCATAATCATCTGGAAATACAATTGCTCCTAGATTATAGTAATATTCAAAAGTATCTTTTGTAACTGCCCAGGTTCTTTTCTCGCTTGCCGGATATTCTTTTCCTGTTTTAGGATCAATCATCGTAAAATAGGAATTGGGGCGCTTACTTGCAGGTTGTTGTGAAGTTAAATCTGCAAGTCTCCATGGATTTCCTGGATAATCAGGTGTTTCATAATATTTTCTTTCTACTTTTCTGCCAACAATCTTTTCATTATCTGATACATTAGTATATACAAGAATCCAATCAAAATCCTGAGAAAAATTAAATGGTACATCAGACTTCCCGCTCCTTGTTCTACGAGGAACAGTCCCAACAAAATGATCCGCACCAAAAATATCATCTGCCATCACTTTAAGATAATGCATACCATCCTCGTTAATACTAATCCAAATAGTTCCACCTGGTTTCATAATTTTTTTAGCTATTGAAAGTCTATCTTTCATAAATACTAACCAACTTGACAAATGAAAATTTGAATTATATTTGAATGTATCTGTTGCTTTATTTTCCCTAAAGAAATATGGCGGATCTATATAAATGCATTTAACTTGACCTGCATACTTTTTCAATAGAGAAGAAAGCGCCATCAAATTATTGCCTTTAATAATCATATTATCATTAGGAGAAAAAGTGTTAACCGTTTCAACACCAGTTAATGAATATTTTTTTGCATTTATCAGCACTTTCGGATAGAATAATCTATCGACTTCATCAGGTGCCAAAGTTTCATTATAGAAAATTTCGCTACGTTTTTGCTCATCCTTTGTTTGCCCACCTTCAAGTACACAATCCTTGTACGGGAAAACTAATTCAACAGTACCTTTGGAAGAAATTATATCTCCATTATCATCAGCAAGTCCAATTTTATTCTTAAATCGTGTATAACTATCCGGCAAAAACTCTTTGTTATTCACAACCCATCCAAACTCCACTTTATCAAAAACAGATATACCATCTACATCCTTAAAAAAATGTTCCTTTGTTACCTCATTAGACAATAACAGACGAATAAGCTGAGCATCCATCTGCATAGTTGCCTCGTATACAGCATTTCTCAAGAGAATTCCTTCTTCAGAAAAAAATCTATTATCCTGTTTAAGTACATCCAATACTGCTTCATAAAACTTAGTCATATTGTCCGCTCCTTCACTTGTACTTATTATGATTGGCTTCAAATTTCATCCCAATAAACAATTCGATTAGGAAATATCTATATCAATTCAACTCATTCCAAACATCCACATAATCCTGCAATCCACCCGGACGCATAGCAAAGCTTACATAACTTGTAGGCTCCTCTCTTGCAAGTCTGGCAAGGATTCCTGCATCCTCCGGGTCATCAAACACAACCTGCGTTTCTGTCTTATCACAGTCAATCACAAGCTCCTTGCCATCCATATCTGTCATAACAACTGCGTTCTTGCTGCTATCATACTGATACACCGTATAGTTTAATACCATGTGCTCACCTCTCTAAATCATCCCAAAATGCTTCAGTGCATCCTTTATCGCCATTTCCTTCTCCACCGGACATTGCGGCTGTCTGCTATCCTCCGATTTAGGCAGATTATAATTCACCCCAACCTCTATACCACATTTTCTTTTTTCTTGTGAAATATACAGATTAGAAACCTTTAATCCGTACTTCTCCAGCACATATTCCTGTATTTCTTTATAAGTCGCCTTACTGTCCGCACTAGTTAAATCTAACTCATCCAGTTCTATCTCAACCTCAATCCTGTCATCTGGCTTTTGTTGGGACAAAAGAACTACCGTCTCTACATGTCCAGTATTTGGAAACATATCTATACAACACCCTTTTTTTACCTCATACCCACTCTCCTGCAACATAACCAGATCCCTTGCAAGACTTGTAGGCTTACAGGAAATATACACCATAGAATCAACACCAAAATCAATTATCTTCTTAAGTGCCTTAGGATTGATTCCATCTCTTGGTGGGTCAAGAACTATAAAATCTGGTTTATCCTTAATATTATCAAGTGCATTAAGTACATCGTCTGCTATGAATTCACAGTTATCAAGACCATTTATGCCTGCATTTATTTTAGCTGCATTAACTGCCTCTGGTATTATTTCAACACCTATAACTTTTTTTGCAACAGGTGCTAAAATCTGTGCTATAGTACCTGTTCCACTATAGAGATCAAAGATAACCTTGTCCTTAGTTGTTCCGACATAATCTCTTGCCTTAGAATACAGGACTTCTGCACCAAGTGAGTTAGTCTGGAAGAATGAAAATGTTGTAATCTTGAATTTAAGTCCAAGAAGTTCTTCTTCAATATAATCCCTTCCGAATACTATATCTGTCTTTTCATTGATTACTGCATCGGCAACACTGTCATTGTAGGTGTGCAGGAAGCCGGTTATCTCTCCGTCAAGTGACAGTGCTTTTAATCTGTCTGCAAGTTCGTCCATAGGGATATCATTAATTGTAGTTGTCACAATATCCACAAGGATTTGTCCTGTCTTTACAGCTTTTCTTACAAGCAAATGTCTAAGATACCCTTCGTGCTTCATTTTATGGTAATAAGTGAGATTTTTCTCTAGTGCATAATCATATACACACTTGAGTATTTTTCTGTAATCATTATCCACAATCTTACAGCCTGTTACTGTTACTATATCATACATACTGTTTCTCTTATGTAAACCGAGGGCTATCGGACCATCTTTTACCTCATCGCCAAATGAGAATTCCATTTTGTTACGGTATTCACTTGATACAGGACTTCCAATTATTCCCTCCCACTCATATTCTGTATTAATAACAGGAGCAAGAAGCTTCTTCACTGCATTTTCTTTCATCTTTAACTGTTCTTCGTACTTCACAGTCTGGTATACGCAGCCACCGCATTTGCCAAAATGCTCACATCTTTCGTTAGTTTCTGTATCTGCCTGACAGACAACTTCAAGAAGCCTTCCTTCACATTTGCCATGCTTCTTCTTATTTACCATAAATTTAACTGTCTGTCCCGGTATTGAATTCTTTACAACAGCCTTTTCCTCTATAGTCTGACCGTCTTCCTCTGTCTTAACTATTACATTTCCCTTATTAGGAAAATCCACGCTTTCTACATAACCTGTATATATGCCACCTTTTTTCATCTTTTATCTCCAATCCTTCTATATAATCAATCAGGAAACTAACCCTGTCCTTATTCTTTATCAATTTTTTATACGAACCAACCACCAGCTAACCAGCCTTCCTCCCACATCACCGAACATCTAAAAAACCACTGGCTGTAAGCCAGCCAGTGGTCTTTGTCTTAATCATTCTTTAATTGGCAGAATAATTAGTTCTCGAATTCATCATCATCTTCAAAGTCTTCATCAAAGTCGTCATCATCAAAATCATCATCAAAATCATCAAGATAATCTGGTGTGAAGTATCTATAGATTGCATATACGATAGCTGCTAATGCTGCAACCGCTCCAATAACTGCTAATACTATGATAATTACATTACTTTTCTTCTTGCTCTCTTCTACATCTTTCTTGTGAAGAAGTTCATTGAGCTTGCTTGCCGCAATAAGCTCTTCAATCTTATCCTTATTCATAACAACCGCTCCTTTCAAAACACTTTTAAAGTAAATATATTGTATCACAACATATTTTATTTGTCACCATATTTAGGCTTTTTTAAGCCTTGCAAAGCCTGCAAGCATTTTCTTTAAACCATACTCATCAAATGTTACAGTTACCATATAATCTCTTGTGCCATTATCAATTGCAATTACTTTTCCTTTTCCAAACTTGGCATGGACCACAGTATCGCCAACACCATACCCAAGTCCAGATGTTCCTCCAGCACTGCCAACAGAGGCAGTCAAACCCGCTGTGCCATATGAAGCACCTGCATAACTTCCGCCTGATACAGATTTTCCACCTGCTGTCAATTTACTGCCAGTTCCACTGTCTCCAGCTCCAGCAGCCTTCGATGACTTCTTTAAATCAAATATATCCATAGGGAATTCTTTACCAAAACCAACCTTAGTATTCGTCTTTCTCACAGAAGACCTGTATCCTGCCGAGGTTGAGCCGCCGATTGATACACGTTTTGGTTCTTTATAATTCACATTGCCTGAGCCGTATCTGTTAAGAGCGGCTTTGGCATTGGCTCTGATATTATACGAAGGTGTTTCCTCTGAGTCATCTTTTCCTCCATATGCAATCTTACCTTTATTATATCCTGAACTATTATTTTCTATGTGCATATATTCTTCGGGAATTTCTTTAATAAAGCGTGATACTTTATTCATCTGTGTTTCACCGCGTACCATACGCATCTTCGCACTGCTTAAGTTAAGTATCTTCTCTGCTCTTGTTATTCCTACATAGCAAAGTCGTCTTTCTTCCTCTATCTCTGCAGGGTCATCTGACACTATTGTCATATAACTTGGAAAAAGGCCATCTTCCATTCCTGTCATATACACAATAGGGAATTCAAGACCTTTGGCACTATGTAATGTCATAAGCATTACCTGCTTATCTGACTCATTAAGATTATCAATATCTGCTATGAGTGCAACTTCTTCAAGGAAACCACTTAATGTAGGAGTTTCTTCATTCTGTCGGCAATTCTCCTCATAGCTTACTATTTTGTTAATCAATTCATCTATATTTTCCTGTCTTGCTTCTATTTCTTCTGCTGTTTCGCTCTCTGCAAGACATTCTATATATCTCGTGTCGCTTATAACGGTTTCTGCAAGTTCTTTTATGCTCATAAATTCCTGCTTTGCCTTAAGTGAACCTATAAGTGTAACAAATGGCTCTAACTTTCCAACACCTCGTTTTATCGTATCGATATGCTCAGCATCGCACAGAGCCTGCCAGAATGTTATGTCATTCTGGTTTGCATATTCCTGAACTCGTTCAATGGTTGTCGCACCAATTCCACGCTTTGGAACATTGATAATACGCTTTACTGCCTGTCCGTCCATACCATTATCTATAGTCTTTAAATATGCAAGTATATCTTTTATTTCCTTACGCTGATAAAAGCTTATTCCGCCATATATACGGTATGGTATATTCTTTAACATAAGCTTTTCTTCCAACGCTCTAGACTGTGCATTAGTCCTGTATAATATGGCAATATCGTTGTAATTCCAGCCGTCCCTTACCATAGAACTTATGCTGTCAACAACACCCTGTGCCTCATCATATCCATTTTCATAAAGTGTATAATTAACCTTTTCACCCTCGCCATTCTCTGTCCACAGACTCTTTGCTTTTCTTCCTATATTATTGCTTATTACCGCATTGGCTGCATTAAGAATTGTCTGTGTTGAACGGTAATTCTGCTCAAGCTTTATTACTTTAGTTCCTGCAAATGTATTCTCAAAATTCAATATATTGGTAATATTGGCACCCCTGAACTTGTATATTGACTGATCATCATCCCCAACCACGCAGAGATTGCCATATTTGGCAGCAAGCATTGATATAAGCTTAAACTGCGATGTATTAGTATCCTGATACTCATCAACCATAATATACTTAAATCGTTCCTGATAATAATTAAGTACTTCAGCATCATTTTCCAATAATTCTACAGTCTTGTATATTAAATCATCAAAATCAAGTGCATTATTAAGCTTTAATGTCTTCTGATACTCCCTATATACATTGGCAATTCTCTTGCCGTTGTAGTCGCCGCCAGCCTCAAGCTCCATCTGGTCCGGGCTCATAAGCTCATCTTTAGCGTGCGATATCGCATTCATAATGGTCTTTTCCTTGAGCATCTTCGTATCTATATTGAACTTCTTACATATATCCTTTATAACACTCTTGACGTCATCTGTATCATATATTGTAAATGTATTGGAATAACCAATTCTATCTATATAACGTCTGAGAATCCGCACACAGGTCGAGTGGAATGTGCTTACCCACACTTCGCCAGCCTGCTGTCCTACTGTGGCATCAACTCTCTCTCTCATCTCTCTTGCCGCTTTATTAGTAAATGTAATAGCAAGTATATTATATGGTGCTACACCACAATCATCTATAAGATAGGCTATCCTGTTAGTAAGAACTCTTGTCTTTCCAGAACCTGCTCCCGCTATAATAAGAAGCGGACCCTCTGTCCTTTTAACCGCTCTTTTCTGGCAGTCATTTAAACCATCTAAATTCATATACGCTCCAATCCAATGTGTGATTATACTCACACTATCTCCACTTTAACTTACATATGCACTTAACTAAAATCAACAGTACATCTAAACTTAACCTTCACATACTGTGCATACACAATATCATAATTTAGTATAACAAATGTTCGATAATTTTAAAAGCAAAAAATCAGAAACCATTGTCTGAATTAGTATATCATTAAATATATTTATCCAGATATGATTTCTGATTTATAATGTATGTTCAACAAATGTATTCTTATATATCCTACTTCTCTGTTATGACTGCATTATCCATTACTAAATTCTGTGCCTTCTTAACAAGCATAGACTTAACAATAGTTTCTTTGTCATATTTATCTGTAAATGTATCTACCTTTGAATAACCGCTGTCCTTAGCGAACTGCTCAAGGTCATCCTTGTATTCATAATCTGTGATTGCAAGTCCTTCCTTTTCTGCAATTGCCTGATATACAAGCTGCTGTCCTGCTGATGCCTTAACGAATTCATCAAATGTCATGCCATAAAGTTTCTGGCAATATTCATCATTAGTCTTTCCCTGGAGTGTGCTGTAAAAGCTTATTGATTCCTCAAGCTTTGATGACTGCTGTGCAAGGAATTCCTCTGGATAACCTGTAACCTTGCATTTGTCAAGGAGCTGTGTAAGTATTGCTTCATTCTTAGCTTCTGTTATCTTAGTTTCTATTGTTCCACTGACATCATTCTTAACATGTGCCTTATATGAATCAACTGTTTCGCAGTTGAACGCACTCTTAACAAAAGCATCTGTAAGCATAGGAACATTAGCCTGCTGTACATAACTCATTGTAAGCTCGAACACAACTCTCTTGCCAGCATAATCAGAATACTTTGAATTCTCTGGAAGTGTGATTGTTATTACCTTAGTCTGTCCTGCAACCATTCCACATAATTCTTCATCTAAGCCAGTTCCTGCAACAGGGAAAGCATCCTTACCAAGTGTCATACTATAATCAGAACCAGTAAAATCATCTACAGAAAGTCCGCCTGATGTACCAGAATAACTAAATGTAACCTTATCGCCTTTCTGTGCTTCCCTATCAACATCTGTATATGTTGTCTCGCTTTCAAGCTGTTCTGCAATCTTATCATCTATAACCTGATTAGTTATGGATGTTACATCAACCTCAGCCTGAATTCCCTTATAATCTCCAAGCTCTACATAATCAGTTGGATTGTATCCATAATCTACCTTTATCTTACTGTTACAGGCTGTTGTCATCATAACTGACATAACCATAGCTGCTGTAACAGCATATTTTACAACTTTATTCTTTAATACTTTTCTCATAACCTGTCTCCACATTAAATATTGCCGTAATACCGACTTATAAACTATACCACAATATCACATTTAAAACCAGCATTATGCAAATGTTTCACAATATTATCACAAAAAAAGGCAAAAAGCCCAATCTGATATGCTCCCGAATTACTGGCACACATCAATTCGCTTTCTGCCTTTTATATTACTGGTATTAATACCAATATAAATCTTAATTAAGCAAGCTTAGCCTTAGCTACTTCTGCTAACTTAGCAAATCCTTCTGCATCGTTTACAGCCATCTCAGCTAATACCTTTCTGTTAAGGTCGATGTTAGCTAACTTTAAACCATACATAAACTTGCTGTATGAAAGACCGTTCATTCTTGCTGCAGCATTGATTCTTGCAATCCATAACTGTCTGAACTGTCTCTTCTTCTGCTTTCTACCCTTGTAACTCTCTGTAAGAGCTCTCATTACAGACTGCTTAGCAACTCTGTACTGCTTAGATCTAGCTCCTCTATAACCCTTAGCGAGCTTTAATACTCTGTTATGCTTCTTCTTTGCGTTCATACCGCCTTTAATTCTTGCCATTTCTTAATTTCCTCCTAATAATCAATCACAGACATCCATATCTTATAAATATGGCATAATCTTCTTCATTGTCTTTACATTAGTTGCATCTGTCATAGCTGCATGTCTAAGATTTCTCTTTCTCTTAGTAGTCTTCTTTGTAAGAATATGGCTCTTGTAAGCTTTCATTCTCTTTAATTTACCTGTTCCAGTTACTTTAAAACGCTTTGCAGCTGCTCTTTTTGTCTTTACCTTTGGCATAATAATCCTCCTAATTTAATTCTCATATGGAATAAATAATATTTTAACGTTTTTCAGTTAAAAACATAGTCATGCTCCTGCCTTCTAACTTTGGAGCTTTGTCTACTACTGCAATATCACTTAACTTCTCAGCAAAATCTTCTAATATATGCTTGCTGGAATCGATATGTGCCATCTCACGGCCTCTAAATCTTAAAGATACCTTTACTTTATCGCCTTTCTCGATGAACTTTCTTGCTGAATTACACTTAGTATTCAAATCATTAACATCTATGTTAGGTGACAAACGAACTTCTTTGACTTCTATTGTTCTCTGCTTCTTCTTAGCTTCCTTCTCTTTTCTGACAAGTTCATACTTATACTTGCCATAATCCACAAGCTTACATACAGGTGGCTTTGCAGATGGGGCAATCTTTACTAAATCAACCTCTGCCTCTCTTGCCAGTTTCATAGCATCCTTAGGAGACATAACTCCAAGCTGCTGTCCTTCTTCTCCAATAACACGAACTTCCTTATCACGGATCTGCTCGTTAATCATTAATTCGCTAATAGTAGTGCACCTCCAAAATCAAAAAAAGTGGATAGTCAGACTATCCACTTTTTAATCATAATGCATCTTAATTGCTGTTTATCATGCACATTCTTAAAAATATAAACCCAAGTCGCCCGATTGCGCTAAGGTGAGAGTGGATACTCTGCTTTGTTTAACAACTATTAGAGTGTATCACTAATAATTATAGCTGTCAACTAATATTTTATATAATTATGAAAATAATTGTAGAAATTTTCAATTAAGCTCTGCAATTCCTGACAGCCTTACATATCTGTCCGATATTCTGTACCAGGTTGGGAAATCCACGACACCAGTCTGCGGCATATTATTAATTCTCTGAAACTGCCTTACTGCCTCCGCTGTACGCTCTCCATATATCCCGTCAACCGTCAGTGCCGGTATTGCTGTGTAGTAATCGCCTATAAGATTAAGCTGTTCCTGCAGCTGCCTTACCTTCTGCCCTGATGAGCCTATATCAAGGTCTGCACCGGGCCACGATGACGGAATACCCTGTATCTGTTCAGCCGTATTAATGTACATATTATCTCCATAATAATATCTTAATATATCTATTGAGGAATATCCCTGATCACCCAGATATTTACTTCCCCATTGTGTCATCCAGTCAGGACAGCTCGATTTCTTTCCATCACAATACTGTGTTAGTATCGGCTGTTTTACATTCGGTCTTGACAGATAATTATCAAATATTTCATCCACAACCTGTGAAATGCTTTCAAATATATTACGTCCGTTGACCCATTTGTGGTCAAATGCAGTTGATGAGGTTATCGTAAAGTTGTAATTCTGGTTTCTGTACCACTCTGTATACACTCTGTTTAAGGTAAAGGACATAATCGCTAAAATATTAGCTTCCAACGTCTGTCTTGGCCATGTCGAATATATTTCACTGCTCGCTACATTTTTAATATAATCCTTGTACCTCACATAATAATCAAGTGCTGTGGAGTCTGTAGGAACGCCATCGTGCACAACTATTGTTTCTGGTATTACAACGCGGCTTAACACAATCTCCCCCGACTGGCGTACCGGCTTAATCTCGGTCTCTGGTATCTTGGCAGGATAGCTGCCATACAGCGTATTAACTGGAATTACAATATTATTCTCTGGAATCTCCCTGTTATCTTCATTCAAATACACATTCTGAATACTTGTTTCCCCTGAGAATACATCAATACCAGATATATTAATCTCCTCGTAACCATCTGCATTAACATCAATAGTGTATTCCGAAAATGGCTGGTTCTCACCTGGTTCCATACTATACTCCACCGGCGGTGTGAGAAGATCATCAAGATTAACTGCTCCTTCTGAGTCAGTAGTTATCTCATTGATAATTCTTTCAGGATTTCCTGTATATGCAAGTGAAATCCTTGCATCTGCCAATGGTGTGCCCTGCTGTTTATCATATACGTTAATGCGCATTTTCCCTTTATCTATTGCATCGGCAGGAGTTTCCATTGTATGTACATACACCATAATCTAATTCCTCTTATTATTATTCATTATATTTTTGATTATTATATGTATCTTTATGAAATTTTATGAATAAAATAAACTGATATTTCCTTTAGGAGGATTTATGGCTGATTATAGAATCGCCCTTGATGCCGGACACGGTGGAAGCGACCCCGGTGCTGTATATAAGGGCAGACAGGAAAAAGATGACACTCTCGACCTTACTTTAGCTGTCGGTGACATACTTAAAAAAAATGGCATAGATGTATATTACACAAGAACTACTGACGAATACGAAACTCCATTTAAGAAAGCAACCGATGCGAATAATTCCGGTGCCGACCTTTTCGTATCAATACACCGCAATTCCTCAGAAAATCCTAACCAGTATTCGGGCGTTGAAACCCTTGTATACAGCGATACTGGTTTAAAGGCTGAGGTGGCAAGAAATATTAATAACCAGCTTGAAGATGCAGGCTTTAAAAATCTTGGTGTAGACGAACGCAAAAACCTTGTTGTCCTTAAACGTACCAAAATGCCAGCCGTTCTTGTTGAAGCTGGATTTATTAACAACGATAAAGACAATTATCTATTTGATGAAGAATTCGACAGCATTGCACAAGCAATCGCAGACGGAATATTAGAAAGCATACCATCAGGCAGGCCCGGAAATACCACTTCCAATAAAAGCAATCGCACTGACAACAATAATAATAGCAGCAACAATAGTAACAACAATAATAGCAGCAACGGCCAAATGAATAACTCTGGCAGAGCTGCTTCTGCCTCAATTGACAGCACAGCTATGGTTAATTCCATCCCACCTGATAACGAGGTGTTTTCTGTCCCTGTCAGTAGTTCAAATATTATGCCACAATGTCCTTGTGACAATAATGATTATGACACAGAAAATGAAGCACTTTACCGTGTACAGGTTGGCGCATACCGCAACAAGGATAATGCCGACAGAATGTTAAATTCACTTTTAATGGACGGATTTCCTGCATTTATAATATATGAGGACGGCTATTATAAAGTCCAGGTCGGTGCTTACCGTATTCTCTTAAATGCTATTAAAATGGAACAGCGTTTAAGAAGATTCCGCTACAGCACATACATTGTATATTCATAACAGATTGCTATTTAATTAACAAACATTTAAAACCCTCCAAAAGTCAGAAACAGTGTCTTACTTTTGAAGGGTTTATTTTAGGTTATTTTACATTTTAGGAGCTGTAGTTATTAATTATAGTTTATTATTCTGCTGAATATATTGTTACACCATGCCACTCAATAGATGCAATATTATCAACACTGATAACCTGTTTTAATGCAAATGATATATGCATAATACCTGCTTTGGCACTTAAATCAGAAGTTTTGTTGTCAATACTAACAACTGTGCCATCTTTAAGATGTACTACAGGTGCATATTTACCACTCATGCCAAACCACTTAAAGTCTGCATTTCCTGTTCCATATATATCAAGTACGAATCCATCACATTTAAGTGTATCTATATTGATAGTCTGGTCTGCATTACAAGATGATGTAACCGATATATTAGGAGTTGTACTAAGCACACCTGTGCTGCTACTCTTAAGAACTGTTTCAAAAGACCACTCCCCTGTTGCTAAGGTTCTGGTTTCTCTTGTTTTATTATCTTCACCATTTCTGTACGTACACTTAAGATCCTTAACATCAATCGAAATGTTATGATTAACAATATCTCTTGAATCAGCATTAACATATATTAATTCTGCATATATTTCTGAACCATCATCTGACATACCATTATAATTAAGATGGTATAATGTACCTGTTGATTTGAACTGGTCTGTTTCATCACTTATTTTTATTACAGTATCTGCAAAATCAAATGTACCAATTATTGGACTTAAGGTATCATCATTAGGTATAATCGGACTTCCGTCTTTTGACTTTATAGTCAGTTCAATATAAAATCTTCCACCATTAGCAACATATTTTCCCCATTCCACGTCAACATTAGATTCTTCTGTAGATGTAACATTACCTGTATTATAGACATTAACCGAACTATCCCCGCTTATATGAGATTCAAAATTGACATTACTCTTTGGGACAAGATACTTCTGGTACGCGTATACACCAGTGTAAGTTAATCCCGAGATTGCAATCACTGCGGCTGCCGCTGCTGCTATATTTCTATATATTTTTGATCTGGTTCTCATTATGACAGGCTTATTAGCTGGCTTTGCCTGCTCAATCCACTCCTGATTAATATTGTTCATTGACTTAAATAATTTCTCACCATTCATACCAAAACGCCCTCACTTTCCAAAAACTTCTTTAAATCTTTCCTTAATCTGTGCAGTGCAACCTTAACTGAACTTTCGCTCTTTCCAAGTTCTTTTGATATAACTTTAACAGGTTGTGAATACCAGTATCTTTTGATAAATATATTTCTCTTATCAGTATCCAATGTTTTAAGAAATGTATTAATCAATTCTCCTACCATATGTTCATCACCCTCAAGTGCTTTATCAGGCTTGCCGATACACTGTTCCATCTCGGCTGTAAGTTCTATAACATTAGAGCTTCTTTTTAATGCATTGTCATAGTCTATTCTCTTGCAGATTATATGTCTGCATATAGTAGCTGAATATGCAAACAAATATTGCGGTCTGTTATCTGGAACTGATTTCCATACTTCATAAAACGTATCATTAACACATTCTCTCGCATCTTCCTCACTGTCAAGCATATTCATTGCAAGCTTCATTAATGGTCTTTGATACCGCTCCATTAATTCACGCATTCCAGATTCATCTCTGTTTGCTATTAAATCAATTATTTTTTCTTCGCTGCACACTTTATTAAATCGTCCTTAATTATTTCTTTTTGAAAGCTTTCACTTATAGAGTACGCTTTTTTCAGGATTGGTTACAGAAATGTAAAATAATTATTTTGCAAAGACTTATTGGATATTAATATTTCCTGATGCCTTAAACTTTAAACTGTGATTCATAAAATGTATATCTGCATCGGCTGACACTCCTATTACATTATCACTTTGCATATCTATCTGTATTACCGAATTCACATATTCAGCCTGTGAATATTCAGCCATAATATATAGCGTCATATTATCCAGTCCATCAAAATCAATAACCATATTACAGACAGCGTTTTGATTGTAATATACTACAGCACTCACCTTTACAAGGTTATTATCCCTGTCAGCCTCTATATCAAGCACTACATTGCAGTCCTTTACTTCCGTGGCAAATTCAGATTTAATACTGTCCTTTTTTATGCCATATACATTTAACAACGAAATATATGGAAGAACCTGTGAATCTTTATATAATTCATCCACAAATGTATTAAAGCCATTAACTAAAGCTGTTTCATCTATATTAATATTATAAGTGTGTTTTCCTGTTTCGCTGACTGTATTCACGCAATCCATTGCCATAACTTCATAGCCCTTCACAAAGTCAGCTAATGCAGCTTTTAAAACAGGCTTAAGCTGATCTGCATCTATATTAATATATCTTGATATATCAGCTTTAGATATTAAAAATGTATCATTAGTCAATTCAGGTATAACTACATTTATTCCATTATTATCGATATTAGCTGTAATGGTATATTCTGCACTATTCTTACCCTGCATATAATCAGCATTATCATATATCAACTCCGATATATTAATTTTTCCAGTATAGTTATTGGCACTTACATCTATGTTGTTTATATATTTTTCAACTGTGCTTTGTAAAAGTTCTCCAGATTTCAACATCGTTTTTAAAGCTTTTTTCTCTGGAGAAGCATACATTTGTGTAACGCCATATGCCGATAATATTATTGCTATTACGGAAAGAAATATTATACCAGCCACAGCACGCTTTACATTTTTCTTTTTATTCTGGCATTTCATCAGCCTTACCCTTTCTTTCATACCTTACAAACTCATAACATATATCAAAATATGTATGTTCATCACTCTGTCCTGTAATTCTCCAGTCTTTAAGCTTATCAAAATCACTTATATAAGTATCTGCTTCGTAAGAGTAATCAACCTTTGTAATATGTGCTGTATCACAATATGGAAGGAATTCTTTGTATATCTGTCCACCACCGATGACATATACATCCTTACTATCCACATTTTTTACCTTCTCAAGCACATCTTCAACACTATGGCATAAACATACGTCTTTAGCTTCATAATCTTTATTTCTTGTAAGAACAATATTCTTTCTTCCAACAAGTGCTGACTGGTTAGGAAGTGCTTCTAATGTCTTTCTTCCCATAATAACAACTTTTCCATAAGTTTCTTCACGGAACAGCTTCTTATCCTCTGGAATATCAACAAGTTCTCTTCCTTTATTAGCTATTCCCCATTTTTTATCAACAAGTGCAATTAAATTCATAGTTTGCCTCCTACCCAGGCTGGCACATATCCTTTGACACTTATGCCCTCCTGTGTGTATTCCTCACTTTCAAGCTGTCCGTATTCTCTTATAAGTTGGATTTTGCCTGCATCGCTGTAAGGAAATACTCTTTCTATTCTAATTCTGCTCTTTAATATAATATCCTGCACATCTTCCAGAAATTCATCTATTCCCACACCCGTCCTGGCTGAAATATTCTCAACATAATCAGCTTTGCTGTCCTTGAGTATAGGAAGTTCGCCGTATTTATCACATTTATTAAAAAGTGTAATTATCGGCTTATCACCTACATCTAACTGCTTCAATGTCTCATATACTGTTGCCATATGTCTTTCGTAATCATCATTAGAGCAGTCCACAACGTGAATTATCATATCTGCATATTTCGCTTCCTCAAGTGTACTCTTAAATGCCTCTATAAGATTATGTGGAAGCTTTCTGATAAATCCAACAGTATCTGTCATAAGCACTTTTTCCTTGTTAGGAAGTGTAAGTGCCCTCGTTGTAGGATCAAGTGTTGCAAACAGCTTGTCCTCAGATAATACACCTGCATCGGTCAGCCTGTTAAGAAGTGTTGACTTACCCGCATTAGTATAACCTACTATAGCCGCTACTGGTGTAGAACTGTCCTGTCTGTTCTGTCTTTGCACATCTCTGTGGCTCTTAATCTCCTTTAACTCACCTGACAAATGAGCAATCCTGTCCCTTATTATTCGCCTGTCTGTTTCTATCTTCTTCTCGCCCGGTCCTCTTGTTCCTATTCCACCACCAAGTCTTGAGAGTGCTGTTCCAAGTCCTGCAAGTCTTGTTGACCTGTATTTTAACTGTGCCATCTCAACCTGTATCTTACCTTCACTTGATGAAGCTCTTGCGGCAAATATATCAAGAATAACCATTGTTCTGTCCATAATCTTAGTATTAAGAACATCTTCAAGATTTCTTAACTGTGCTGGAGACAGCTCATCATCACATATTATTCCTGTTGCACCAAGCTCATCTATCATAAGCCTTAATTCTTCAAGCTTACCCTTACCAATATATGTTGCAGGGTGGAAGCTGTCACGCGGCTGTATCATCTTTCCTACTGTGACCGCTCCGGCAGTCTTAGCAAGCTCTGCTAACTCCTCTAACGACTTCTCGCAGTCGTCAAGAGGATTTAACTCTACGCCGACAAGTACAACCTTTTCCTGCTCGTCATCTGTATCATATAATGCCATATTTTCCTCCAATTAATTCTATTATGCCAGAAGCAGATGTCTTAACATATCAATCATCACAAAGCATTTATTATATAATAATCTATTATTTTGCTATGCAGTCGCTAAGATAGTTAGATACTTCCTTTTCTTCCGAATAATTCATAACATTTTCTGTTATCTCTTTTACTTCCTTACTGCTCCACGAAGCTATCTCTTTTCTAGTTTCAAGCACCCTGCTCACTGTAACAGAGAACTCATCAAGTCCAAAATTAAGAAGAAGTGGTATCATTCTTTCATCTGCCGCCGCTTCTCCGCACATTCCTGCTTCTATACCTGCATTATGTGCACACTCAATTATGTGTTTAATACTTCGTATAACGGCTGGATTGAGTGCAGAGTAAAGATAAGCAACATTCTCATTGCCTCTGTCAACAGCAAGTGTATACTGTGTCAAATCATTCGTACCGATTGAGAAGAAATCAACCTCATGTGCCAGTACATCTGCCATTATTGCCGCGGCTGGTGTCTCTATCATAACACCTATCTTTATGTCCTTATCATACTTAATGTCTTTCTTGTCCAGATCCCTGCATATACCATTTATAATCTTCTTAACTGCCTGCACCTCTGTAACAGAAGTTATCATAGGAATCATAATTCTTATATTGCCATATGCACTTGCCCTTAATACAGCCCTTAACTGGGTTGTAAATATGTCTACCCTGTCAAGGCAGAACCTTATGGCCCTGTATCCAAGAAATGGATTTAACTCCTTTGTGAGTCCCATATAAGGAATATCTTTATCTCCGCCAATATCAAGCGTTCTTATCGTAAGCTGTCTGCCATCAAGCACAACTGCCGCTTTCTTATATTCGTTATACTGCTCCTCCTCTGTTGGGAGTGCCTGCTTGTTCATAAATAAGAATTCCGTCCTGAAAAGTCCGATACCCTCAGCTCCAGCCTTTACAGCTTTAGCAGCCTCATCAGCATTGCCTATATTAGCAGCAAGCATTACTTTTCTGCCATCCCTGGTAACAGTCTGTTTATCTATATATTTCTTAAGTTCCTTAACTCTTTCATCATATGCTTTTTTCTTTTTATTATATATCTTAAGAGTTATAGGTGTAGGATTGACGAATACTTCGCCGTAAGCTCCATCAACTATAACCTCCTCACCCTCTGCTATTTTACTGCATATATCCTTAACACTTAATACAGCAGGGATTTCTAATGCTCTTGCAAGAATTGAAGCGTGTGATGTATCTCCACCCTTCTCTGATATAATACCGGCAATATGCTCTGTATCCATATTAGCTGTCATAGATGGATGGATTTCATCGGCAATAATAACAGTATTATCAGAAAGCTTAGTAAGATCAATATGCTTCTGTCCCTGCATTATTGCTATAAGACGCTGTTTCATATCTTCAATATCGGCTACTCTCTGTGTCATCGTATCATTGTTAAAGCTTAAGAATATGTTCTTTAACATCTCACATGTATCTTCAACCGCTGCTTCTGCATTAAGCTTGTCATTAGTTATAGCACTTATTACACCACTGGTAAACTCAGGATCTCTTATAAGATATTCCTGATTTTTTAATACAAGAGCATTCTTATCATCACCATTAAGCTTCTGTGACAACTTATCCACAAGCTCATTAGTTTCCTGTATGAACTTTTCCACAGCCTCATTGAACTTATCAACCTCAGCTTCTGTATCATTAATCTTAGCACGGCTGACAGCATTCTTACACTTATGGATAATAAGTGCTTTTCCTATACCAATTCCCTTAGATGTACCTATACCTCTTAACATATAGACCCCCGTTTCCGCGTACATTTACGCATATATGTTACCAAGCTAATCACTGGTTAAATACATACTTTATCATATTAATCAATGTCTCACTTGTATCTCTTGAATATATAACCTCTCTTGCCGTTACAGGTTTGTCAGTTATTATATTATCAACACCTTTATTAGTAAGATTCTTTATAGAAGCGTCATTATTAACAGTCCACGCATATACCTGCTTTCCTGAATTATGAATAGCATCAACAACTCTCTTAGTAAGGAACGAAGCATTGACGCTAAAGAAATCCACGTCATCTATCTCATAGAACTTTCCATAAGCCACCGATAATATATACCCGACTTCTATGTCCTCATCATAAGACCTAACAGCCTGCAATGCACTATAATCAAATGAGGTGATAACGCACGAATCCTGCATTGAATATTTCTGTATAAGCTTTACAACCTTCTTTGCTACCTCATCACTGTTATCCGCCGTTTTAATCTCTATATTAAGTTTAATCTTTCCTTTGGCAAGCTGCAATACTTCTTCAAGTGTTGGAACTTTCTCGCCCTTGTACTCCTCTGAATACCAATACCCGGCATCAAGTCTTTTAACTTCTCTTAAAGTAAACTCCGTAATATTCTTTAGAACACCTGTAGTCCTGTATGCTGATGTATCATGCATAACAACAATATAGCCGTCTTGGGTCATCTGGACATCTAACTCTATAACATCAGCCATATCTTCAATCGCCTTACTGAATGCCGCAAGAGTATTCTCAGGTGCATCTACTGAAGCACCTCTGTGGGCAGTTATATCCGTATTGTGGAATATAGCCACTCTCTCAAACGGATTATTATTAAATGACCCAATTATATATATAACATCAAGCACTATGGATAATGCCAGCACAACTGCATATATTATCCTGTTGACCCTTGCTGAACCTTCGTCAATATCCACGAATTCAAATTCAATATCATCCAGATCGGAATATTTATAATACATATATGAAATCATTGAGAATGAACAAGGTATTGATATAAACACAAGAAAAATCTTCACACCGGCCCTCAATTCCCTAAGAACTGATAAATATACCGCACTTCCAAGATAAGCCATATCCAACAGCTTAACACCGCCTATAAGTATAAGCGAAATAACTGTATAGAACACTGCTATAGCTGCAAATATTGCAAGATTATATACAATAACAGACATAATTACCCTTAATCTGTTATTTCTTACAATCTGTGAGCTTTTCTTATATGACTGTCTGAAATTCTTCCCCTCCATCATATATATATTAAATGAGAAAATGCCTCTTATAACATAATAATATATAAGAACCATAACTATTGCCACAAGCATATATATCATATACCTGTTTCTTCTCATCGTACTTCCGATAAGATTGCTCAATGTATCTGAATATATAAGATTAGCGACAATTGTAACATTTATAAATATAATCGAAATAAAGAAAAATAAAAAAAGCGGTATGCTTTGAATTCGGATTAAATTTTTAAGACGCAGGTACGCATTATATATATTATCAATTATAGATGCGTTATTACCTTTTCTCTTAGTTTCAAAGCACACAGCCAAATATGCCATCTCGTAAATGCAGTAACCGACAAACAGTATAATGCCTGTAAACAAAGCTATAATAACAACAGGGTTTGTCAGTGCCTTTACAATATATTCATTTGTTAAATATCTGATTCCTGCAACCTTCATACAAAGATTAATGGCGGCAGTTAATATAGGATATATAACTGCTACTGCCAGTAACTTATATGTCAGTTCAAACAGAATTACGTGTCGTTTGCTCCTGCGAAGCAGCCTGACATTATTCTTAAGACTTTCTAACATTGTCCACCCCGCTGATTATCTATGAAAAAACCTCTGAAGGCTGCCAGCACTTGAAGCCTGTGCAACTACACTTTCCATTTTCTTATTAGCAATTCTCTTAGTAAAATGGTAAGAGAAATCCACAACATATGATATAACAAGCACAATTGATAACACTGTAGTTACCCTCATATCCATACTGAATACAACACGTTCTACCATTTTATTGAATACACTAAATATAAGAACTGCTAATAACCCCCAGCCAAGAGTGCTTTGAAGGCATATTATTCCTTTATAATTAAATCTTAGATGGTCGTAATTCCACCATACTTCACCAAAAAGCTTCTGCATAAGTCTTGCTGTCATATACTCAAATATTGTCGCACATATAGCACCAGCAACGTATAAAGCAGGGTAATTACCCTCAATTGGTGCAAATATATGAAATGCTATAAACACGCCAAAGCCATATATAACGCAGAACGGAAGCTTGGCAAAACCCCTGTTCTCCCAATATCCAAGCTGTTTTCTTATGACTATACATTCCATAGCCCAGCCAAAAAAACTATATATAAAAAACCATACCGCTAACTGGTTAACATTCATTTCCCTAAATGTAATATCAAATATATTATACATATTAATACAACTTTCTTTCATCATTACCATAATGGTTATCTTTTAACATTATTATATATATTCTTATATACATAATAAATGCAAATGTCAATACTGCTGCACACACTATCATTATAACATATTGAAGATTAACCTGCATATGCGGAAATGCAACTAAAGCAAGCATACACACATACAATACTGCTGTACATACCTTGCCATACCATTTAGCACCATCTAATCTCCTATTCGCCCTTTTCATAACTACAAGACCCATAAGTGCCATAACTACCTCTTTGACAATAAGATATACAGCAAGTATGCACATATATGGAATATTAATAGCCAGAGTAACTAACATTGCAAGCTGCATAAGCTTATCTGCTGCCGGATCAATAATCTTACCCAAATCAGTTATCATATTACAACGTCTTGCTATCTGCCCATCAAGAAAATCTGTTATCCCCGAAAGCATTACAACAAGTGTCGCAACATAATAATCCACTGGTTCTTCTGCCGTAAAATAAAGATATACAAACAGCGGAACCAGTGCAATTCTTATATAACATAAAATATTGGGGAGTTTAAAAAGATCTTTAACCTCAAACTTAAACTTCATTCAAAATCCTCAATTCATACGAATATCTATAGATATCACAAGTGAAATCCAACACTTCTATATATAATATCCTATATAATAATACCCTTTATTGGCACAATTATAAAAGACTTTCAAGTGTCTCCTTAACTGCCTTAATAAAACCTTGTGTATTAAGTGTTACAGGATTACCTAATGTAGTAATAAGTGCTAAATCCTTAGTCATCTTACCATCTTCTACTGTCTTGATGCAAGCCTTTTCAAGTGTATCTGCGAACTTTGAAAGCTCTGGAAGTGAGTCGAGTTCTCCTCTCTTTCTTAAAGCTCCTGTCCATGCAAATATAGTAGCAATAGGGTTAGTAGATGTTTCTTCTCCCTTAAGGTGCTTGTAATAATGTCTTTGAACTGTTCCATGAGCAGCCTCATATTCATAATATCCCTGTGGAGATACCAGAACTGATGTCATCATTGATAATGAACCAAATGCTGTTGCAACCATATCTGACATAACGTCACCATCATAGTTCTTGCATGCCCAGATATATCCACCTTCTGAACGGATAACTCTTGCAACTGCATCATCTATTAATGTATAAAAATACTCAATTCCTGCTTCCTTGAACTTATCAGCATAATCCTTATCATATATATCCTGGAATATATCCTTAAATGTATGATCGTACTTCTTAGAGATTGTATCCTTAGTTGCAAACCAGAGATCCTGCTTAGTTTCAAGTGCAAAATTAAAGCAGCTTCTTGCAAAATTCTCAATAGAATCGTTAAGGTTATGCATACCCTGAATAATTCCTGCCCCCTTAAAGTTATGAATAAGCTCTCTTGATTCGTTACCCTGCTCATCTGTGTATACAAGCTCTGCCTTGCCAGCTGCTGGAATCTTCATCTCTGATGCCTTGTATACATCACCATAAGCGTGTCTTGCTATTGTGATAGGCTTCTTCCAAGTCTTAACATATGGCTCAACACCCTTAACAATAATAGGTGCTCTGAATACAGTACCATCTAATATTGCTCTGATTGTTCCATTAGGGCTTTTATACATTTCCTTAAGGTCATATTCCTTAACTCTTGCTGCATTAGGAGTGATTGTAGCACACTTGACAGCAACACCATATTTCTTAGTTGCTTCTGCTGAGTCAACAGTAACTTGATCATTAGTTTCATTACGATGGACGAGTCCAAGATCATAATACTCTGTATTAAGGTCTACATAAGGTAAAAGCAGTTCTTCCTTAATAAGCTTCCACAATACTCTTGTCATCTCATCTCCATCCATCTCAACGAGTGGTGTTGTCATCTTAATCTTTTCCATTACTAATCCTCCATATTGTGCATTTAATATTGGAACTATATCCAAGCTATTATTAAAATTTGATTACAATTATAAAATATTTTTATTACTTTGTAAATGCCTGTTTTGCCATAACAATTATCTTGTATTAAATATCCCAGTTTGCTATAATTACATAATTGATTTACATAGGGTTTGCCATTTACGGTGGCTGTTATTCTAAATACTGCCGTATATGTTGTAATATTCGTGTAAACATTATTAATATGCAGGTTTTATTGTGCCTGTATTTTAAAGGATTATAGTAATAAATCACATTTAAGAAAGGACGGTTTTGTAATATGTGCGGATTTGCTGGATTTACAGGATACCTTGAAAATGGTAAGGATGTACTTACTGATATGATGAATAAAATCATCCACAGAGGACCTGACAGTGCCGGTCAGTATATAGACGACAAGGCTTATATGGGCTTTAGAAGACTTTCAATCATCGACCTTGATAACGGAAGCCAGCCTATGTTCAACGAAAATAAAAAGATTGTTATCACATTTAATGGTGAGATATATAATTATCAGGATTTAAGAAAAGACCTTATTGAAAAGGGGCATATATTTGCGAACAACTCTGATACAGAAGTTCTTATTCACGCTTATGAAGAATACGGTGAAGATATGTTAAATAAGCTTCGTGGTATGTTTGCATTTGTTATATGGGACAGTGAGAAGGAAACTCTCTTTGGTGCAAGGGATTTCTTTGGAATTAAGCCTTTCTACTACACTGTAGTTGACGGCAACATTATATATGGTTCTGAGATTAAGAGCATATTGGCACACCCTGCATATAAGAAGGAAGTTAATGATGTTGCTCTTGAAAATTACCTCACATTCCAGTATTCAGTGCTTCCTGAAACATTCTTTAAGGGTGTATACAAGCTTATGCCAGGTCACTGCTTTACTTTCCATAATGGAGAAATCAACATAAAAAGATACTGGGAGCCTACATTTGAAGCTGATGAGAGCAAGTCTTTAGATGAATTCGTCAAAGAGATTGACGATGCTATGCACGACTCAGTTGAACACCACAAGATTAGTGATGTTGAGGTTGGTTCATTCCTTTCAAGCGGTGTTGACTCAAGCTATGTTGCCGCTACATTTAATGGTGACAAGACATTTACAGTTGGATTTGACTACGAAAAATATAACGAGATAGATTACGCTAAAGCCTTATCTGAGAAAATCCAGATAGACAATTATTCTAAGCTTGTATCAAGTGAAGAATACTGGGCAGCTATCCCTAAAATCCAGTATCATATGGACGAGCCTTTAGCTGACCCTGCTGCTATTGCCCTTTACTTTGTAAGCCAGACTGCTTCTAAGTATGTTAAGGTTTCAATGTCAGGCGAGGGTGCTGATGAGTTCTTTGGCGGATATAACATTTACAAAGAACCTCTTGATACAGCAGGCTATAGAAAGCTTCCAAAGGGACTCCGCAAGTGTCTTGCCAATGCTGCACAGGCTGTTCCATTTAAGTTCAAGGGCAAGAATTTCCTTATAAGAGGAAGCAAGGATATTGAAGAACGCTTTATCGGTAACGCATTTATGTTCAACGAAAAAGAACGTGCCAGGATATTAAAGAACCCTACTGGAAAGTATAACCATAAAGAACTTACTAAGCCATTTTATGACAAAGTTAAAGATAAAGATGATGTAACTAAAATGCAGTATATAGATATTAACTTCTGGCTTATCGGTGATATTCTTCTTAAGGCTGATAAGATGAGTATGGCACACAGCCTTGAAGTAAGAGTTCCTTTCCTTGATAAGGAAGTATTCAATGTAGCAAGAACTCTCCCAACTAAGTACAAAGTTAATAAATCTAATACTAAATACGCTATGCGTAAAGCTGCTAACCAATATCTTCCTGATATGGTTGCTGAGAAGAAGAAGCTTGGTTTCCCAGTGCCAATCAGAATATGGTTAAAGGACGAGAAATATTACAATATGATTAAAAAAGCTTTCACAAGCGAAGCTGCTAACAAGTACTTCAACACAGATGAGCTTGTTAAGTATCTTGATGAACATAAAGAAGGCAAGGCAGATAATTCAAGAAAAATCTGGACAGTATATATGTTCCTTGTATGGTACAATGACTTCTTTGGTGACTCAGAATATGCGGCTTAACTACAAGACTGCGGTTATAGCTGTAATTTTTCTGAAATTCAGGATTTGAGAAAAATTTCAAGAATTAAATATAAAAAATTTTAAGAAATTCAGTATTTTAAAGAAAATCAAAAGAAAACATCTTAATTATAAATAAAAAACTGTCCTGTTTAATGATTGGATTAATATGAGCTAATTATATCTGCTCACTTTATCCAATTCATTAAATAGGACAGCTTTTTTATTACTCTACATTCTTTAATGCCTCATCCATAGGTATCTTCTTTATCTTATACATCATAAATACTGAAATCAGAGCATACACACCGATATTCAGCACGAACATAACTACGAACAGATATGGTGCATAGTAGCAGGAAATCCAGCCGGACATTTTCTCCATAAATACCCTGAACAGGCTATTCATAATTACAACTGATAATGCAATATTGATAACAACTGATATGACAACCACTATTGTTGTTGAGGTGACATACAGCCTGCTTATCTCACTGTTGGAATAACCTAATATCTTAACCATAGAGATTGATGTTGAATTCTTCTCAACAATAAGCTTAGTTAACAAGAACATTAATACTGCAAATAATACAACTGCAAAGACTTTAATAATTCCAAATACTTCTCCCATAGAACGGTCAAGCTGTCTTGAAACCTTAGTTAAATCATCAAGTGTAATCTCTGTTGCAATATATTTCTCATCAATATCAAGCTTCTCTGATGATAAGTAGCCTGAATAGTAATCATCCTCTTTGTCGAATAGATTTTTAAAATATCCTTCATCCATAAATACTGCAAATGCTGATGGATAATCATACATATCCTTAACTGTAAATGTATATTCCTTGTCCTCATATTTCTCTTTGAGCGTTATCTTATCACCCTTATTAATCTTGAACTTTTCAGCATAGCCGTGTGACACATACACTTCACCATCTTTAAGTTCACTACTGTTAATGTCAACATATTCGCTGTCATCAGCAATTCCGTATATCAATACATCTTCACTCTTTAAACGTCCCTCAAGTGTTGAAAGTGTCCTGACACAGTATTTCTCTGCGGCCTCATTATCCACCTCGACCGGAACTTTCAATACATACTGATGTTTAGCTATAAGTTTGTCCTGTATCTCATTCTGGTAATGGTCAAGAAGCGGGGTCATCATAATACCGAACAGAAGGAGTATATTGGCAAATAATATACCCACAAATAATGTAATGTAATTTGGCATATTCTGTATAATTATTCTTAAACGAAATCTGTTAAAGAACTTGAATCCTGGCAGATGCACAGCTTTCTTCTTCTGTCTTACAGCCAAGTCCTTTCTTAAGAACTTAAGTGGTGAAAGACGAAGCCTGTAACCTATGAGCAATACATTTATCACTACCATTATTATAAATGGAACAACTGTTGTTAATACAAATGCTTCACCATTCCAAAGTGTTGTATAAGTTGTAAGCGAATAACTCTGATAATATGTATCTACAAATATATCCTTAAACCATGTATATCCTAATATGTTACCGACAAGTGCACCTGCTAATGTAACAATAATCGGTAGAAGAATATAATGTAACAACAGCTCTCCCCTTGTATATCCCGAAGCTCTTAAAGTACCGATAACATTAGCTTCTTTGAATATTGTATTATTAGTTGTAACTGCAAATACAAATGCCATAATAGCTATAACAACATATAAAAGAACTATCATCATAGCCCTGTCGCTTCCCATATCATCACCGGTAAAATGTATCGCCTGATTAAGATATCCTGGAATATAATTAGTAAGTATAGCATTATTAGATATTACTTTCATAAAATCATCTGCCATCTCTTTTTCTTCTATATCGTCTGCAGGCTTATTATCATATTTCCACGAATATACATAATGAATATGTGTATCATCATACATATCAAAACAGCTCTCTGACACTACACCAACACCGAATTTTAAAGAGTCAAACATTGTATCTGAGTTGTTCGAGAAAAGACAGCTGTAATCAGATAATGCAACATAACCTGTTACTTTAAGTGCCCTTGTGCCAACATTAATTATGTCGCCGATTTTAATATTATTATTGACAGAATACATTCTATCCAATGCAATCTCGTTAATATCCTCTGCGAGTCTGCCTTCCATAACATCAACCTTATCAATATCATCTCTATTAATATAGAAACGTATTGTGCTCTGGTCGTCTTCTCTTAACTTCTCATTATTGTGTACTTTTAAAGTTTCTTCTTTATAGAAGTTCTCATATATAGTAACATTTTCTTCTTCCAACCTGTCAATCAGCTTATCATCGGCCTTGGAATACAATTCAAAATTACCATCTTCTACATTATATTTATCAAAACTCTTATTATATGTATCAAGCACGCTTCCATCAGCTATAAGAAAACCACTTATAAGCCCTATAACAGCTGTCATAAATATAAATATGACTATATATTTTGCAATTTCACCAGTAAATTCTCTTGGCAATCGTTTAATTAAAGGATTTTTCATATCTAACTCCCATTATATAATATTTAATCTACCATTCAAGGTCAGCGGCAGATACCTTACTGTTATTAACTATATTATCTCTTATCTGTCCATCTCTTAACTTGATAACCCTGTCAGCCATATTCTGGATAGCATCATTATGTGTAACCATTATGACTGTGTTGCCGTATTTCTTGTTGACATCCTCAATAAGCTTTAAGATTTCCTTAGATGTGTGATAATCAAGTGCTCCTGTGGGCTCATCACATAATAATATGTCGGGATTTTTAACAATAGCCCTGCCTATTGCAGTTCTTTGCTGTTGTCCGCCAGATAACTGGTTAGGAAGCTTATGCCTGTGCTCATACAGCCCTAATGTATTAAGCAGTTCGTTAATATCAAGCGGTGAATCGCTAAGATAAGCACCAACCTCGATATTCTCCTTAACATTAAGGTTAGGTATAAGATTATACATCTGGAATACATAACCAAGGTGCTTTCTTCTGTATCTTGTAAGCTCTTTTTCTTTCATATCTTTAGTCTTTTCACTATCAATGCTTACATATCCCAAATCAGCATCATCTATTCCACCTATTATATTAAGAAGTGTTGATTTTCCCGAACCAGATGGTCCAAGCAGTACGCATATTTCCCCTTTTTCAACTTCAAAATTAATTCCCTTAAGAACTTCTACTTTATTAGAAGTACTGCCATATGATTTTTTTAAATCTTTTACAGTAAGAAACATATAATTTTCTCTCCTTCATATTTAATATAATTAGGTTAGTCTAACCTAACCTTTATTAGTATTATAATATCAATAACGCAAAAAAGGAACACACCAAATGATAAAATATATCAATTAGTGTGTTCCTTTTTATAATTTTTAGTAATTTATATTCTGTGATTATTGCTTCTTACAAGTAATACTTTGCGGCATTATAAATTTCTATGCTTAAGATTATTACTTATGCTCCTCAGCTAAGGTTATATTCTTCATACTATTCATACTGATGAAAAGTGTTGATGTATTATGTAAAAGTGCTGATGTTGTTGGCTGTATTACACCTAATACACCAAGTGCTATAAGTCCTGAGTTGAAAGATACTATAGTTCTGTAATTACGGTTAATCTTCTTAATAAGATTGTTGCTTAAATCCTTAAGATATACAATCTGCCCTAAATCGTCAGCACTAACTGTAATATCTGCAATCTCTCTTGCTATCTGAGCACCATCACTTATTGCAATACCAACATCTGCCGCTGACAATGCCGGTGAATCGTTAATACCATCACCAATCATTATAACCTTACGTCCGGCAGCTTTTTCCTTCTCAACAAATGAAGCCTTATCTTCTGGGAGTACTTCTGAATAATATTCATCTACGCCAACCTTGCCTGCGATTGCCTTAGCTGTACGCTCACTATCTCCTGTCATCATTACAACCTTAGATATTCCAAGCTCTTTAAGTGAACTAATTACTTCCTTAGCCTCTGGTCTTACAGGGTCTTCTATACAGATAACCGCCGCAAGCTTATCCTCAATTGCAAGATAAAGGTGTGAATATTCTTCTGGAAGATTATCAAACATTTCCTGTCTGCCTTCAGGCACAGTACAGCCTTCATCTTCAAATACAAAATGATAGCTTCCTATTATAGTCTTCTTATTATTTATAGTAGTTGATATACCATGTGCAACTATATACTCAACCTTTGTATGCATTTCTTCGTGGCGTAAGTTCTTCTTAGCTGCTGCATCAACAACTGCCTTGGCCATAGAATGTGGAAAATGTTCTTCCATACAGGCAGCCATTCTTAAAAGCTCATCTTCACTATCACCATTAAATGAATATACATATTTTACTGTTGGTGCAGCCTTAGTAAGTGTTCCTGTCTTATCAAATACGATAGTATCTGCAGCGGCTACTGCCTCTAAGAACTTACCACCCTTTACTGTAATATCATTCTGTCCAGCCTGTCTTATTGCTGACAATACTGTTATTGGCATAGCAAGCTTAAGTGCACAGGAGAAGTCAACCATAAGTATTGATAATGCCTTTGTTGCATTTCTTGTAAGAAGATATGTGAGTGCTGTTCCACCTAATGTATATGGAACTAATGAATCAGCAAGATGTTCAGCCTTGCTTTCAAGACCAGACTTGAGCTTTTCTGACTCCTCAATCATCTTAACAATCTTGTCATACTTACTATTACCGCCACTCTGCTTAACCTTTATTGTGAGTCCGCCCTCCTCAATAACTGTTCCTGCAAATACAGCACTTCCTGTATTCTTGCTTACCGGCACTGCTTCACCAGTAAGTGAAGCCTGATTAACCATAGCTTCACCAGTAACTACAACTCCGTCAAATGGAATAACATTACTTACATGAACTATAATTTCATCACCGTTCTTTATCTCATTAACAGGGACTAATACTTCTGTATCGGCTGTCTTAAGCCATACCCTGCTTACATTAAGTGACATAGTCCTTGCAAGATCTCCTACCGACTTCTTATGTGTCCATTCTTCCATAATCTCACCGATTCCAAGAAGGAACATAACAGAACCTGCGGTATTGAAATCATTTCTTAATATAGAAACACCGATTGCTGTCGCATCAAGCACAGGTACTTCCATCTTTCCTTTAAGCAATGTCTTAACACCGCTGCCAATATATTTAACCGACTTTACAGTTGTTACAACATTTCTTACAGATATAGGGAGGAACAGCTTACTTGCTGCTCTTAAGAATACCTTATTAACCAGCTTGTCCTGATAATAAGAATTCATCTCTCTTCCTGAACTGTTAAGCACATCTTCAGGAACTACCACCTGCGAATATGTAAAATGCTTAAGTTCATTAATAATCTGTGCTTTATCGCCTTTAAATTCTATAACAGCATCACAAGTCTTTTCATATACTTTGACAGAAGTCACTGTTTCTATATTTTTAATATAATACTCTAATATATCTGCCTGTTTAAAACTCATATGCTTCATATCCATATGAACTCTTAAACGTCCTGTCATACTGTGTTTAATATAAAATTTCATATTCTGCCTCTTAGCACTTATTCCAGCATATTATTACTGCTCTGTGCTTTCTGTTTCTTCTGATACTTCGTTTAATTCTACTGTATCATCTACAACTTCTTCTGCTGCTTCTCTCTCATCGTTGATAGCCTTAGCCTCCGCATAGATATCACCAGCATTCTCCTGAATTGTTGTTGCTGTCTTCATTACACACTTCTTAGCACGAAGAACTGCTGCTGTACAGTTCGTGTATACCTTCTTAGCATCCTGGCTTGATAATATCTTAATTCCTGCTGTACCAAAAAGTACACCTGCTGCAAATATTCCTGTCTTAACTCCATCGATTTTCTTAAATACGTTTTTCATCTTATCCTCCATTCCCAATTAACATCTGCCTGACGTAATTGACTTTGATTTTTGTTTAGGTATTATCTTATACCATACTTTTTAGTTTTACCACATATTTTTTATTAATTGAGAAACTTTATCAAAAACAGGAGGGACATTATTATTATGGCCCTCCTGTTATACTCTTAACTGTCTTACTGTCTATGTAACCACAAGCTGTTAAACCCTTCTGCACTATCTGGTTCCATTTGCTGGCTGACAGATTGATTACTGAATTATCGTCAAACTCAACTGTGTATGTGTTGTTCATATTACATTCGCTTCCACACGATACACGGTACATATTTCTTCTGTTAATAGCACCAATCTCCTCAAGTGTATTAATCATACGGTATACTGTAGCTGTTCCAATATTAGGATCAAGCTTTGATGCCTTATAATATATTTCTTTGCAGCACGAACATTCTTCATTAAGAATAATGTCTAAAAGCATCATTCTCTGTTTCGTTATTCTGCATCCCCTGTTTCTTAATCTTTGCAGAATTATGTCCTTCTGCATTTCGCTTCTTTCATAGCCAACTACTTCAGAAGCATTTTTATCACATGAATAGTATTTCTGCATTAATGCCTCCTATCCTAGTGGCAGCCTCCACAATGACCACAATCTCCACCGCATGAATGTTTGCCATTCTTCTTGCCTTTAACCATTGTATACACAATAGCGGCTACAATTACCACCAATACCACCAATACGATTACTGTACCCATATTAATCCTCCATTCTTACACCAACTCTGACATCTGCCGCTATATCTGATGAATAAAATATATATCCAATCCGCCACTTAGTGACGGATTGAACACTTATATAATTATGATTAGGAAGTAATCTTAGTTAGCTGCTGCTTTCTTGTATTCTTCCGCTTCCTTTGTTGGTCTGAATAAAAGATAAAGGAAACCAGCTACTAATACAAATGCTACAACTGTCCAGATACTAAATACTCCATCAGCGATAAGGCTTCCGATATTGTAGATGCAAAGTGATACTACATATGCAAATCCACACTGGTAACCAATTGCTATCCAAGTCCATTTAGCACTGTTCATCTCTCTCTTAATAGCACCGATTGCTGCGAAACAAGGAGCACAGAGAAGGTTGAATGTAAGGAATGAGAAACCTGCTAACTTAGTAAATGCAAGTGCAAGTGCTGCATATGGAGATACATCTCCACCACCGTAAAGGATACCCATAGTACCAACGATATTTTCCTTAGCTACAAGTCCTGTGATTGAAGCAACGGCTGCCTGCCAGTTACCCCATCCAAGTGGAGTGAATATCCAGCCGATTGCATTACCAATCTTAGCTAAAATACTCATATCAATTTCATCTTCTGCTAACATTCTGAATCCGTCATCAGCAAATCCAAAATATGTTGTGAACCATACAACGATTGTAGAAAGAAGGATAATTGTACCAGCCTTCTTGATGAATGACCAGCCACGCTCCCACATACTTCTAAGTACGTTGCCAACTGTTGGAATATGATATGCAGGAAGTTCCATAACGAATGGTGCTGGATCTCCGCTGAATAACTTTGTCTTCTTTAAAATAATACCTGATACGATAATTGCTGCCATACCGATGAAGTACGCTGATGTTGCAACCCAAGGTGAACCACCAAAGATAGCACCTGCAATCATAGCGATGAATGGTGTCTTAGCACCACAAGGTATAAATGTTGTTGTCATAATTGTCATACGACGGTCTCTTTCGTTCTCGATTGTACGAGAAGCCATAATACCAGGAACACCACAACCTGTACCGATAAGGATAGGTATGAATGACTTACCTGAAAGACCGAATCTTCTAAAGATTCTATCCATAATGAATGCGATACGTGCCATATATCCGCAAGCCTCTAAGATAGCAAGTAATAAGAATAATACTAACATCTGAGGAACGAAACCAAGTACAGCACCAACACCGGCTACAATACCATCAAGAATAAGACCATTTAACCAATCTGCACAACCGATTGCATCGAGTCCGTCACCAATAAGAACTGGGATACCAGGAACCCATATGCCATAATCTGCCGGATCTGGAGCTGTACCATCATATTCGATAGCGAGGTTAATAGCTTCTTTAATATCATCAGCATCTGCTGTGAAATCTTCTGTTGCAAGTGTTTCATCATCTTCTACAGTATAATCAACTGAATCTGATGACTTAACCATAGACTTAAGAGTTGTAAGAGCCTTAACAGCATCTTCTGAGTCATAGTCTTCTGCTTCTGTATCAATAGCATCTGCTATTGCTTCGCCCTTAGAACCAAGGCTTTCTACATATGCTGCAATGATTTCATCTGAATCGCCATATTCGTCAGCTACTTCTTCATAAGCTGAAGTACCGATACCGAAAAGGTGGAAACCATCACCAAATAAACCATCGTTAGCCCAGTCTGTAGCTGCTGTACCAACTGTTACCATAGCAATGTAATATACTAAGAACATAACTACTGCGAATATAGGAAGTGCTAATATTCTGTTAGTTACGATTTTATCAATCTTATCAGATGTTGTAAGCTTATCCTTAGAATGAGCCTTCTTTACACACTCTCCAATAATTGATGAAATGTATGTATATCTTTCATTGGTGATAATACTTTCTGTATCATCATCAAAATCTTTCTCAAGTTTATCAATCTCTGCTGTAACATCAGGTACACTAGACATAAGCTGTCCGATTTTGTCATCTTTCTCTAATAACTTGATAGCGAAAAATCTCTTCTGTTCTTCTACTACATCAAGACCAATCTTATCTTCAACTGCTTCGATAACAGATTCAACTTCATCACTGAATTTATGTGCAAGCTTATTAACCTTCTTAGACTCAGCAAGCTTTACAGCCTTTTCTGCCGCTTCCTTAATACCAGTTCCCTTAAGAGCTGATATTTCAACTACTTCACAGCCAAGCTTCTCTGAAAGCTTTGCAATGTTAAGTTCAATACCATTCTTAGCTAAAAGGTCGATCATATTAACAGCCATAATTACCGGAATACCAAGTTCCATAATCTGTGTTGAAAGATATAAGTTTCTTTCAATGTTAGTACCATCAACAATATTGATGATAGCATCTGGTCTTTCATTAATAAGATAATTTCTTGCTACAACTTCCTCTAATGTATATGGAGAAAGTGAGTAAATACCTGGTAAATCCATAATGGCAACATCTTTATGTCCCTTTAATCTACCTTCCTTCTTCTCTACAGTAACACCTGGCCAGTTACCTACGAACTGGTTAGAACCTGTAAGAGCATTAAACAATGTTGTTTTACCGCAGTTAGGGTTACCTGCTAATGCAATCTTAATTGACATTCTTTTACCTCTTTTCTTAATGAGTTAATAATTAGTTGTAACTTTCTTCATTTAGATTATGCTTGCTATAATTAGTTAATGCTAACCTTTTGGCAAAAAAATAAATATTAATTTACCTCTATCATAGCTGCATCTGCCTTACGAAGTGATAACTCATATCCTCGTACTGTTACTTCTATTGGATCTCCCAATGGTGCAACTTTTCTGACATAGACTTCTACGCCTTTAGTGATTCCCATGTCCATAATTCTTCTCTTAACCGGACCTTCACCATTAAGCTTAGCAACTTTAACAGTCTGACCAACAGCAACTTCCTTTAAAGTCATCTTAATCTCTCCTTCTCATTAAAATATTGTGAATATCTATATAGAGGCTTGAAACTCAAGTCTTTATACCATAATCTTTGAAGCCATATCGCTTCCTATAGCTACTCGTGATTCTTTAATATTAACTATAACATTACCGCCAGTCTTAGAAATGACCGTCACTATAGCTCCAACTACAAAGCCTAGATTCTCAAGAAATCTTCTCGTCTCTTCTTTCCCACCAATCCTTGTGATTGTTGCTGTCTCTCCCTCACCTATCATTGATAATGGCATAACTTATCACTCCTATCTGTATCTATGTTGATAATGTTTTTCATTTGCTACTGTGTTAGTATATACTAACACTTATTAGATGTCAATTACCATTTTAAGAAAATTTTCATATTATTAATTTTCACATAATAACCGCATACATATACAGTAAAATTAATATGTATGCGGTCATTACTCACTAATTAATATTATATTGGGAAGTGTCCAGAATAAATATGTCACTTATTAATATATTCATTATATTACTTTATATTATGCACATATCTGATTATACACATACATTAACTATGCATATTCTTAATTGTACATACACTCTGATTATGCAAGAGAAGCACCAAGATCCTTGCAATTGCTTACAGCTTCATCATCAGGAGCTTCATTACAGATTACCGGGTCACAGCTAAGGTCAGCACCAGCATTCCTGCTTCTTTCTGCCCAGTCATCCATCCATTCTCCGCTTCCCCAGCCGTAAGAACCAAAGAGTGCTATCTTCTTTCCTGAAAGTGCCGCTTCACAGTCTGTAAACATCGGCTCAAATTCTGACTCTTCAAGATTTTCTGCTCCCATAGCAGGGCATCCGAAAGCTATTCCGTCGAATTCTGCAACCTTTGCTGATGAGAATTCTGAAGCAGTGAATAATGTTACTTCTGCTCCTTTTTCCTTTGCTCCCTCAGCAACAGCATTGGCCATAGCCTCTGTATTACCTGTTCCGCTCCAATATACAACTGCAACTTTACTCATTATCATTCCTCCATTATTGCTTTAATTTAATGCTTGTGCACATATATGTTGAGTGAATCATATATTCACGGTCAACTGATTTAATGTTCGTCCTCCTATAAAGACCTTCTGATATACCTCAGAACATTTCTTGAATCTTGCAAATGTTCTGACACTTTCCTGTTCATTGTAATATACCTTCCACACACCACAACATTTGCAGTTCTGTCCTTTATTAAAAATGAACTCCTTTACATCTTCTACAGGATATCCAAGAAATAAACCTATCTCGTGTGGAAAACAGGGCTGTGTCATAAGACGTTCCTTAAGTGTATTAATACATGCCTGTATACTTCGTTCTATGTATCCATAGCTGGATAGTATATTCCATACATCATCATTATTGACTGCCTTAAATAACATACTTGGTCTGTATACATATATCAATGAACTCATATCTGTCTTTCTTAAGACTTCTATATATACGCCCTTCTCATTAAGGTTCATATTGGCAGTCTTAATCTCAGAATCGAATTCATCTTCTGATACAAATCTATAATTAAAAAGATTAGCCATCTTAATTCCAGCCAATGTAGGTGCACATTCTTTTACAATCTCATTCTCCAGCTTTCTAAGCATATAATCTCCATTCCTTATATTACGCATTACTCTGCCTGCTGTCTGTGTCAGTTACAATTAACAAGCCTTTCCGTCTGCTACATATTCCTGAAGAACTGCATTAAGTGATGAAGCACTGCTTGAATGTGAACGCACAATCCGAATGTCCTTGCTCTTTGCTTCTGTAACAGCACTATGTACCATTTTATGTGATACTGTGTTAGTAAAAAGTATCATAAGGTCAGGGTTGCCAATCTTCTTGCCAAAGCCACTCTTCTCCTTAACAAATACCTTGGCTTTACAGCCATGCTGTTTACATATCTTCTCATATTGACATACCATACATTCATTACCGCCAATTATAACTACACTCATATTAGTCCTCCTCATCCTGCTAAATAGATATATAGTATACATTTCACTGTTAGTTTTATTCTAACTTGTGTTAGTTATTACTAACCTATAACTTTTAAATAAACGGGTCGAGGACCCGTTAAATAAATATAAAGGCATATGCGTTAGCTGTTACTAACTATCATTATAATAGCCTAACTTAGTTATTTTGTCAACAGCTTTTTATTACTTTTTATTATCCTGATTCTACATAAAAAACTCCTGATGTACACTATACAAACCTTTGTCAGTCAAGGCTTACCCGTATAATATACATCAGGATTTTATAATTTACAATATTCTGTTCTTACGCACAGATAGTTATTCTATTTACTTAAAGTACTTAACACCTGACTCGAATATCTTAATATCCTGTTCGCCATAGATGTTAATAGCTACAGAATCACCACGTCTTTCAGAATGTGCCATCTTACCTAAGCATCTTCCGTCCGGGCTTGTGATACCCTCAATAGCCATATATGAGCCATTGACATTCCATTCTTCGTCCATAGATACATTGCCTTCCGGGTCACAGTACTGTGTTGCTACCTGACCATTTTCAAAGAGCTTATCAAGCCATTCCTTAGGTGCAACAAATCTTCCTTCACCATGTGAAGCTGGATTGCAGTATACTCCGCCAAGCTTTGCTTCTGCAAGCCAAGGACTCTTATTAGTAACAACCTTTGTATATACCATCTTAGAGATGTGACGGTTAATTGTGTTAAATGTAAGTGTAGGTGAATTAGAATCCTGTCCTGTAATCTTGCCATTAGGCACTAAACCAAGCTTGATAAGAGCCTGGAAACCATTACATATACCAAGTGCAAGGCCATCTCTTTCATTAAGGAGCTTCTCAACTGCTTCCTTCATCTTAGCATTACGGAAGGCTGTTGCAAAGAACTTAGCAGAACCATCTGGTTCATCACCTGCTGAAAATCCACCTGGGAACATAATAATCTGTGACTGGTTAATTGCTTTTTCAAATTCATCAACAGATTCTCTTATGCTTGCAGCATCAAGGTTCTTGAATACTTTGACAATAGTATCTGCACCAGCTCTCTCAAACGCCCTGGCACTGTCATATTCACAGTTAGTACCTGGGAATACTGGTATAAATACTGTTGGCTTCGCAACCTTATTCTTGCATACATATACATTGCCCTTTGAATATACAGGTGACTCAACCCTATCAGTTTCCTTAGAAACCTTTGTTGGGAATACACCCTCTAATGTATCTTTCCATACACTTAATGCTTCCTCAATATTGATTGAAACATCTTCATATGTAAACTTAGCTTCTTCTGTTACTGTACCAACCTTAGTATAAGCTGCCTTAATCTCTAAAAGCTTAGAGCTGTCTACTTCTGCTACTATACAGCCATATGCTGGTGCGAATAATTCTTCCTTTGATACAGATGGCTCAACAGCAACACCAAGCATATTACCAAATGCCATCTTGCTTATTGCTGGAACTAAGCCGTTAGCATCAAGAACATATGCAGACACAATTGCCTTGCTCTTAATAGCTTCGTGGATAGATGAATATAATTCCTTAATCTGTGAGAATACAGGAAGGTCATATTTATCTCTTTCAATGTCAAATCTTACAAGTATATTGCCAGCTTTCTTTAATTCAGGTGTGATAATATCCTGCTCTTTAGCTACATCAATAGCAAATGAGCATAATGTAGGTGGTACATCTATATGTTCAAATGTTCCTGACATAGAATCCTTACCACCGATTGATGGAAGTCCTAAGCCAATCTGTGCCTCATATGCACCAAGAAGTGCTGCAAATGGCTGGCTCCATCTTGAAGGATCTTCTGTCATTCTTCTGAAATATTCCTGATATGTAAATCTAATCTTGCTGTAATCGCCACCAGCCGCAACAATCTTAGCAACCGAGTCTGTTACTGCATACATAGCTCCGTGATATGGACTCCACTTAGAAAGATATGGATCAAATCCATAAGCCATCATAGTTACTGTATCGCACTTGCCCTTAAGCACTGGAAGCTTGGCAACCATAGCCTGTGTCTCTGTAAGCTGGTACTTTCCACCAAATGGCATAAGTACTGAACCAGCACCGATTGAACCATCAAATCTTTCAACAAGTCCCTTCTGTGAACACTCGTTAAGGTCTGCAAGTGTCTTAAGCCATCTGCCCTTAACATCATCTACTGGCTTAGCTTCAAGGTAATTAGCCTTGTCATCTGGGATATCTACAAGTACTGATGTCTCCTGATGTGCACCGTTAGTATCAAGGAAAGCTCTTGAAATATTAACGATATCCTTGCCTCTCCAGTTAAGTACAAGTCTTGGTTCTTCTGTTACAACAGCAACTTCAACCGCTTCAAGGTTCTCCTCTGTGGCATACTCTAAAAATGCTTTAACATCTGCTGGGTCAACAACAACTGCCATTCTTTCCTGTGACTCTGATATAGCAAGTTCTGTTCCGTCAAGACCTTCATACTTCTTAGGGACTTTATCTAAATCTACTGTAAGACCTGCTGCAAGTTCACCGATTGCAACTGATACACCGCCTGCACCAAAGTCATTACATTTCTTAATAAGCTTAGTTACTTCCGGACGTCTGAAAAGTCTCTGCATCTTACGCTCTGTAGGTGCATTACCTTTCTGAACCTCTGCTCCACAAGTCTCTATAGACTCCTCTGTGTGAACCTTAGATGAACCTGTAGCACCACCACAGCCATCACGTCCTGTACGTCCACCAAGTAGGATAATAATATCTCCTGGATCAGAATTCTCTCTCTTAACTGCGCTTCTTGGAGCTGCCGCTATAACCGCACCAATCTCCATACGCTTAGCAACATAATCTGGGTGGTATATTTCTTTAACATAACCTGTAGCAAGACCAATCTGGTTACCATATGAGCTATAGCCGTGAGCTGCTTCTGTAACAATCTTTCTCTGTGGAAGCTTGCCGTGAAGTGTATCTGCTACCGGAACTGTAGGGTCTGCCGCACCTGTGATACGCATAGCCTGATATACATATGTACGTCCTGAAAGTGGATCTCTTATAGCTCCACCAAGGCAGGTAGCAGCACCACCAAATGGCTCTATCTCTGTTGGGTGGTTATGAGTTTCGTTCTTGAAGTTTACAAGCCACTCCTCTGTCTTTCCGTCAATCTCAACAGGAACAACTATAGAGCAGGCATTAATCTCATCAGACTCTTCCTGATCTTCAAGCTTGCCTTCTGCCTTTAACTTTTTCATACCCATAAGTGCTAAGTCCATAAGACATACGAACTTATCTTTTCTGTCTTTATATATAACAGCTCTGTCAGCAAGATACTTATTGTAAGTTTCTTCCATAGGAGCTCTGTAATATCCGTCCTTAAATTCTACATTCTTTAATTCTGTAGCAAATGTTGTGTGGCGGCAGTGGTCAGACCAGTATGTATCAAGAACTCTGATTTCTGTCATAGATGGATCTCTGTTCTCTTCATTCTTGAAGTAATCCTGAATGAACTTGAAATCCTTAAATGTCATAGCAAGACCAAGTGAATCATATAATTCCTTAAGCTTGTCCCCGCTCATATCCTTGAAGCCATCAAATACAACAACATCTGCTGGTGTATCAAACTTAGTAACAAGTGTATCTGGAAGCTTCTCATCAGCTACTCTTGAATCTACCGGATTGATACAATGGTTTTTAATCTTAGCCTTATCATCATCTGTAAGCTTGCCTGATATAATATAAGTAGTTGCAGTCTTAATTACAGGAGTTTCATTCTCATTAAGGAACTTAACACACTGCTCTGCCGAATCAGCTCTCTGGTCGAACTGTCCCGGAAGATATTCTACAGAAAATACAAAATCATCATCTGAAGCCTTAAATTCATTCTCATACACATCATCAACAGGTGGTTCTGCAAATACTGTTGTAAGTGCTTTCTTATATGTCTCATCAGAAAGATTCTCAATATCATATCTGATAAGCACCCTTACATCTGTAATTGTCTTAATACCGAGATAACCTGTGATTTCATCGTGTAACTCCTTTGCATTAACAGCAAAAGGTTTCTTTTTCTCAACAAAAACTCTTTTAACGCCACTCATTTTAATTATTTCCTTTCTTAATCAGCTGTACTCCTGTCACTACTATTTCAACAAGAATGTAAAATATTTTATCATATCATTACTAAAGAAACAAGACACAAGAACAATGTTGTGTATATTTCTATATTGTATACACTATTCATGCATACGTCTTATAATCTTGTATACAACTTCATTACCCATAACAAGAGGGGCTGTATGTGCAAAGAATACTATGCCGTCTGTCGGTGATAATATCTCACTCTTGACATATCCCTCACACGGATCAATAACCTGACCTATTACCTCATTATGGACAACCGGATCCCCCGGTTCTTTAAGCCTTTTGTAAAAACCTGCATCATATGTCTTAACGGCTGATAAATCATACTCGTTAATGACACTTGCTATGTAACCGCTGTGATTGTTATATTTTAATATTCCCATTCTCGTAAGAAATCTTAACACTGACGATACTGCCTGTCTTGCAGACTTTTCATCAACCATATCTGTGCTGTTCGTATATATCGAAAAAGCATTTGTTCCATTCATCTGCCAGCTATAATTAAGCGTTGCCGTATCCATAGGCTTTGGCTTTCTTATAACAACATACTGCAGTCCAAAAAGATTGGCAAGGCTCGCACTCTGATAACCCGTTTCCATCATACGTACATGAGGTATGAAATCTCCAGGCATATAAAAGCTTGCAAACTGTATTCCATAGCTGTAGCCCTTACTGCTTTCAAATATTGCAGCAGCTATCTGCTTGGTAGTATCTCCCGCTTCATCACCAGGGAACATTCTGTTAATATCTGTATTATCTACAGGCCAGAACCTCTTCTCAACATTCATAGAAAATCTGTTAGCTGACGGAATTACTAAAATCTCGTGGTTATGCGATATTGCACCTCTCATTTCAAGGTCTTTTAACACCTTTATAAGCTGTGAGCATATATATAACTGCTGTATCTCATTACCCCTCATAGCACCGACTATACAGGCTGATTTCTCGCCGTGTCCAAATCTGTAGCCTTCTATCTCAAAATTCTCTCTGTATATTCCCTTAAGACTATATAAAACTTCTTTTTTCATTACACTCTTCCTCCGTGTACTCTCGCAAGAAGTGCCCCCTTGTATACAACTGGATTTTCCCTCAATGTGAATACAATACCATCTACCGGAGATTCAATATGCTGGATTATCCTTCCCTCTATTGGCTCTATTATGTCGCCTATGGCATCTCCCATATGGATATTGCCACATGAATTAATAGATGGAACAAATATTCCGCTTTCCTTCGCTGTCAGGAAATTAACTTCCCCCTCTGTTGAGATAATAGGCTCTCTGACAGCTATTTTATTATCAGCCTCTGGTATTTCCCATATTCCAAGATTACTCATAAGGTTAAATATTCCATCAATAAGCTGCTGGCTGTATTCCCTGTTAATTCTGTTACCAACGCCCATCTCTGCTACAAGCGTAGGTACACCAAGATGATTAAGGCTGTATGCCAGTGTCGCATCAAGCACTGTTATTGATGAAAATATCCATACAAAATCCGCATTTAACATCTTTGCAAATGGAAGCAGTCTTTCCGCATTTTCTTCATTTAGTCTTACCTGCGGCATCTCTCTTACAAATATATTGCTTGAATGAATATCAAGACAGAAATCACTTCCAATTATATCGTTGACAATTCCTGCCGCAACACTCTCTGCCACAGCTCCATTATTATCACCTGGAAATACTCTGTTCATATCAAGCTCAAACATAGGAATTCCCCTTGAACCTGTATCTATTCCAAGGGGATTTACATCTGGATATATATCTATAATTCCTTTTAATCTTTCCAGATTATTATTAACACGTCTTATGACTTCGTAGCACACATACTGCCCATCAAGCTCATCACCATGTATTCCTGTAACAATAGATATTCTTGGAACAGGCTCGCCAGCATAATCTTTCGGTGTGAGCCTGTTCTTCTTAATAACCATTCTCTCATGCACGGGAAGCTCTATTGAAACAACCTCTTCTATCATAAACTAACCTCTGTAAATATATTCTCACTACATAGAATCATAATTTCTTATCAATACACCCTGTGAAGTCTTCTTTAAAGCAATATGCGTAAATACGGTACTAGGAACATATGTCTTATCGCCCATAAATACACGGCTTCCTGGATATATATTCTTATCAATCCTTACAACTGCCCTGTCTGACTCCCTTACAAGTGTATAAAGATTACGGCTTTTTTCTTCATATTTGGCTTTCTCTGCTGTCTTAACAATCTTTGACTGCAACAGCTTTCTGTTAAGTGTTTCATCAAACTTATCAGAACCTGCCTTCTTTAATATATCAAGCTTCTGTAAAGCCTGATTAAATCTGTCTATCTGCGTATCTATATCCTTAAGCACCATAAGCACCTTGGCATATTCACTGCTTATCTCCTTAGTTACACCAACTCTTAATACAGTCTTAGAATAAGACTCACTTCCACAAGCTTTAATACATATACCTCTTACGCCTGTGACATCTCCGCCTATTACAGAACCCCTCTTGCCCTCAAGATATATTCCACCATATGCCAAAGCTGTTGTATTAAGCATATAATCACACTTTATATCACTATGGCTTATAATATGTGCATTCTCGAAAAACCTTGCTGATATATTGCCTATAGCTTCAATTCTTCCGTTCTCACCTGCATTAACACCATCCTGGATAATAATATCCTGCCCTGACCATATATCTGCATCTTCAACATATCCGCCTATGTATATATTACCCATAGCGTGTATCTTGACACTGCCTCTGACACTTCCGTTAATCTCTACGTCACCATTAAAATCTATGCTTCCTGTTCCAACATCAACATCACCGCTGACATTATATACATTACTTACATTAAGGTCGTAGTTACGATATTCTACTTTGCCGCTTAACTGGGCATAATAAGACTTGCCGTCCTCTGACACTGTAAAGCCCTTGCCTCTTAACTTAGGTCCTGGTCTTCCTGGCTTTGGAACTAAAAGCTTTCCAAATACGTCATATCCAAATTCACCCTTGGTAGGTTCTATATACTCTGCAAGCTTATCATCTTTATTAACCTTCTCAAAAAGCTTTACATTAAAATAATCAACAGAACCATCTTCTCTTAATGTAGGCTTATTATCTCTTTCATACTCTGAATCAAAGAAGAAGTTGTAATAACCATCAGTACCGTTAACTGCACTTTTGCCTTCTGCTACCACGATTTCAATATCGTACAGCTTATTAAGAATAACTTCGCGTATTCTCGCTTCATTAATTCCTGTACGCACACCTGCCTGTGAAAGCTTGTCTGCAATCTCCTCATATGTATAAGCTTCATCACTGCCTATGCCATTAAGGACTATACTTGCTTTCATATGATCATTATCAACATTGACAACTACTTCTTTGGTATTTAACTGTATCTGTTCTCTAAGTACATCATTCAATTCTGACTCCTCCAATCAACCATAGCACATTGTCTTATGTCATCTTTATAATCGAATTCCCCTTATATGTATGTCCTTAATTACTGGTCTTTATATACTAATAATTCCGAAGGATCAAGACCCCTCTCAAGCATTATTCTTATCTGCTCCATCTGTCTGCAAGTATATCTTGCATCGGCGTATACGCTTACATCTACACCACTCTGAAGTCCAAGCAATATCTCCTGACTTTGAAGTTCATTAAGCTGTGGTTCTTCCTGAACCTTGCCATCATTCTCAATCTGTTCTCTCATCTCTTTCATCTGGACAGCATTGATAAATGGATCTGCATATGGACTTACGTCTATTCCTTCTTCTTCTCCTAATCTTATCTGTTCCATCTGTCCTGAGGAGAAACCTATCATATTATACTTGGTAATATCTATTCCAGCCTCAAGTCCCAACCTTAACTGTCTCATCTGGTCTGCTGTATATTCGTGAAGCATATACTTGGATACATCTACACATTTTAACAATCCTATTCTAATCTCGTTAAGCTGGTGTGCATCGAAATTCTCATCAACAAAAAATGTTAAATCAACATCATCTCTCTTAGCCAGTCTTATCTGTCTTAACACCTCACCAGAATATCCAAGCTTTGCATATCTTGTAAGATCAAATCTGTACTTTAATGCAAGACGAATCTCTCTCATAACAGAATAATCGTACTTCGGATTGCATATAAGCGATAAATCAATACCCTCTTTTATACCTTCTTTAATCTGCTCCATCTGCATATAATTATACTCCGGATCTGCCATAGCACTTACATCAATTCCTTCCTCAAGTGCCATTCTTATAACCTTCATCTGCCTTGAATTATATTCGGGACTGGCATATATAGAAATATCAACGCCATTATCATTACCTTTAGTAATCTCAAGCACCTGAAGTTCGTTAAATCCAGCTTTCTTCCATTCATCTATTCCCGCATGGGAATCCGCTAAATTCCTGATTTCATTCTCTCCCATAGTTCTCTCCAATATAAATAATCATATAATTAATTGTCACAGTCCGTATTTATACTAGAATAATAGCATATGTCTGACAATTTCTCAACATATTACTTGCCAAATCTCACCACAATTGACAAATTCCCTCATAATTCCCCATATGCCTTATAATCTCCAGAAATCCTCAATACATTTTCCTGTATTATTAATATCTACAGGATACACTTTATCCCATTCCCTTGGATACTGCATCTGGTATTCCTGTGTCATAAAACGGTCATCTAACAGAAGTATTATACCCTTGTCATCTGCAGTTCTTATAACTCTTCCAGCCGCCTGCAGCACCTTGTTCATTCCCGGAAATACATACGCATACTGATAGCCATTCTTGCCCATACTGTCAAAATAATTTCTTAATATATTACGCTGTCTGCATATCATAGGTATGCCTGTTCCTACAATACACGCCCCTATAAGTGACTTATCCCTTAGGTCAATTCCCTCAGAAAATATACCGCCAAGCACACAAAAGCCCGTGACATTTCCACTTGTATTATCCATAAATACTGACAAGAAATTCTCTTTATCGGCTTCCGTCATATTATTATCCTGTATCAATACATTTTCTCCCTCAGAGAGATGATAAATGTAGCTTCCATCCTCAACATCGTGCAGATCTATAACATTGCAGGCATATTTTTGTATATATATATCATACACCTCTCTCATATAGCTGTAAGAAGGAAAGAATATCATATATTTGCCTTGCTTCGACTGCGTAAGTGTGTGAATATAACCTGCAATCTTGGTGTACTCATTATAATTACGCCTCGTATACCTGCTTGTAACATCACGTCCAATAAGCACTCTCTTATTATCAGTATCAAACGGCGAATGCGCATACACAGCATAGTCATCTGCATTTCCTGAAAGCATTTCCTTAAAATAATTCACTGGAAGAAGTGTCGCCGAGAACATTATTGTCGATATTCCCTGACTTAATCTCTGCGATAACTGTCCTGACGGGTCAACACAGTACAGATGAAGTGCAAAGTCACCGTCATCGATATGCTCAGCATATATAACATACTTCTCATCTATGCAGTCATACATATTAATAAAATGTCTTATCTTAAAGAAGAATTCTATTATCTCATCGCACACCGGCTTTCCTTTATTCTTATCCAAGAACTTCTGCATATACGAATAACACGATTGCAGATTAGCTAAAAATGTGCCACAGTAATCATCTATTATTATATATTCTTTATCACAGGCTCTCTTTAATTCAAGAAGATATTTGTTGCATTTTTCAAGGTATGAAGCCAGCCTTTTGTCCATATCCTTAACTACTCTTTTGCAGGCAAGAAAATCTTCCTTGACAAGCGTTGCACTATACATCTCCCTTGCCCTGTCAACAAGATTATGTGCCTCATCTACAAGAAATACATAATTGCCTTTGCCGCCATCACCAAAATATCTTTTTAATGAAGCATCTGGATCAAAAGCATAATTGTAATCGCATATTATTCCATCACACCAGTATGAAACATCAAGCGACATTTCATACGGACACACCTTATGCTTCACTGAATACTGCAATATCGTATCCCTGTTAATTACCGCTTCATTAGTGATTATATCGTAAACAGCTTCATTTACCCTGTCAAAATGCCCCCTTGCATACTCGCACACCTCTGGATTACAGTTGTGCTCATCAAGATGACATATTTTATCCTTCGCCGTCAGTGTCACTGTGCGAAAATGCAGTCCTGCATCTCTTAGTATCGCATATGTTTCCTCGGCTACCGTTCTCGTTATTGTCTTGGAGGTAAGATAGAATATCTTGTCAGTTAAGCCATTACTGCACGACTGCACGGCTGGATATACTGTTGATATAGTCTTTCCTACTCCTGTCGGTGCCTGTATATATAACACCTTCTGTTCTTTTACCGTGTGGTATACACTCGCAACCAGCTTCTTCTGCCCCTCACGGTACTCAAATGGAAAATGCAGTTTCTGAATTGAAGCATTCCTTTCTGCCCTTTCATCAAATACATAATCCATCCACTTTTTAAAGCCAGCTACAAGTTCTCTGTACCATTTTATAATTGACTCACTGTCATATTTCTCTTTAAATCTTACTATTTTCTCAGTTTCTGTATTACAGTAAGTAAGCTGTACATTAATGCTCTCCAGATTATACCTTGTTAAATATATATAAGCGTACACCATAGCCTGTGCCTTATGCACATACACCGGCTCTTTAAGCTTTCCTACATCTGACTGCATAGTCTTAATCTCATCAATTGTAACCTCACCTATCGGCAGCTTATTGCCATCCTCATCTTCCTCAATGTCAGCTATTATTCCGTCTGCCCTGCCCTCTATTCTAAGCTCGTATTCAATTCCACCCTCTGATGTCAGCTCTTCTTTATTCCTAAGAAGCACCTCTGCCCTGTAATTAGAACCCATAGAGTGCTGGATTTTCCTGTGAAGCCTCGCACCCTCCTGCATAACCTTAACATCAGCAACACCTGTATCCCTGTTATCAATATCCCCACCAAGGCACATAAATTCAACCAGATTTCTTACTGATATATTAAATGTATTATCTTTAATTACATACATATCTGTGCCTCCTTATATATCATATTTCTGCATATTTTTTGCGCTCATTATATCATAATTTACTCTTTCTTAACCCGTACACTCACGAACCCGCGCTACGCGCTATCCCGCCCTGCTTCGCATGGCTGTTCGTTCGTTAATGGCGCAAGAAAAGTAAATGTCTGCTTCGCAGCCGCTTCCTTTTCTTTTGCGCTCATTATATCATAATTTTCTTTTTATCTACCCTATACTCACGAACCCGTGCTTATCGCACTCTTTCGTCCTGCTTCGCACGACTGTTCGTTCGTTAATGGCGCAAGAAAAGTAAATGTCTGCTTCGCAGCCGCTTCCTTTTCTTTTGCGCTCATTATATTAAAATTCTTCTGTGACGTTATAGACATACCCATTCTTTACTCTGCCAGTACGCTTTACTATCTCAAGATAATTAAGAATATTAAGCGTATATCTTGACGCTTCAACACTGACCCCAGCCGCCATGGCAAAGTCTTTCACCGTAAAATCTTCCTTCAAATCCGCTGGAACTAACTGCATATAATCCTCTATCCTGTCAAACTTTACTATTCTTCTTATCCCAACCGGTACTCTGTCATATCTTGTTGAACCTCTTTTCTTATCATAACTCCAGCCGTTAAGAAGCTTATATTCTTCCATATCCATAAGCACAAGATTGATTGAAAGATTAGGATTTTTCAGATAGCTTTTTATCTTATATAACTCGTAAAATGCATCATATTCCGTAAAATGTCTTGGCGACTTTCTCCTGCCCTGAACCTCTCCATTATCAGGATTAACCCAGCTTAACCACTTGTTAAATGGAAGCGGATACACCACAGTAACGTGGTAATCTTGTAGAAATACCGAAAGCTTATCCCTCAGTTTATTAAGCTGGCGTGTCTGTATCTCTATTATTCCTTTGTCATTATATATATCAGCATAATAACCGCTCATAGCGACCTCGTGCTTGTCCTCATCAGGCTCATAATACAGCTTAAGGACAGCGTGAAGTGTCTTTTCTGACAATGTCCCTATCCCTTTGTTATTATGTGCCTTGCCAATTATCTTATCTTTAGCATTAACAAATGCCTCGTAATCTTCATATTCCGATGTTTCATATAATATATTGTTCAATGTTCTGTCCATAACCTGTCTAGTAATGTTATACTTTTTTTAATTCATTATAAATCAGAACATATATTCTTACAACAAAAAGCAGTAAAAGCTTTTAATATATATTCTCATTACATATCTACTATGTATAGAGAATATATTTTACTCTGTTACTTATGCTTTTACTGCCTTTTATTTATTATTTATTATTATTTTTTTTAAAATGTGCTATTTTAAGTGTTGCAATAAGTCCCCTTAATGTGTCTGCCTGTGTACTCATATCCTGACTTGCAGCGGCACACTCCTGTGATGTGGCAGAATTAGTCTGTACTACATCATTGATATCTTCAATGCCGTCATCAACCTGCTTAATTGTCTCTGTCTGAGTATTAAGAACATCTGCAATGTTATTAACTTCATCAACTATATGCCTTGAATTATCCACAACCACACCAAGCTGGGAAGCTGTGTCATTGGCAATAACCATACCTTTCTCAACTGCCGCAACAGATGTATCTATTAATGAAGCTGACTCCTTGGCAGCTTCTGCACTCTGTGCCGCAAGTGCTGATACCTGATCTGCAACTACCGCAAAACCTTTTCCTGCATCGCCAGCTCTTGCTGCCTCTATAGAAGCATTGAGTGCCAGAAGATTAGTCTGTGAAGCTATCTGGTTGATAGTTTCTATTATCTTGCTGATTTCTTTGGAAGCTTTTTCTATTTCACCCATTGATGTGACCATCTCACCCATTTTGCCGTTACTTTCATCAAGCTGTGTTCCTAGTTCATTTACTTTGCCACTTATTTCTCTTGCATTCTGTGAATTCTGTGCAACTCTTTCTGACACACTTGCAAGGGAAGCTGTAAGCTCCTCAACTGAAGCCGCCTGATTAGTCGCTCCTTCTGCAAGCTCTGTTGAACTTGATGCTATCTGTTCTGAACCTTCTGCCACCTGGTCAGCTACTCTTTGAAGATGCTTTACAAGATCTGCCATACTTGCTTCAAAGCTCATAAATACATGTAATATTTCCTCAAAATCACCCTTCCACTCAACTTCTGGCTTAACATCAAAGTTACCATGTGAGAATTCCTGCATTGACCTTTTAATATCATCAACATATGAACTTAATGTTCTTATTGACTTACGCAGACTGTGGGCTAATGTTCCTAATTCATCATCTGAATGGTATGTAAGCTCACTGTGCAGGTTACCATTAGCAAGGTCTTTAGCTACATTGTCTATATCCCTTAATGGTTCTATTATCATCTCTGTAATCTTAGCACCTATTTTCTTTGATATAAGGCTCGCTATTACAATAAATAACACAATAGCCACACCGCCTATGACTGCCACAACATTACTTAACAATATTGCCTGATCCGCCTCTTTGTTGGTTTCATCCTCCATTTTATCCGCAATACTCATAAGATTGTTAAGTGCAGGTGTACATACTGTGTGGATTTTATTCTTGGCACTTGCAAGGTCGCCCTTTTCAATCTGGTTAATTATATCGTAACCGATATTGCCCCATTCATTAAGTGCTTTAACATACTGGTTATACAAATCATCATCTATTATATTGGTATTCTTTATAATATCAAGCTGTGTCTGGGAGTCTGTAAGAACTGTCTTAACATTATTCTTATAATTCTCATAAGTTGAACTGTCGTCATTTAATGCCATCTCTCTTATATTGCGGGCAGCAGAACTAATATCTATAATACTTTCTTTAGCAGCATTATTTGCTTTCTGAGCCCCTTTTACATAAGAATTAAATCTTATATCCAGAAGAGATAAACCAATTATGCTTACGATTCCTGATAAAATCATAAATTTAATTACAGTAGCGTAAATGTATTTTATTTTGTCGTGTAAATTTAGTTGGTGTAATTTAGATATCATTCTTGTACATCTCCTTCTTTAAATTGATGGGGGTGGAAGATAGACGGACCCCGGACGCGTTGTTAAAGCGAATAGAAGCAACAAAGACACGTTTGCACTGCGTGTCGCTCGCAGCGGTACTAAGCTGCCAGTTGGAACTGCCAGCTAAGGACCGGCGGCTCCCCAGCGTCTTCTTATGCTTCTATCAGCTTTAGCATCGCTGGCTGTCTTTCAACCATTGGTATATTTTGTTTTATTTATTAAGTAGATTTTATAGCATAGTAAAATATATTTGTCAATATATTATATTTGAATAGCTTTAAAATATATTTCAGTGGATTAGGAATGAAATAGAGATGGGGGATTTTTGCGTAAAAAAACAGCCGGACAATAGATTTACGAAAAGGGGATGTCCCCTGTTACTGGACAAGCCAGTAAAGCGGGGACTGGGGATTGAGGCTCTATTGTCAGACTGTTGTGGTTATTGTCACCTATTTATTATCTGATTATGATTTAACTATTTGCTGTCTGTTTATGGTGGACGATAGATATTTATTATTTATCGTCTATTTCTTCTAGTTCCAGTTCTTCAGACTCATTGTATTCTTCGGGGAGATCTTTTGTGGTTGATGACTGATATGGGACGGCATCATCAGATACTTCTTCATCTATATCTTCTTCTAAGTCATCATATAAGATATCTTCTTCATCATCTTCAAGTTCCATATCGTCTAAGTCTTCCTCGTCTATATCTTCGTCTTCGTAGCCGTCCATTGCTCCTACGAAGGCTTTTTTGCTCTTTGAAAGCTTAATGCTTAAGGCTATAACTACAACTATTAATGCTATTATTACAACAGCAAGGACTGCTAATATAACGAATATATAATCGCTTACTGTATTAAATGCCTTATCACTGTCAGCTGTCTTTATGTTGGTGTTAATTACCTGTTCATCTGCCATATTGTAACCGGCGTAACCTTGTATTGTGCCATCATTGACATTGTATCTGAACCAGCCTGTTTCTCCTGTAGAGCTTACGCCGTAGAATAATGCGTAGTTGCCTGTTCTATCAAGAAGGGCATCGACTTCTTTGCCATTGATTACTGTTCTTCCAACATCATAGCCTTCTGGAAGTTCCATAGATGCTTCATCTATGGCAAGTATGCAGTATGTAAATTGTGGCTGGCTTACTTCTACGAATTGTGAAAATGTCTTTCTCACCGAATCGTATACATAATAACCGCTCTCACCTTTGCCATCTGTACTTTCAAGATAGACAATTGTTACTCCTGTATCAATTCCAACACCTGCTGATACCTTTGTTCCATTATAATCATACTCTGTTGGAGTATAGCCATCTGGAAGTGGGTGTTCATCATTAGCAGATACAATCTTATATTCAGCATTATCTACTGTAATATTCGGCTCTTGTATTGCTTCACTGTTAGGATCCTGCACATCAGGAATATTATTATTGTCTGTTGATCCATTAGATGAGTCCGAACCTGTTGCCTGATTATTTTCATTAGAAGCTGAATTAGTTTCCTTGGTTGTCTTTATTGTATAAGTTCTTTTACTGCCATTTTCTGCTGTTACAGTAATTGTTGTTGTGTTAAATCCTGGATCCATTCTCTTGCCAGATACGCTTACAGTTGCCTTTGAATCATTAGGAACTGCACTTACTGTAAGGCTTGCACAGTCAGCACCAACAGATGTTGTATAAGTAGTTACATCTGGTGAAAATGCTGGAGATAACACACCAGGACTTATCTGTAATGAACTTAATGTATTATCTGATGAATATGAAGCTGGTGCAGAAGCTGTAACTGAACCTGACGATTTGGATATACTGCACGCCTGCATATCTATATCAATAACCTTGGAATCACCTATAACATTAAGGCTTGAAGTACCAGCTCCGATAATCCTAAATGTTATTGTCTTTGACTGGCTGCTTGCTGTACTTTCGTCCATAAAGCTGACCATCGCAGTTCCCGAATTACTTGAGCTTCCGCTTAATGCTAATATTGATGGGTCATAGGATACATATATTGTAGCTCCGCCTATTCCGCTCGATGCACTGATTGACACATCTATGGATACTGTATCGCCTATCGTACCACTTGCTGAACCAATTGATACTCTTGCTGTTCCTGCCGCTAATATATCTGTCTTATTCACAAAAGCCATTACAGCACACATACATATAATAAGCAGTGCTGAAATTATCTTTTTAACCTTATTCATATATGTCCTCTCTTCTTGCAGTCACTACTGCTGGATATATCCTATATTTAATATGTGTCTTTTAATAGCAACGAAATCATACAAATCTATAACTCCGTCCCTGTTAATATCCGCAGCCTCTTTATAACTGCCCTGTGGCTGTCCAATTCCAAGAACTGCTCTCTTAATAGCCACGAAATCATATAAATCTATAACTCCGTCACCATTAACATCTCCATATATAACTATAGAATATTCATCATATACACTTCCGTCTGCCTTGTATACAACTAACTTATCACCAGTAACTACTGTGTCGCCTCTCTCGCTTCCGTCATTCTTTAATATTTTTCCATAACAGCCATTGCTGTATGATACATTATCAAGAACACTTGATGCCTGACTTCCGACACCTATCTTAGTCATTATCTTCTTTGATGAATCGACATTATAATCTGTCTTAAAACCATCTGTATTACCACCAGATTGTGCAGACTTTCTTGTTATATTTATTACATATGTCTTTATGTCACCATTTTCAGCCGTTACAGTAATATTGATTACATTATTGCCAACGCTTAAGCTGTGGCTTCCACGTCCGCTTACTGTTGCATTGCCATCTATAAGTCCTGCCGATACATTAACACTTGTAATATCATTTTCTACAATGAGACTGTAATCAGTATTATCAGATGAAAATGTAGGAGTTAATGTATAACCATCTACTGATAATGAACTAAGCCTGTTATTCGCACTCTGGTTGCCATCTGGTATTATACATCTTGACGATGGCATATTATCATATACCGGAATGTTAAACTTAAATGTTGTATTATTAAGCGTGTATGAACTATATGCCTTCTTAGCCCTTGTCGCTTCTGACCTTGGTGCAAGCACATTAGTCATATACTGGTGTGAGAAGTTCTTAACATCAAACTTCTCATAATATATAGTATCCTGACCCTTGTTAATGTACCATTTTCCAAGATTGACAGCACCACCTACAACAGCCCTGTAACGCGAATTCCAAGGCCTCATATTAGAGCTGTCGGTCTGTCTGGCATATTTCAAACCATTCTGGACTGCTGACAGACCGCCGCTTGCATAAGCGTTCTGGCTGTAATAATTATAATAGCCCTCGTATCCGCTTACATTTCCAGATATCTGGTTGCCTCGTCCGTCTGCACCCTGTTCCTGAATAATTCTTGTTGCAAGGTGATATGGGCTTACCTTGGATACTTCACCTGCATACATAAGCAGTGAAGCATAGTCATAGCCGTCAAGATTGTGGCTTGAATTCTCCATAAATGTTCCGCTTATAATATTGCGCACACCGTCTATATTATGTACTGATGAGTCATAAGAAAGACTTTCAAACATAAATATGTATGTATCATCAAGAAAGTTTCTTGGGTCAAGTGCATATTTCACAAGTCCCTCAGATGCCTGAACCCAGCCACCACTGTCAAGCTCTGTATACTCACCTGTATTCCAGTCATAACAGCCATCAGCCGTAGACTTCCACGAAGCATCTGCCGAACTGTATATAAGGCTTCGTCCTAATACATTCTGGGCATTAACCATAGTATCCCAGTCCCTTCCATTATGGTCTGCTACAAATACCCATAATGGATATGCACTGTGAAGCTGCCTTAAGCTTTCCCTGTAGGAAGCCGGGAAATTCTGTGCCTCAAGATAATCTTCAAAATTATTATCTGGTGTATAATCTGACTTTGCTTCCCTGGTAGTATACTCTGATGTTATATATCCTCTTGTGTATTCACCATTGAGATAAAAACCTATGCTGTACCACTTATATGTCGCACTCGTATTCACTTCTTCGTATATATCGAACTTAAATCCACCATCTACTTTAGTAATTACACTTCCATTAACAGGTGCTGTCCTTATTCTAAGGCTTGTTACATCATAATTAACATAACCTGTAGCAATAATTGTATCATCTGCTTTAGCGGTAAATGTATACGAAAATCCTGTCACCATACATACAAGAATGACTGCCATAAGTACTATGGCTACTGCTTTTTTTATAATCTCTCTGTAGCTTACGTTCATCTAATCACCTTGTTCCTTATTAAATCTGCAATTTAGTTGTTCTTTCCAAACTCAGATAACTTAAGTCCCTCATTACGTTCAAGCACCATATTAACTGACCAGCTGTTAGCAAATACCAATAACGGATTGCCCTTAAGGTCTTTAATCTTCTTCATATCAGAAGTACCGACAATTCTGTTCACATCAACTTCTTCTGGATTTTCAATCCATCTGATATGTTCATATGGAAGCGGCTCTAACTTTATATCTACATTGTACTCATTCTTAAGTCTGTATTCAAGAACTTCAAACTGAAGTACACCGACAACGCCGACAATAATTTCTTCCATTCCAGTGTTATATTCCTGAAATATCTGAATAGCACCTTCCTGTGCAATCTGGCTTATTCCCTTAATGAACTGCTTACGCTTCATTGTATCAATCTGCCTTACTCTTGCAAAATGTTCCGGTGCGAATGTAGGAATTCCATCAAACTGGAACTTCTTATTAGAAGTACATATAGTATCACCTATTGAGAATATACCCGGATCGAATACACCTATTATATCTCCTGCATAAGCTTCTTCTACAATGTGTCTTTCCTGTGCCATCATCTGCTGTGGCTGTGAAAGCCTTATCTTCTTGCCACCCTGAACGTGGTTAGCTTCCATACCGGCAGTGAACTTTCCTGAACATATACGCATAAATGCAATTCTATCTCTATGTGCCTTATTCATATTAGCCTGTATCTTAAATACAAAAGCAGAGAAATCTTCCTTAAATGGGTCTATAAGACCTACTGACGAATTACGTGGAAGTGGTGATGTAGTCATATCAAGGAAATGCTGTAAAAATGTCTCTACACCAAAGTTAGTAAGTGCTGAACCAAAGAATACAGGTGTTAAATCTCCTGCCTGAACCTTGGCAAGATCAAATTCTGCACTTGCACCATCTAAGAGTTCTACATCTTCTTCAAGCTTAGCCCAGTAATCATCACCAATCTCTGCCTTAAGCTCATCATCATCTATTGATATATTCTTAGTATCTACTTCCTTCTGTCCATTCATTGCCGCCTTAAAGAGTGATACCTCTTTCTGCTTTCTGTCATATACACCCTTAAATGCCTTACCACAGCCTATAGGCCAGTTGATAGGACAAGTAGCAATTCCAAGTACATTTTCTATCTCATCAAGAAGCTCAAATGGGTCGTTGGCTTCTCTATCCATTTTATTAATAAATGTAAAGATCGGAATATGTCTCATAACACATACTTTAAAAAGCTTAATAGTCTGTTTCTCAACACCCTTTGAAGCATCTATAACCATTACGGCTGAGTCAGCAGCCATAAGAGTTCTATAAGTATCCTCTGAGAAATCTTCGTGTCCAGGTGTATCAAGAATATTAATGCAATATCCATCATAATTAAACTGAAGTACTGAAGATGTTACAGAGATACCTCTTTCCTTCTCAATCTCCATCCAGTCTGATACTGCGTGTTTCGCTGTCTTCTTACCCTTTACAGAACCAGCAAGATTAATAGCACCACCATATAACAAGAACTTCTCAGTAAGTGTTGTCTTACCAGCATCCGGGTGGGATATGATTGCAAATGTCCTTCTTTTCTTAATTTCACTTGTAATATCTGACATAATTTCTCCATTTCTTAAATCATTTTACACTTTAACTAATCTAGTATATAGTATCCATCAATTTAATTCAACTACTTAGTGCCGGACTATTTTATAAACTACTCAGTTTATTCTATTACCTATTCCAGATAATTACTCTACAGTTAAGCTTCTTCCCAGTGCAAAGGAATATATTACTTTTTCTTTAACCTTTAAGCCTGTTATCTGTGACAGTGCCATAGCATAGTAATCAAGCTGGATAGAATATCTTCTTCTAAGCTCGTCCTCTCCTGCCCTGCCTCTTAACACCCGGTCAGTCTTATAATCAACTATAACAAGCTGTCCGTCCTCAATAAAATACAGGTCAATGACCCCCTGTACAAGCTGTCTGTCATATTCAAATACAAATGGCTGTTCCCTTTTCACTCCGCCGTAAGCATATGCACGCTTAATTCTTTCACCTATTGATGAACCTGCAAATGTATCTATATCCTTAAGCTTTATGCATTCAGCTTGTTTTAATGACAGCTTTTCTTCTCTTACCATTCTGTCAATTTCATTCTTTATATCCTCAGTGCTTCCAGCTTTTGAATAATTCAGACATTCCATAACCCTGTGGTATGCCGTTCCACGTTCATTACTTACAAGCTCTTTTTCTTCACTGCTTATAAACTTAGGAACTGTTGGAATATATTCGTCTGCAGCTTCAGGTTCTGTCCCGCCGTCTGCTTCTTTAACACCGCCAGCCGCTTCTTTAATTCTTTCTGCCTCCATAATGCCCACAGCCTTTTTGATACTGTCTGCCGCAAAAGCATTTTGCTCGTAATCTGCTTCATTCTGCATTTTCTTTAACTCACTGACAGTTACTTTTACTTTTCTGTCTGCATCAGGGTCTTTAATATATGGCGGAAGCTCCTTTAAAGGCGAAGTTCCATAGGCTGTTTTTTCGCCTACCTGACTTTCATCTGCCGCTTGGATTCCGGTCTGGTCAATGTCCGATTTGTTCAATAAAGAATTAATTTCTTCCACACCAATAAGCTTTATGTTGAATTCTCCTTTATTGTATTCCTTTCCAGTAAGTACAACTGGAATTACCATATCTGCGAACTTGTCTATCTTCTCGCAGTCAGCATAAGAATATATTCCAGACATTCTAATCTCATCAGCAATTGAATTCCAGCCTGTCATTGCCTTGTCTGTGTCAGTGACATTTCCCATCATAATAAGCTTTTCCCTTGCTCGTGTCATTGCAACATACAGAACTCTTTCTTCCTCGGATATTCCATCTCTTACAATCTTTCTTGCAATCGCCCCTTTTATAATAGTAGATGTCTTGGTCTTGCGGTCAAGATTAACATAATCAGCACCTATGCCCAGCTCTTTATCAATAACAATCCTGCTTCTTGCATCCATTTTATTAATCTGCTTGTTAAGTCCGGCTACAATTACAACCGGAAACTCAAGACCTTTGCTCTTATGTATGCTCATTACCCTTACAGAGTCGCCGTTATCTCCCATACCCTGTGAGTCGGTTATATCTATGTCGTATTTCTGCAATCTTTCTATATATCTTAAGAAATTAAAAAGTCCGCTGTAGCTTGTTCCCTCAAATGAAGATGCCCTGTCAAGAAGCACATCTATATTAGATTGTCTTTTAGCTCCTGCCGGCATAGTTCCTGCGTAATCATAATAACCTGTGTTGTATACAATCTCCCACAGCAAATCATAGATAGTCATTATTCTGGATTTATCTCTTAAGGCATTAAGCTTATCAATAAATGCACTGCATTTCTTATAATCGCAATCCTCGTCCTCATTCTCTGCTATGCTCTTCATCTGCCTGATAAGAAACTTCTGTGAATATTTCTTTCCTGATATTCTTATCTTGCATAATTCATCTTCCGTAAAACCTCCAAAGTATGACAGAAGCACAGAAGCCATAGGTATATCCTGCAATGGATTGTCTATGCAGGTAAGCAGGCTTATAAGAACCTTTATCTCCCTTAATTTAAAATACTGCTGTGCAGTATCTGCCATAGCCGGCACTCCGCAGTCAAGCAGTTCATTAACAAGCACATCTGCCCAGCCTGTAAGCGTTCTTGTGAGAATAACAATATCACCATATTTTATTCTCCTGTAATCTTCAAGGTCAGCATCATACACGTAATAAGCATTATCTTCTGACATAAGTTCTCTTATTCTTAATGCGGCATATCTTGCCTCTGCCCTTATTCCATCGCCGTCCTCATCACCCGACATATCAACAAGCACAATATCTGTGCTTTTCTCACTGTCCTGCCCGAAGTTTCTTTTATCCTCACACGCTGGATAATCTAACCCACAGTTAAGCTGCTGCCTATCATCATACTGTATGCCGCAGAAATTCTTATTCATAACACGGAAGAATACATCATTGGTACTATCAAGAACATTACTTCTGCTTCGGAAATTCTTCTGTAATTCTATCTTACAAGAACTTATATTCTGCTCACCACCGCCAAATGATGTATCTTCGCAGTCATTATACTGTGCTGTATCTTTGCAGTTATCATTCTGCGATGAATAATTATCATACTTGCTCATAAATAACTCAGGACACGCAAGTCTGAACTTATATATACTCTGCTTAACATCTCCAACCATATATACATTATTGAAATAATCGGACATTCTCTGCCTTGATACAGCAGTAAGTATTTCTTCCTGTAACTGGTTGGAATCCTGATACTCGTCTATTAATATCTCATCAAAGCTCTCTGCAAGTTCATCTGCTGTCCTGGTATACTCAATAATACCAGCATTATTCTTTACAAGAATATCAAGTGCAAGATGTTCCATATCATTAAAATCTATTATTCCACGGTCTTTTTTCTGTTCTGCCATTCTTTGTGCAAAATCATTAGCAAGCTTTACCATCATAGCAATCATTGGTGCATTAGCTTTCACATCTTCCATTAATGTATCAATATCTGCTGTGAACACACCACTGATAAGAGAATTAATATATTTCTTGAAATTATTTCTTTCATTCTTGACATATTCTTTTAAATCTTCCCTCGCATCAGGCATTTTCTTATTGCTTAATCTGTCAAATACCGTCTTTCTTATTCTTACCGAAAGGTCATCAAAGTCTGGTGCTTCAAGTATTCTTTTGATATTCATATAATCTGAATTGATTGCATCAAGATATGACACCGGACCGTCTACGTGCTGGCAAAGTTCAATCATATATTCATATTTGCGGCAGTAATCACTCAGCGAATTGATAATGCTTTCATACAGGTCAGCTATCGCCCTGTTGTTAGAATTATCTGGTGCTTCATACATATCAAGCGTTTCCTTATACCATTCAGAAGGCCATGGATTGCTTCGTGCAAGATTATATATTTTCTTAATAAGTTCTTCTATATTCTGGTCATTACGTCCTGTTCCATAAGCCTCTACAAGATTAATAAAATCCTCATCTGCCTCTGTATAATAGTCCTCAAGAAGCTCCTGCATTACATCATTCTCAAGAAGTGTAATCTCTCCATTATCTGCCGCCCTGAAACCGGGGTCTAATTCAATCTCTGAAAAATGATTTTTTATTATCCACAGACAGAAACTATCTATTGTTGTTATATGTGCATTGTTAATAAGTGCAATCTGCTTTAAAAGATTGGTATCTGCCTCATTATTGTCAAGCATATCATCAAGCCTGTTTCTTATTCTTGCTTTCATCTCTGCCGCGGCGGCCTTGGTAAATGTAACAACAACAAGTCTGTCTATATCTGTGCTGTTCTCACCTGTAATCATATTGATAATTCGTTCAACAAGAACCGCTGTCTTTCCTGAACCTGCGGCGGCTGACACAAGTATATTCCTGTTCTTAGTATCTATTGCCTTAAGCTGTTCATCAGTCCATTTCTTTGCCATCATTACACCTCTGAATTACTGTCAGTTTCTTTGTTATATTCTTCACTATCGTTATACTTTTCTGTACTGTTATGCTCTTTACTACTGCTGTACGCTTCACCGCTGTTATTCTCATCTATTAATTTCCATATATCTTCTTTGCTTAAATTGGAAAGTCTTCGATAACTTGTACCCGGCATATCTGTGCTAAATCCACACACACTGTTATACTGACAATAAGTACAACTGTTCTCATTACCCTTAATATACGGATTGATATTAATGCTTCCATTAAGTATCTTTCCTGCGTTATTGACATTTTCTTTATCAACATATTCACCAAGCTTATCGAACTCATCAGTTGTCATAACCCTGCTGTATCGCATATCAAGTTCACCAGATTTATTGTAACTGATAGGAATATTAACAGATGAACCCTCTGTTGAATCCATCATACTTATAATATTCTTATTAGAATTAACAACGCCCTTCATTCTTAATTCTTTTCTTATAAGTGCCTCGACCTCGTCATCATCTTTCTTCGCCTCAACTATCGGGTCCTGAATATTATAATATAAAAGCCCTGCTGGAATTATATTCTTGTCACCATATTTCTTCTTTTCATATATCATTGCTTCCCTCATATATGTAAGGAGCTGGATTTTCAAGCCATAATATGTCTTTAAAAGGTTAAAATCTGACTGTCCTGTCTTGTAATCCACTACTTTGATATATAAATTTTCGTCATCATCGCACACATCTATCCGGTCTATCTTGCCCTTCATATAAAATAGTACATCGTGCGGAAGTTCTTCTATCTGTGTAAGAAATCCCTTCTCAAATGCATCTGGCCTGAATATTCCGTCAGCAAGCTGCTTTCCAATTGCCCACAGTGTCCTGTCAGCGTAATTCTTCATTCTCTGTATAAGATACTCATTACGGCTTGAGTCCTTAAGTATCGTATTGCCATAATTCTCAGCTATTGCATTGATACTCTCTGATACCATCTGGCTTCTTTCCTCATCACTTAAAAGCACGAAGGATTTATTGTTCTGCTTTATATTTTTTGACACATCTTCAATTACAGCGTGAAGAATTGTACCAAAGTCATTAACCGCAAACTGATATTCTTCCCTCTCTTTAAGCCCAAGTCCATACTGGCAGAAATATGCGAACTGGCACGAAGCGAACTGTTCAAATGATGTTACGCTTCCTGTAAGCTCCCTTCCATATAATTCAAGTGCAATTCCCTCTGCAAGCACTTTATTAAGATTGCCCTCGCTCCATACAATGTCTGCTTTTGGAATTCGTATATATGCGTGTTCTGCAAATGTATCCTCTCTTGCGTACTCTTTAACAAGCGGAAACATTTTCTTAATCATTCTTATTATGTAAGAAGGAAGAACAGCTTTCATATCCATGCCATTGCGTGCATAAGTTATATAAAGCTTTTCTGATGTCTTTGTCATAATAAGGTATAAATAAAATCTCTGAATAAACGCTTTTTCCCTGACTGACATTGATAATGATACGTCCATACCCTTAAGCCTGTCCCTGTCTGTTTCTGAAAGAACGCTTCTGTTGTCGCTTTTTTTTGGAACATACCCATCATTAACGCCAGCAAAGAACATTACCTTTATATTATCAAGTCTTGTTCTCTCAATATCACCTATTACAACGCAGTCGTTAGCCGGAGGTATAAGTCCTATCTTAATCTCCTCCAATCCAGATGCTATAATGCTGTTGTATTCTTTTAATGTAACCTTCTCACTGCCTAATAATTCAACTATCTTATCTAATAGTTCTATTATCTTCTTATATATCTGTCCATATTCTTCACTATCCACATCTATAGATGACAGCTTCCTTTCACAATCAAGTCCGGCTATGAATTCATATAAAGCCCTGGTAATGGCATCTACATTTCCATCTGCCTCCTTAATATCTTTGTGAAGAACATCTATTGGAGTAATGACTTCGCGTCTTAATCTGTTAAGAAGTCCAAGGTCTGTATCTTCCCTTCCTGTCCTGAACTTTCTTATCCATTCATTGTTCCACTGCTTCCTGCCCTTTATGCCAACCGCAAGACAATAATTATCAAGAATATCTATCTCATCTCTTGTAAGTTGGGTAAATCCTGTTCTTAGATATCTGAACATACTGTCATAGGCATAATTCTTCTCGATAATATCAAGTACTGCGGTAATCATTTCCACTAAGCAGTTATCTGTTATATGACGTTTCTGGTCTAAGAAAAATGGTATTTCATTCTGGGAAAATATATTAGCGGCAAGCTTTCCATACACACCAATATCACCTGTAACAACCGCTATATCACTGTATCTGTAGCCTGACAGACGTGTAAGCTCAAGTATCTTTCCTGTTATATACTGCAATTCGTCCTTCGGCGTTGTCCCTGCATACAAAGCTATATCATTTACTTCACCATTATAATGCCTGCTTCCAGCCCTGAATATATTCTTTTCAAGAAATGCAAGCTCCTTTGACGACTTAAAACGTGATATATTATCATCATCAATCATCACAGCATTTTCTATATTAATATGCTGTTCATCACATATCTTATACAAATGTGCCACTGTATCCTTAGTCATATAGAAAAGGTTCTCAATGCCCTCATTGACATTAACCTTCTCACTTGTATCTATAGTCAGTGCCACCTTAATATCCGTGCATATATCAAGAAGCAGACCAATAAGCCTGTACTGTACAGGCGTAAAGCCAGTAAAACCATCAAGTGCTATCACACTGTCTTTAAGCTTTTCTGACTCCTGCACTTTCCTGCACAGAAGATCAAGTATCTCCTCTGATGTAATGTAATTATCTTTTATAAAATTCCTAAATCCACTATAAACAACATTAATGTCACTTAATTTCATTCCAAGCAGACTGTTATTATCAACAGTTTTATTAATTTCATCTATCTTATCAACAGTTATATCATACTGTAACATCTCTGATATGACTGATTTCATCTCAGCCACAAATCCGGTATTGGATATATTACCACTAAAGAATCGAAGTTCTTTCTTGTGCTGTTCTAATATTCTTCTTACTATAAGATTCTTTCCTGTATCATCAAGAACCGGATAGTCAGAAGCCCCGACCTCCTCAAATACTCTATAAGCAAGCCTTTCAAAGCTTATGACATCTATATTAAGAATTCCCTTTCGTGGGTGAAGCTCAACTACACGCTTCTGTGTTGCCATAGTGTACTGCTCTGGCACGATAATTATATAATCTGTGTCTGGATTGTTAATCGACTCCTCTATTATTGAACTATATAAATATGTTGACTTGCCAGCACCCGATCCTCCAAGTATAAGTTGTAATGACATAATAATCCTCATTTCCGTGCACATTTTTATTCAATGAAACTCATTTAAGTATACCATATATAAGTTCTATTTATATATGAATGCTCATATATTTTATCAAAATAAATGTGTGTTATATGAGGGGGATATATGAGCGGTTCAACCAGGATTGTGGTAATTCCACTTAAGAAACTGATAATTATGGTATGCGTAATTGCTGCTCTTATTATATTAGCGGCAATATTTATATTTGGCGGAAGCAGTTCAGATGCTGCCAAAAGTACAGGTGTTAATATAAGCACCAGCACTGACACAGTAAAAAAGAATACATCTTGTCCTACATATTCACCAGGTGTATACACTTCCTCAATACTTCTTAATGGTACTCCTATAGATATTCAGGTTACAGTTGACTCCGACAATATCAACAATATCGAAATGGTTAATCTTTCAGAGTCCGTGCAGACTATGTATCCTATGCTTAATTCTTCATTTGATGAGATAAAGACCGCCGTTATCAACAACGGCTCAACAGATAATATCACCTACAATGCAAGCAGTAAATATACAGCAACTATGCTGTTATCAGCTATAGACAGTGCACTTGCCAAGGCAAGGAACTAACTGCGTAAGGCATTTAAGTCTTTCAGATAAACTTTTTACATCAGACACAGCTGTCTGTAACACTCTTTCTATACAGACGTATGTAAAAACTTCGGGTAATCTATATCCAGTTTGTTCATAGATTACCCGAAGTTCTATTTTAATTATTAGTTCTCAAAATAACTTATCCCGTCATCATTACTTACATTAATAAAGCCTGCATAACCTCTTTCTTCAAGCTTTCCTAAGAACTTGCCCATCTTCTTTGGCTTAACATAAAGCGAACATATCTTGCCTTCTGCCCTGTACTTTTCTGCAAGCTTATAAGCTGCTGTAAGCTCGCCCTCATCATACATTACTGCTATCTTATTGCCCTTATTAGGAAGGTCAATTCCGTGTTCCATAAGTATAGAGAATATTCTCTCAAATCCGATAGAAAATCCTACTGCACTTACCTGCTGTCCTAAGAACTTGCCAATAAGGTTATCATATCTTCCCCCACCTGCAATAGCACCCTTAAAGTCAATGCTTTCAACCTCAAATACAGTTCCTGTGTAGTATCCCTGTCCTCTTACTAATGAAAGGTCGAATACAACATCGAACTCGCCATTACAAAGCTCATTAACTGACTTCATAATATATTCAAGGCTTTCTGCTGGTGCTTTATCTACAAGAATATCTTTAACTGACTCTAAAGAAATCTCCTGTGGATTGCTTACATTTGCAAGAAATCCTGTAAACTTGGCTATAGCTGCTTCTGCGAATTCCTTCTCCTCAAGTTCATTCTTAACGCCTTCAAGACCAATCTTATCCATCTTATCAAATGTTATACATACACTGTCAAGCTGGCTTTCTTCAAATCCGCAGTCCATAAGAAATGCTCTTAAAAGTCGTCTGTCATTAACTTTAACCTTAAAGTTCTTCATTCCTATAGCTTTAAGTGCCTTAGTTGTTATAAGTATAAGCTCAACCTCTGAATCTCTTGAATCAGAACCTATAATATCTATATCACACTGTACGAATTCTCTTAATCTGCCCTTCTGTGGACGTTCTGCCCTGTACACTCTGTCCATCTGTATACACTTCATTGGAAGTGTAAGCTTATCCTTATTATTAGCAAAATATCTGCTTAAAGGAAGTGTAAGGTCATATCTTAAGCCCATATCCGCAAGAACATTTTCATTCTGTGAAGTAACTCCGCTTGCAAGTGCCTTGTCAAGCTTGTCGCCTCTCTTCATAATCTTAAATATAAGATTAAGGTTTTCTCCACCATCACTCTTATCAAGATTTTCAATATCTTCAATAACCGGAGTTGTTATATGTTCAAAACCATTCTCTACATATACTTTTAATATTTCATTCTGGAGATAATCTCTTATCTCTACTTCATTAGGAAGATAATCATTAGTACCTTTTACAGATGTAATCTTCATTCCATTGTCCTCCATTATTACAATTATTACACAATAACTCCCACCATTATATGTGGCGGGAGTTACTTAAACACATTCAATTAACAATTATGCTTCGTCTATAGCTTTACCTATATCGTGACGCATATATTTATTATCAAAATTAACCCATTCTGTCGCTTCATAAGCATTAGCACGGGCTTTCTTTAAATCCTCACCTAATGCTGTTACGCCAAGAACTCGTCCACCATTAGTAACAACCTTGCCTTCTTCGTTGAACTTAGTACCAGCGTGGAATAAAAAGTATGAATCTTTACCCTTGAAATTCTCCATACCTGTTATCTCAAAGCCCTTCTTGTACTCAAGTGGGTAACCGTCTGATGCAAGAACTACGCATACACACGCATTATCAGTAAACTTAAGATCTATCTTATCTAATGTTCCGTCTATGCACGCTTCAAATACATCAATTATATCATTCTCCATTCTTGGAAGAACAACCTGTGCTTCAGGATCACCAAATCTTGCATTATATTCAAGTACCTTAGGACCTTCTGGTGTAAGCATAAGTCCAAAGAATATAACACCCTTAAATGGTCTTCCCTCTGCCTTCATCGCATCAACTGTTGCCTGATATATGTGTGCCTTGCAGAAATCATCAACTTCCTTAGTATAAAATGGTGATGGTGAGAAGTTACCCATACCACCTGTATTAAGCCCCTGATCTCCGTCCTTGGCTCTCTTATGATCCTGTGCAGAAGACATTATCTTTATAGTATTACCATCAACAAATGAAAGAACTGAAACTTCACGTCCTGTCATAAATTCTTCTACTACAATTGTATTACCTGCTGAACCGAACTTCTTGTCAAGCATAAGCTCATCTACACCATCAAGTGCCATCTGCTTGTCTTCACATATAAGAACGCCCTTTCCAAGTGCAAGACCGTCAGCCTTAAGAACGATAGGATACTTAGCTGTTTCAAGATACTTCTTAGCTTCATCAGCAGATGTGAATGTCTCATATGCTGCTGTTGGTATATTGTATTTCTTCATAAGGTCCTTAGAAAATGCCTTTGAACCTTCAAGTATAGCTGCGTTCTTTCTAGGTCCGAATACCCTTAAACCTTCTGCCTCAAATGCATCAACAATACCGCCAACAAGTGGATCATCCATACCAATTACAGTAAGGTCGATTGCATTTTCCTTAGCAAATGCAACAAGCTTATCAAATTCCATAGCTTTAATATCAACACATTCCGCAACCTCAGCAATACCTGCATTACCAGGTGCACAATATATCTTATCAACCTTAGGGCTCTGGCTTATCTTCCAGCATATGGCGTGCTCACGTCCACCGCTGCCTACAACTAAAACCTTCATCTGTTCTTCCTCCAATATAATCTAGTCTTTCTAGTTATCATGTTCATTAGCTATCTTGTTAATAGCGGCAGGCAGTAACTTCCATTCTGCCTGTTCCATAACTCTCTTTTGAAGAATTTCTGGCGTGTCACCATCTTTAACTTCAACAGCTTTCTGGAATATAATCTCTCCTGTATCCATTCCTTCATCTACATAATGCACTGTTGCACCTGTAACCTTAACACCTTTGGCAAGTGCAGCTTCGTGAACGTGAAGTCCGTAAAAGCCTACACCGCAAAAAGATGGGATGAGTGATGGGTGGATATTAATAATTCTATGGCTGTATTCGTGTACCATTTCTTCTGGAATTTTAACAAGGAAGCCCGCAAGCACAATAAGGTCTACATTAAGCGAATTAACCTTTTCAAGAAGTGCTTTATTAAATTCATCTCTTGTAGCATAATCCTTAGGTGATACACAATAAGCTGGTATTCCGTTCTCTTTAGCTCTTGTAAGAGCATAAGCATTAGCATTATTACTTATAACAGCAGCAATCTGTGTATTAGTAATTGTCTTGTCCTTTACACCATCAATTATAGCCTGAAGATTAGTTCCACCTCCAGATACCATAACAGCTATTCTTAGCATAAAGTTACTCCCTTCTCACCTGCTTCAATATTACCGATAACATAAGGTGTCTCACCAGCAGCTTTAATAGCTTCCATAGTTGTATCTACGTCCTCAGGGGCTACTGCAAGTACAAGACCAATACCCATATTAAATGTGTTATACATCATATCTTCTTCAATCTCGCCATCTGTCTGTAACATCTTAAAGATTGGGGGAACTTCATAGCTGTCTTTCTTTACAACAGCTCTTACACCATCTGGTAACATTCTTGGAATGTTCTCATAGAAACCGCCACCTGTGATATGGCTGCATCCCTTAACACGAACTCCTGCGTTCTTAATAGACTTCATAGTCTTAACATATATCTTAGTTGGAGCAAGTAAAGCCTCTCCAAGTGTCTTGCCAAGTGAATCATAATATGTATTAAGTGACTCTTCTGTTATTGTGAATACACTTCTTACAAGTGAAAATCCATTAGAATGAACACCACTTGAAGCAATACCGATAAGTGTATCGCCCGGCTTAATATTCTCACCTGTTATAAGGTCTTTTCTATCAACAACACCTACAGCAAATCCAGCAACATCATATTCATCTACTGGCATAAGTCCTGGGTGTTCTGCTGTTTCACCTCCGATAAGTGCACATTCTGACTGACGGCAGCCCTCTGCTACACCACCTACGATTGTTGCAATCTTTTCTGGATAGTTCTTTCCACATGCAATATAGTCAAGGAAGAAAAGAGGTTCTCCACCTGCACATACAACATCATTAACACACATTGCAACTGCATCAATACCGATTGTATCGTGCTTATCCATAATAAAGGCAAGCTTAACCTTTGTTCCACAGCCATCTGTTCCTGAAAGAAGAACCGGGTCTTCCATCTGCTTAATCTTCTCAAGTGAAAATGCACCTGAAAATCCACCGATACCACCTAACACTTCTGGTCTGAATGTAGACTTGACCGCATCTTTCATTAATTCAACTGACTTGTAACCTGCTTCGATATCAACACCAGCATTCTTGTAATCCATTGTAATCCTCCATTCTTACGCAGCTTATCTGCGAATAACTATGTATGCTTTATAAGCACCATTTTATAATTTAACGACAATCTGATATTTTAATTACTTTGAGTAATTCTTGTATCCTACTTCCTGAAGTCTTGCATCTTTAGCCTGAACACTTTCCTTTAATTCCTTAGTATAATTCTTAAGCCTTTCAAGAAGCTGTTCATCTGATGTCGCAAGAATCTTAGCTGCAAGAATACCTGCATTAGCACCACCATTAATAGCAACTGTTGCAACAGGAATTCCTGTTGGCATCTGTACTATTGAATATAACGAATCTCTACCACCTAAAGAAGTTGTGTGCATTGGAATACCAATAACTGGCATAGGGAATATTGCCGCACACATTCCTGGCAGATGTGCTGCCATTCCTGCTCCTGCAATGATAACCTTGAATCCTTTCTGTTCTGCTGTCTTCGCATATTCAAAGAATACATCTGGTTCTCTGTGAGCAGAGATAATTGTCATCTCATATGAGATACCTAACTTGTCTAATATGTCTGCTGCCTTTGCCATAACAGGCATATCAGAATCACTACCCATAACTATTCCTACTAAAGCCATGTTTAACTTCCTCCATTCTGATAGAAATACAACTATCATCTTAAAATAATATTAAATCACTTATCATTTCATATTATCTGATAAATCATCCATCTGGATAATTAAACAGATAATATAATACAATACCTATAATATTCTACTTTGTTTTAGATATATCGTCAAGGAATTTAACATAAACCGTGTTATTGAACAAATGTCTGTTTTAATCTTCAAACGGTTCGTTAAGCATATCAGTTCCTGAAAGCACAAATCTTCCATTTTCTATTATGCTTGTTTCTTTTCCTGAATAGTCTACAACTGATATTCTTCCAATTTCATCATATGGAATTGTAATATCTGTATGACAATTGTAATATGCCTTGTCAGGCTCACTCTTTCTTAATAAAGACACCTCATTATCCCTTGAGATTATCTCCTTGCCATCAGGATTGAACACTGCAACATCCTCTGACCTTGAATAGCACGTATCACCAAGTGCAAAATGTGGTCCCATTTTCTCAACAATAAGAATTGGAAGTAGATACACAATATCATATCTGTTCGCTGACACATATGCTGTAGTATTAGTTCCTATTGCAAATTCACCGATTGGAAGTGTATTGTGGTTAAACAGGACATTTTCTTTAAATAAATCCTTGCAACGCTTCTCATCCTCATAATTATCACACATATAATCCGTGACAAAACCATCTTTAAAATGCACCTTAAGGTTCTTGAAATTAATGTCGTTAAGATATACCTTGCTTACATTAAGCACGCCCTCTGTTCCCTTAAGGACTGGCGATGTAAATACTTCACCAAGCGGTATATTAACATCTGCAAGGCAGTTCTCAAATACTGTCTGCTTACTGCCATCATTAACCTTCATTATAGATACTTTCATATCCGTTTCATTGCCGTTACAGCCTTTGACCCTGACATACTCTGCTGTATCAAGCACATCTATAATTCTCTGCTGGACAACCTTGTACTTGTCATAATCAAGAGTATTTATCTTGACAATCTCATCAAAAATCTCAGTGAACTTGTCGCCTGCCTCTGGTGATGGATAAGCTATTATAGTAAAGCTTCTCTCCTCGCCTTTAATATATGAATTAACTATAGCTCCTGATTCATTATTATATTTGACTATAAGCTTCTGCTGTTTATCATCAAGATGATAACATTCTTTAGCATCATCTGGCTCAAATGGCTTCTCACCAAATACTTCCATAACAGCAGGACCGCCGTGTACATCGGCAAGTTCTTTATGCTTTTCATACGCATTTTTTAATGCACCAAGCTTTCTCTCAACAAAATCTCCGTCAAGATATAGTGCATTATCAAATCTATGGTCAAATTCCATCTGTTTATTAGGACTTGCGCCATAATAGCCTATCTTAATATGCATACGCTTGTTAATTGAATTAACTGCCGCCCTGTATATAGTAGGCTTAAGCCCCATTGCCTCAAACTGCTTTATCTCTTCTCTTACAAGTCTTTCAAAGCCTACGCAGTATCTGATATTGACAGTCTGCTTCTTCTCTAACGGCTTATTGCCAAGAATAAATCCCTTTCGGTATCCTTCTGTAAATGTTGCCGCCATATCTTTTATCTGCTGTTCAGATAATGAGTTCAAATGCTGTGCCATTTTAATTTCATTATCAGTAATATATTCCCCATATCTGTACAGATATCTTAAATCATTCAAATCGCTGTCCATAATAATTCTTACAGCAAAATCCAGTGATGGGTCTATAAGTTCCCTTATCCTGTATTCAATATGGTCATCACTGTAATCACTTACATACCAGTAGACTGCTTCCTTAAGATGCTTATAATCAGCCTCTGTATTATCAGCCGCACAGTCCTTAACTATGCAGTAAAGCTCAATAAACAGCTCAATAAGTGCTGTTGCATCTGCTAATCTTCGCTCATACATATATACAATCAGACCCCTGATTTCCATATATACCATTGAGAATAATCTTCCGCACTGCTCTCCAAAGCACCTAACACTAACTCTTGGATTAGCATAACTTGTATTATAGGCTTCTCCTGTCACATCTTTATATAAAGCCCTGTTATATTCGCCAAGCTCCTCTAATGAAGCGTTATCAAATGCTTTGCCAGCTATATCATTCTTGAGCTTATCCATAAGCAGTATAAACGCCGATACATTTTTAAAATAATCAGCATAACTGCCAGCACCATAATCTGACAGCTCATCATCTTTATTAATCTCTGATATTCTTTCTATTGCAAGCGAATATCTTTCTTCTATATTATCATCAAACATATTAATCTCCATTTCTATAATAAATATATATATATTAATATCCATTACTATATATATAACAATCCTATTATTTTACATTGTCACACAACAAATGTACTAATCTCTAATACTGCACAACTATTATATTATTCTTTATTGTTACACAAAAATATATTAGCAATTACACTATACCCATAAGGAATACCGCTGCCATAAATACTGCGAGTATTCCACATAACAGTGAGCCCACCTTTGATAAAGTATAGAATTTATCATCTTCCTTAAAGCTAAGAAGCCCGATTACTGAACCTATTATTGAAAATAACAGACTTAACAGTCCAAGACTTCCTACCTTTAAACCTGCATATCCTTCAGCTTTGTAGGATAAATACACGCCATATATTAAGGAAGCCAATGCAAGCAGACCCATTATGGTAGATATTATTCCACCAAGCGACTGCCTTTTATCCGAAAACTTGTATTTATTAAATAATTTCACGCTTAATCCTCTCTTCTAATAATTTTGTACCAGACTGCATATATGATGTATCCTGTCAGTCCTCCCAGACAATTTAATATCAAATCATCTACATCGCAGCTTCCAACCATAGTTATAAGCTGTGTAAGCTCTATTGCCAAAGAAAGACTAAATGAATATAAAGTTGTTGCTATTAATTTAATTCTTCTGTGAGATAGCACTGGAAGAAATATTCCAAAAGGAATAAACGCAACAACATTTCCTATAATATTAAGTCTTGCTATTCTTCCAAGTGAATCATTATCTAATATATATTTCCAGAACCTTTTTATTTCTTTAAAAGGTTCCAGATTGTATATATGTCTTGTCTGCGATGTCCTTCCCATTGACTCAGCAAAGAATACAACGTATATAAGCAGACACATATATATAACAAAAATTATCCATTTCATAACATTATGAAACTTCTGCTTATTCATAATCTCTCTCCACACAATATAATATGCCTGACATACCATTGCAACACTCCGTTAAAGCATTGCAATAATATATCAGGCAGTATATACATTTAAAATAATATATCTGATTTATGTGCAAGAAGTCTTGCTCCATTAACTATCATCATAACACCAGCGCCAATACCAAAAGCGATTGTTACAATTCCAAACACAAGATTTGATACGCCAACTGACTTCATTTTTTTATATAATTTTTCTTCCACAACAATCCTCCATTCCTGCTGGCTTGATAAACCAAACTGACTAATTAATTACGCACCCCATACTGTTCATAATAAGTATCTATGGCTGCCTTTAACTTATCGTCAATGACAACTCTGCCTTCACATTCTTTATTATAAAGATGTTCTACAACGTCTGCCATTGAAACAATTGCACTTGTCTCAAAGCCATATCTTTCCTTAATCTCATCTAACGCGCTCACCTTGCCGCCAAGACCTACTTCCATACGGTTAAGTGATACCATAAGACCGATAATTGTAACATCAGCCGCTCCTCTTACCTTAGGAACTGTCTCTTCCATTGATTTACCTGATGTTGTAACATCTTCTATCATAATAACTCTGTCGCCATCTTTTAGCTTGCTTCCAAGGAAACTTCCCTTATCTGCACCATGGTCCTTTTCTTCCTTACGGTCTGAACAATAACGCACTTCCTTACCATAAAGCTTAGCATAAGCAACGGCTGTAACTACGCTGATTGGAATTCCCTTATATGCTGGTCCAAAAAGAACATCAAAATCATCACCATATGTCTCGTGAATTGCCTTAGCATAATACTCGCCAAGACGCATAAGCTGTGTACCTGTTACATATGCACCTGCATTCATAAAAAATGGTGACTTTCTTCCACTCTTTAATGTGAAATCTCCAAACTTTAACACATCACTCTCAACCATAAAATCTATAAATTCCTGCTTGTATGCTTCCATTGTATCTAAAACCTCCTGTATATGCGGCTTCGCACTGTTATTGTTATATTGGGTCTATTCTAACATAAAACTTTATTGGTTTCAATGTGTATTTGCATTATCAACACGCTCTGCGTTGCTTGGTGAAAATTATTTTAAATCTGTAAAATATTACAGACCATTTGTTTGTTTTGTGTTATAATATTTATAATCATTTCAAACTAAAAAATCCATGCATTTGCATAATTACAAATGCATGGATTACATTCATCTTAGCTTCAGAGAATAATAAAGTTCTATGTATAAAGTTCTATTTCGATTTATTCACAATCGTTTCTTTTACTTTTTACTGTTAATCCTGTCATTATTGTTAAAGCTGACATAAGCAATATCAACCAAAGTCTTATGTCTGTTGTATCTCCTGTCTTTAAGGAGTCATTTTATTCAATATTTTTTCATATAGTAGGCGATTTTTTTGGTTACTTACTTATAAATTTATTCATTCAATTTAATACGAAAAATGATAACAGACGGCGAATTCTTCAACCTTTTTTTCTTTTATCAAGAATATTATACGATATATTTGCAGTCAATTCTTACTCATATATTATAGAACTCTTAACTTGTGCACAAATCCTTATATGTTGTGATAAAAAAATATATAACCGTTTACTTGTACTTATACAATACTATACATACAGCTATTTATCTTCTATTATAATAATTTGTATCCGTATAGTTGTATTAAGGGATATTCAACAATTATATAATAACAAACTTTATATTGATTACAATACACTTTCAAGTATTATCATTTCTTATATCATAGCCTATATATATTTTAATACTAAAAAAAACAAATTATTAAACACAGCAAAACCCTACATATTTCTATATGATTTTATATCAATTGCAACTATCATCACTTTATCAATAGCACCTATTCTCACTGAACCAACAATACTTAATTCACAGATGCTTATTCCTATGTTTTTTATATTAATCGCACTAATAATCATATTTTGTCTTACTACTTATAGTAGAATCGCAATTACTCTTGAAGAAAATGCTATGAATAAAATTCAAATTGAAAAAGCTGCTATGGAATCTGAATATAATTCTCAGATTGACGATAAATTACAACAGCTCCACACATTAAGACACGATATGAAAAATCACCTTCTTATTATTGACAGTTTGTCTGCTGATGGTAAAAATAAACAAATTCACGATTACATACATAAGATAACTGATGAACTTAACCAGACTCAGACTATATCTTCCACTTCATCTACCATATCAGCACTTCTTAACTCTAAAAAGCTCATATGTGATGATAATAAAATAGCATTTGATACACAGTTAGATTTTAACAACATCTATATAAATGACTTTACTCTCATAACAGTGCTTGGAAATATATTAGATAATGCTATAACTGCCGCTTCAAAACTCGATAACGGATATATTAATCTTGCTATTAAACAGGCAGATACATATCTGGCAATACATTGTGAAAATAATCACCACGAAAAAATCAAAAAAAGAGAAGGTCGCTTTATCTCAAGCAAACCTTCTTCTGTCTCTAAGGCTAATCCTTTGCACGGATTAGGTCTTATTAGTGTTACGAATAATGTTAATAAATACGGTGGCACAATTGATATTAACTACAATGATACTACCTTCATTGTTGATATACTTATTCCTAATTACAGATAATAGTATTTAATTATTATCTGTAATTAACAATAGTGTTATCTCTACATTTTTCTTTCTTCAAGCAGCTTTCTTATTTTACTCATATGCCTATTCTTCACTTCTTTATAATGACTTCTGCTTAGTGGCACTTCAACGCCATCCCCAAGACATACCACATTTTCTTTAACTTCTTTTATTGCATCAAAATTGACTATATACCCTTGATGCACATATATAAATATATTTTGATCTAACTTACTACAAATCTTCTTTAATGTTTCATAACACGTTATCTCTGCATCTGTACAATGTAAAACGCATTTATTTCTTCGTTTTTCAATATACTGTATAGTCCTTACGTCTACTATTCGGGTATTTCTCGAAACAGGAACCTCTATGTATCGTTCCTCTGCTTCCTTATAATCAAATGTATATTGCACCAATACAACAGCTCTTGACAGCACTCTTTTCAATTCAGCATATGCAACTGGTTTTACAACATATGCTAATGCTTCAACACCATAAGCTTGTATTGCGTATTTATCAAAACTCGTCACAAAACATATTATTACATCTTGTGTAATTTTACGTATCTGCCTTGCCATATCTACTCCATTAATTTCTGGCATTTCAACATCAAGAAATATAATATCATACTTTAAATCATCATTTTCTATATCCTTCAACAATGCCATTCCTGAATTATATGATGTTATATTAATATTTATTTCAGATTCTTCCGAATATACATCTATATATTTAACAATTCTGTCTATATGCACTTGTTCATCATCACATACTGCTATCTCTACTGTTTTCATACTAATCCTCATTTCTTTATTCATAAATAAAATGTATCACAATGACTATACACTTTCAATTGAGATGTGTTATTTGGTATTTAATCAGTGCTATTCAGAATAAATTCTGTATCTAAACACCCATATGATAAATATTATCGCTTTGAGTTATTGACTTCTAATCTACGTTAGTTTATTCTAACTCTTGTGTATAAATCATGTGGACTCCTTTCATTATGTGTTTACAGCAATCTTAATCTGTTACATTAAGATATGGTTGTCAGCACATTTTCAGGTACTGCTGATGCCTGAAAGAAGTCCACTTAACTAATGTAATTCAGTCTTATATTGAATATAGGCTGGATCAGAATGGAGGAATTATGTCATATTTAGAAATCGAAAAAGTAATAGGACGAGAAATTCTTGATTCAAGAGGTAACCCAACTGTAGAAGCAGAAGTTTATCTTATTGATGGAACTGTTGGTCGTGGTACTGCTCCATCTGGTGCTTCAACTGGTGAATTTGAGGCTCTTGAGTTAAGGGATGGTGATAAGTCAAGATATTTAGGCAAAGGAGTTACAAAGGCTGTTGATAATATTAATACAATTATCAATGATACACTTGTAGGTCTTGATGCGTCTGATATATATGCTGTTGATGCTGCTATGATAAAGGCTGACGGAACTAAGGATAAATCTAAGCTTGGTGCTAATGCAATACTTGCTGTATCAATCGCCTGCTGTAGAGCTGCAGGCATTGCTCTTGATATTCCTCTTTATAAATTCTTAGGTGGAATTTCAGGCAACAGACTTCCAGTTCCTATGATGAACATTATTAATGGTGGCTGTCACGCTTTATCATCTGGACTTGATGTTCAGGAATTTATGATTATGCCTGTTGGCGCACCTTCATTTAAAGAATGTTTAAGATGGTGCTCAGAAGTATTCCACGCACTTGCTTCTATATTAAAGGAACGCGGACTTGCAACTTCTGTTGGTGATGAAGGGGGTTTTGCTCCTGCATTAAAGTCTGATGAAGAAGCTATCGAAACTATTCTTGAAGCCGTTAAGAAGGCTGGATATGAACCAGGCAAAGATTTCAGGATTGCTATGGATGCAGCTTCTTCTGAATGGAAATCTGAAAAAGGAAAAGGTTACTACAAGCTTCCTAAGGCTGGTACAGAATATACTGCTGAACAGCTTATCGAGCATTGGGCAGCTCTCTGCGAAAAATATCCTATCATTTCTATCGAAGATGGTCTTGATGAAGAGGACTGGGAAGGCTGGCAGAAACTTACAACAAGACTTGGCGACAAGGTTCAGCTCGTTGGTGATGACCTTTTCGTAACTAATACTGAAAGACTTTCTAAGGGTATAAGCCTTGGTGCTGGTAATGCCATTCTTATAAAGCTTAACCAGATTGGTTCTGTATCTGAAACACTTGAGGCTATTAAGATGGCTCATAAGGCTGGCTACACAGCTATCAGCTCACACCGTTCAGGTGAAACAGCCGATACAACAATCGCTGACCTTGCAGTAGCTCTTAATACCTGCCAGATAAAGACTGGTGCACCTTCTCGTTCAGAACGTGTTGCTAAGTATAACCAGTTACTTAGAATTGAAGAAGAACTCGGTGACTCAGCCGTATATCCTGGAATTAAAGCATTTAATGTTCATTAATTAAATGTATACATAACAATAAGCTGTAAGTGCTAAGAGGATTGGCACTTACAGTTTATATTTTTATCTTCTAACCCGATTACATATATTTAACTATTACGTTATATACACAAAATACAAATAAATTATTTATTATTTATCACATATACTGGTGTCTTATAAGCTCCCTGTTTTTCTAACAATCCATTATTTACCATTTCTACAAGAACTATCCTTGCACGTCTTTGCTTTACCTCAAGTAATTCTTCCGCCTGACGTGAAGTTATTTTACCGTTTTCTTTTATATACTCAAGTATTTTTTTCTGCTGTTTTTTAATAATTACATCTTTTTCCAATACTTTTTTATCGGCACTTTTTTGCTATTTATTTCTTCATTCTTTATTACATAGTCATATGAATAATCATCGTCCAATGGAACAATTATTTTAAAAATATCTCCTTCTACAAACCTTGGTTCTTGTCTGGAATAATATTTGCTATATTTAAACAGATTGCGAACTCCTGAGCCAAGCTGGTCGGCGTAACCAATATTTCTAAAAAATGCTGCTATAATTGGATTTTTAGGATTAGGTTCAAGATTATCAACTGTAATAAATCCTCCTCCCATTGCTCGGCTTGCATTTTCTACATACATTCGTTCTTTTTCTATAACAAATTTAGCTGTATAACTGCTTAAAAAAGCGGAACAAAGAGCTCCGCTCTAAATTCCGCTTTTTAACCATTACATATTATCTTATAAAATTCGTAAACACAAATTCAGGTTCTTCTGGCATATTAATTCCCATCTTCATAGCCACATTCTTACAATTTATAAAGAACGCCATATTGTTGCCAAGTACCTGCATAACCTGCATACCTTCTTTATCCTGCTTTACTTCATCAGGAGTTGCTCCGTGTACCATATTCCAGTATCGCGAAGTCACAATAGGCATCTGCATAAGTCCAAAATATTTATTCATCTGATCCCAGGTAGCTGTTGTACCAGCTCTTCTTGCTGATATCACTGCTGCTGCCGGCTTTAGTCTGAAACGTCCGCCTTTACCATTGAGGTCTGCATAGAACACTCTATCCATAAATGATGTAATTGTGCCACAAGCTCCTCCCCAATGTACAGGAGAACCAAATATGAAACCATCATAATCACCAGCAATATCAAGGAATTCATTTACTGAGTCATTAAATACACATCTGTTATTGTCTTTACATTTTTTGCAGGCTATACATCCTGAAAGAGGTTTATTTTCTATCCAGAAAATGTCTGTATCAACTCCATTTTCATTTAATGCCTTTGACACTTCACATAATGCCGTATATGTACAGCCCTCTTTATGTGGGCTGCCATTAACCAATAACACTTTCATCTTAATCCTCTTTTCCAGATTATTTATTTGCTAAGATTAAGTGACTTAACCCATTTAGAAATCTCTGATTCTGATGCTCCGGAACTAAATCTCTGTCCAGCTTTCCAGTTACCTGTACCAGCCATTTTCTGTAACAAATTACCACTATCACCTATTCCTGATGATGCAGATGTACAGAATGGAATAACTGTCTTGCCTGTAAAGTCATTGCCCTTTACAAAGTTATTAACAGGCCATGCAGCAATATACCACCAGATTGGGTAACCTATTAATACTGTATCATAAGAAGCCCAGTTATCTGGTGTAATCTTAGTAAGTGCTACATCCCTGAGGCTCTCATTATTATGTTCCTTAGAAACTCTGCTGTTATTATTCTGCCAGTTAAGGTCGTCATTAGTGTATGCCTGAACTGGTGTTATTTCAAATGTATCCGCACCTATTTCCTTAGCTATTTCCTGCGCTACATTTCTTGTACTTCCTGTTGCTGAATAAAATACTACAAGAGTTTTGCTGCCTGATGCCTCTGTTGTGGTATAAGCTACTTTAGTATCTGCCGATATACTGCTCCCTGAAGTAGTAGAACTTTGTGTTGCCTTAACTGTACTATCTGTTTTGCTTGTTGTATTGCTGGTACTATTGGATGATGTACTTCCACAACCTGCAAGCATACCAAGTGATAACACACAAGCTGCCATAATACATATTATTTTTCTTAATTTCATATATACCTTTCCCTTCTTTATTTATTCTTTAATAACATTATTAATACTGCTCTGATTATTGTATAATTTACCAGTTCTTCTTTTCCTTTGAACTGTCGTTATTATTTTTTCTTTCTTCGACAATATTTACAAACCACTCAACCATCTTAGGATCCTGATGTGAGAAGAATGAACTTTCTGCCTTATCAAGTCCTGCAATAGTATTCATATCTTCATCAGAAAGTGTGAAGTCAAATACATTGAAATTCTCTTCCATTCTTTCAATATGAGTTGATTTTGGAATAACCACAATACCTCTTTGAATATGCCAGCGAAGCATAACCTGTGCTGGAGTTTTTCCATATTTCTTAGCAATCTCATCAATGACTGGATTATCGAAAGTACCTCCTCTTCCTTCTCCAAATGGTGCCCAAGCCTCTAACTGAATTCCATATTTATCAGCCCATTCTTTCAATTCCTTCTGCTGGTTAAAAATATGTGTTTCTACCTGATTAATCATTGGCTTAATTCTGTTAAATGATGCAAAATCAACCATTCTGTCAACATAGAAGTTAGATATACCTATTGCTCTTATCTTGCCTTCATCATATAAATCTTCAAGGGCACGGTATGCACCATAGGCATCTGAAAATGGCTGGTGAAGAAGTACTAAATCAAGATAATTTGTCTTTAACTTTTTCATAGACTCAAGAACTGACTTCTTAGCTTCTTCATATCCATAATGCTCAATCCATACCTTTGTTGTGAGGAAAATTTCTTCTCTTGGTACTCCTGATTTTTCAATTGCATTACCAACCTCTTCCTCGTTGAAATAACTCTGTGCTGTATCAATTGCTCTGTATCCAACTTTAAGAGCATCAAGAACACATCTTTCACATTCATCCTTAGTTACCTGATATACGCCATAACCTAATATTGGCATTTTTACTCCATTGCTTAATGTTACATATTCCATTACCTTATCCTCCTATTTAACAAACTATATTTTAGAATTGTTATATATATTTACAACTCCCTGTAATGACTATTGTGCAGATGACTACATAACCATAAAACATATACATACTGACATCGTACTGACATAATCAGTACCTTTTTATTATGCAGTCATCTGCTCTCTTTACATCTTTATTATAATACATATCTCTTATATAAGAAGTCTCTATTAGTTTTGCAGTTATAACCATTAGGTTATAACTATTTTTAAGGCTATTTTTAAAACTATTTTCAAAATTGTATTTAAAACCTTTTAAACTTAACCATTATTTATCTAACCTTTGCAAATAACCAGTTCATAATACTCTCGTCCCTTACAAATAATGAACCGCCATATCCGTGCTGATTAGTAATTCCTTTACTTGTAAAATACGATGTCGGTTTAATATCCAGCACTAACAGTTTATCTATATCACTATCACTTAAACCCTGCTGCCTATATAAGCTGTGAAGTTCATTGTAAGCCTTACGTGATGGTTCTGAACCATAATATTCATCTTTCTCACCTATAACAAAATATACTGGTGTCCTGCTATTAACAACCTTATCATACGCTCCGTCCCACTGTGAACTGCATTGAAGATAGGCTGTATATAGCTCCGGCTGCATACCCATAACCCGTGACATAGTCTCTCCGCCTCCAGAGTACCCTTCAGCATATACTCTCGACTTATCAATATTATAAGCATCAAGAAAATATTCTGTAAGCGCTATTGTCTGTCTTGCCGAAGTGTCACCACAGTCATTAAGCTGCGGTGCAACTATAATCATCTTAGGAATATAATCTCTTGCAGCAAATCCAAATTCTTCTGTCCTTACATTTTCTCCAACACCTTGGAAATACAGACCTTGATAACCCGGAAGTGTCATAAACAGCGCATAACTTTCACTTCCATCATAATCATCTGGTATGTATACATTATAATGAATATCACCTTCTGTTGCTGAATGTAATACATTATCAAGAACAAAACCTCTATATTCTTTTGTTCCATTTTCTACATTATAATTATCAGCTTTATTAATAGAATTATCTTCATCTGATATTACATCAGAACCAGTATTAGTTGTATTATCCTCATTAGTGCCTGAATTCACCGAATTATTTATTCCAGTTGTCTGCCAAACTGACACTGATTTATTATTAACACTGCCACAGGCTGACAGACTTATCATAAGTGTAATTGAAACAATCATATATAGCATTTTTCTATTCATACATTTTCTCCTGTATTACACATTAAGTCTCACTGGCACTCTTGCCTCAATGCCGTTATGTACAAGCACTGTTAGATATTTTTTCCAAACTTTATAGCTTCTGTCCTATCAGTTGCCATTCCTTTATAATTCATTCCATAAAGTCCTGCAAATTGCTTCATAGTATACTCACCAGCTTCCAGCATCCATTTTTCCGGTGCTGCTCCCTGAAATAGAAAATACATATCTCTTCCCTGTAATTCACTTTCACTTACAAGACCATAAAATCTATCAAGCACATTTCTTACTGAACCACATATATTATGCCAGTAAAGTGGTGAACCAATGACAATTGTATCTGCTTTCTTCATCTTATCAATTACAACACCAAGTTCATCGTCTTCATAATTCTGGCCATAGCTGTATATCTTTAAATCTGTAAGATTTATTGTTTCATACTCTTTTCCTGATAATAATGCATCTGCAAGCTTCTTTGTATTACCTTCCTTGTTAGGACTTCCGTTAATAAATAAAATTTTCATTTTAATTCTCCTTTTCTACCACACTATTTAATATTATTTTTTTACCAGCTTTTTATATTATTTTCTGTAATTTGTCTTTTTTATCAGTTTGCTGAAGTAATAGCTAATCATTGCTATTAATGCCATAACAGCAACATAATCTAATATAAAAAACATTACATTTTCTGTATAATCATAAAATACAAAATGTACTTTCATCAAAAGATATGCACCTATCTGTCGCTTATTAAAAGCATATATTCCATAAATGCCAGCTATCAGTACTATTATTCTTGAAAGCCATCTTCTATATACATATCTGTCCTTGAACAATCCAGACACCATACCAACAACCATATTCCAATGCAGTCCAAGATGAAGTGACATTACGACAAATCCCCAATATGCGCAGAACATATGCACCTGTCTTGCTGCTATCGTAGTACCAGCAATTGTTACAGCTTTAAATATATGATTAGACAGAAGTATTCCGCTTATCATTGACCCCAGCATTAGTATCAGCATAGCTATCACAAGTAATGTCTGATATATTCTGAAAATAGTATATCTGCCTTTTGCCAATGCACCTATCCATTTTCTGTTTAATATATGGTGAACTATAAACAGCACAAGCATTGCCATTCCAATCCACTCATGAGCTGTCTCTCCTATAAGACTATACGGCATAAGCAATAACAGGCTTACTGTAAGACATATGTCTATTAATATTTTTGCCATTAGTTTTCTGTTCATTTTATTATTCCTTTCATATTACTTTCCCAGAAACTTACTGCATTATTAATCCAGCCTTCTGCCACCGTTCCCTGTCCTAAACCAAAACCGTGTGACAAACCATTAAACACTTCAATCTCTGCATTAGTTCCGTTACGTTTTATCTGATTAATGTATCTTTCCATACTTCTATACGAAGCTATTCCATCACTTGTACCAACACACGCATATGTAGGAGGTTCATTTCCCTGCACCTGTGAAAGTCCTGTATACTGCATAATAACTGATGCTGGATTTGGATATGTCTTTTCACCAAAAGTTGATGTTCCATATGAACCAAGCCACGCCGCCATTCTTGCTCCTGCTGAACCACCCCAGAGTGAATAATCTGTCATATCTATGTTAAGTTCAGCTGAGTGCTCGTACAGAAATGCTATTGCTCTTGCAAGATCTTCACACGCTGTCTGTGCTCCTGGTCTGTATATTAATGCAAATGCATTATAACCCTTTTTAGATAATTCCAATGCGTGCGGAAAACTATCGTGTATTCCTGCAACATATACAAAACCACCACCAGCATTGACTACAGCACTTTTGGCATTATCATTACCTTTAAAGAAAAATATTCCTGTATTTTGTTTCTCTGGATCATCGGCTTTCTCACTATCACTATATATATCATAAAATATCTGTCTGCCGCTCTCAGCTTCATTTCTTAAATAATTAACAATCTCTACAGTTTTGTCTGTATTAATCTCACTATACCAGGGAAGTATTGAACTTATATTTTCCAATGTCAAATCATTGCTTATTCTTATATCAACAGGAAATATTAATCTTCCATAATTACCAAATGCTTCATCATTAATAACATCTATTACTCTTGTATTCTTTGTATATTTATTATTACTATCTTTATCTGACTGCATATTATCTCCACTATATTCATTCTTTCTTATATTGTCTTCCTGATTACTGATGTTATTTGTACTGCTTAAATTCTGCTCTGCCATATTATTATTATTATTATCTGTATTATCAGCACTTCCACATCCATACAGTGTCATAACACCTATAAGCAGTAACACTACCTGTGTAATTCTTAATCCTGTACTCATACTTCACCTCACTTTTAATACTTCTTGATTGTATTATAAAAAAAGGGACTTCATTTAAGAAGTCCCGATTAGTTATTCAGTATTAACCTATTGGTTATTGCTTAACTTTTCTACAGCTTTAATAAGCCTTTTTACTTTGTCAGATGGCTCTTTAGAATATAATAACCCATATAGTATCTTATAATCCCAGTCCACTGGTATTATCTTTATTAATGGATGTACGCTTTCCCAGCTTTTTATTGTAAGCAATAACCCATTATTATTCTCACATCTGTTAAATGCATCAACATTATAAAGCTCTATATCTGTTATATTAATCCCCGGATAATTCTTTATCAAATCAGAACGGAGCTTATCGTTATAAGTACTCCACCCCTTATACATAAGCATAAGGTTCTCTCCTTCCATATCCTCAAGATTAATTATATTCTTTCTGGCTAGTCTGTGATGAAACGAAACACCCACACAAAAAGGTTCCATTGATATCTTTATTCCATCACACCCACGCAGCTTTAACAAAGCCTCATCAAATATTCCTGCCACAACATCTATATTCTTTCCAAGATTACCCAGTATCTCTCTTGCATTCTCCGTTGTATTCTCAAATGGAACTAACTGAAACTTCATATCTGGATATAATCTTTGTATCTCTGGCCATAATTCAACAAATATCTGCGGAGGTGTAACTGGTGATATTCCAACCCTTATAACATCATCTGATATCTGCATAGCATCCTTAGCCCTCTTCACTGATTCCCTGCAATAATCAATCACATACCTGGCATCATTATATATTGACTTTCCTGCCTCTGTCATAACCAGTCCTCTATGAGTACGATTAAATAATTGCAGACCAAGGCTTGCCTCTAAAGAATTAATCTGCTTTATAACCGCTGGTGAAGATATAAAAAGCTTTTCCGCCGCCTTGCTAAAGCTTCCCGACTCAACTACACATATAAAAGTTTCTAACTGCGAATTGTACATCATCTTACGTCATCCTCCATATTATTACAATACTAAATATGTTCTTTGTTAATTAACTATGTTATAAGCATAGCACTCGGTAGTAACTACCGGTCAAGTCGTTTATATTTATTTAATAATTATGAATAATGTATTCTTATTCCATCCCTTCCTCAAGCCACTTAGCAATATTAGAAAAGTCTATAGCAAGGTCACCACCATAGATATTCACTGGAACCGGCTTGTCAAATCCATATATAACAGGATAATTATCACCTTCAAAATAATATACAAGTATCTTCGCCTGCACGAAATCCACTATCCAATATTCACGGACACCAGCTTCCATATACTTTGACAGCTTAAGGGCATAGTCCCTTTTCTTAGTAGATGGAGATATTACTTCAAGAACAAAATCCGGTGCTCCATATATTCCAAATCTCTTAATCTTGGAAGTGTCACATATTATGCCAACATCTGGCTCAACCATTGTCTTATTATCGCAGTCAAGCTGTACATCTACCGGTGCAATAAATGGACGGCAGCTTCCGTTATGCTCCATAATATAATTAGCAATCTGACGGTGTATTTCTCCTGCAATTGACTGATGTCCAAATGTAGGCGACAGCATTGTATAGAAATATCCATCAATTAACTCAACTCTCTGGTCCTCTGGTAAGGCATAATAATCATCAAGCGTATAACTTCCATTCCTGTCAGTCTTATAAGAAGCAGCAGCCTCGCACACTACAGATTGCTCTGTAAAAATCTGTTCAAGTGCCAGAAGCGTATCATAGCGTGGACTTTCTGTTTCACCAGAAAATATCTTCTGTATTGTTCCTAATGGTACTCCCGATAACTCTGCCATCTGCGCATAAGTATACCCTTTCTCTTTCTTCTTATCCTTCATCTCCTGAATAGTCATATACAGCACCTCCGTATAATAGGTCTAATGTCTATAAGTTACTTTAATTAAAGTATAGGAGGTGAATTTCCATTTGTCAACCGGTATTATATATAATTTTAACCGTTAATATAATAAAATTTCCATTTTCCAACCGTTTATCTTTATTAATTTACCATTTAATCTTTTAACAATTTTATCATTGTATTAAATGCCCATTCCATATGCTATATACTATATAACCTTCTTAATCCACTTACCGCTAAAGTATCTGCTTACAAAGACTATTCCTCTTACTGTCCAGTCTGCGAACATACCATACCACACTGCCATTGGTCCCATATTGAATACCTTAACAAGACCAATACACAATGCAACCCTGCAACACCACATAGTTGTCATTGATGTTATCATTGAGAACTTTACATCTCCTGCCGCTCTCATTCCGTATGCTGGAACGAATGAGAATACCCACGCAATTGGCTTATATATTGTTATCGCACCAACCATCTCTATACACATTCTTGCACTGTCTGTCTCCATTCCACCAAGAACCGTTATAGGACGTACAAGTGCATACACGATAATACAAGATACAATAATTCCTATCTCTGCTATTCCGCACAATTTGACTATGTAATACTTGGCTTCTTCTTTTCTTCCTGCTCCAAGACACTGTCCTACAACAGTCATAAGGCATATACCAACACCTATTCCAAAGACACCATTAACATTTTCTAATATATTAGTCATAGCCTGTGCCGCAATAGCCGCTGTTCCCATAGTTGATACTGTTGACTGGATTGCAAGCTTACCGAACTGGAACATACTGTTCTCAATTCCTGACGGAACACCTATCGCAAGTATCGAGCCTATAAGCTTATAATCAGGTCTTATCTTATGATATTCTGATACTACTATATCTATCTTTGGCTTGGATAATGCAATAAATATAACAACCATACAGAACACTCTTGATACAAGTGTTGATATAGCTGCACCTGCAACTCCCATATTAAATACGAACATAAGAAGTGCATTTCCACATACATTTATTACGTTAGAGATTACTGATACCATCATAGGATATCTTGAATTACCACACGATCTGAATATCGCTGAGCCTGCACTAAACAACGCAAGAAATGGATAACTTAACGCTGTATACAGAAAGTATGTTACTGCATTGCTCATAACCTCAGGTTCTACCTTACCAAATATAAAACTTAAAAGAGGTCTTCTTAATATAAGTCCTGCTATTGTTATGACAACTGCTATTGTGGCAACTGTAAGCACAACCTGTCTTGCCGCCTTATTAGCACCCTCACGGTCTTTCATTCCTATATAATGTGAACATATAATTGCCGCACCTGTAGCCATAGCAGAAAATAACTGTACGATAAGGTTATTAACCGAGTCAACAAGCGATACACCCGATATTGCCTGGCTTCCAAGGTTACTTACCATCATAGTATCCACCATACCCATAAATGAGTTAAGCAGCTGTTCGACAACTATTGGTATAAGAAGTGCAAACAGTGCTTTATTGTGAAACATCAGATTATCCTTATCAATATCAAATAATTTCTTTTTATCTGCTAATAATTTACTCATAAAAATTGACGCTCCATTTCTTAACTAACTTACCTCGTATAAGATAATCAATTAATAAGCGAACGTCAACCTTTATTTACATATTTAACTGCAATATTTACATACTTTAACTACAATATTTGTATATTTAATTATATAATGATGCCGGGGTCAAAAGCCCCGACTTTGATACCTACTAATATCAAATCAGTATACTGCCTATACTGTCATATTATCAGCAAATACAACTCTTATAGTAGTTCCCTTTCCTAATTCACTTTCAAGCTCTATATGTGCATTATGGTGTTTGGCTACTATATGCTTTACAATCGCAAGCCCAAGTCCTGTACCACCAGTAGATTTTGACCTGCTCTTATCAACTCTGTAAAATCTTTCAAATATCCTGTCCTGATGTTCCTTAGGTATTCCTATACCGTTATCCGCTACTTCAAGAACATTTTCAGTCACACCATTATTCTGTCTTGTATACACAGATACCTTAACCTTTCCACCCGGATTATTGTAACGTATCGCATTATCACACAGGTTATATATAAGCTCCTCAAGCATCTGCTTATCAGCCGTAATATTAACATCACTTCCTGTAACATCAATAATAATGCTGTGCTTCTGTGCACTTATCTCAAGCATCTGCACCGTTGACCTGGCTGTTTCATACAGATTAACTGTCTCAAATATTTCTTCTGTCGATATGGCATCAAGCTCTGATATTCTTATAATATCATTGATAAGCGAGAGAAGTCTTTGTGAGCTTTTATGTATTTCACCTGCAAATCTCTTGGCATCATCACCTGCCGCCATACCACTTTCAATAAGCTCAGAATAGCCTGATATTGATGTCAGCGGTGTCTTTAATTCGTGCGAAACATTTGCCGTGAATTCCTGCCTCATATTGGCATTGCGCATAATATCCTCGTGCTGCCTTTTAATAGTTGTGACAAATGGAACAAGCTCCTTATATACTTTAACCGACTCCGAAGCATCCATATTATTGGCAAGATACTCAATCGGCTCAACAATGCTTTTTGTCAGAAAATGTGAACTTATCATACAGATTATAAAGAGAATTACACATAACACAATTATAACAGGGAGCATACTTGTCATAATACTCGTCATACTGCTTACTTCCCTTGAAACTCTTAGCACATATCCATTATCAAGTGCAACTGCATAATAATAAGAATTCTTATTAAGTGTTACGGACCTTCTTATGTCACATCCATAACCATTCCGTCTAGCCGCAACAACCTCAGGACGTTCGTTATGATTTTCCATTTTATCAATATCAACAAGTGTATCGACTACCGCATAACCCTGTGAATTAATAAATGTTATTCTAAGATTTCCATCGTAATTATCAATTACCTTCTGTTCAACTATATTGTCAGGGTCTGTTACCATTCCCCAGGCATCTGCACCAATAAACACATCTATGTAATTGTGCATATCTTCAAGCACTTCATGCTTTAGTACATTGTAGAACACAGTACACGCTATAGATACAGATGCCACAATAGTAACAAGTGCCATTATCATATACAAAAGATTAATTCTTTTTTTCATTATTTGGCCTCATCATCCATAAAATATCCTACATTACGGACAGTCTTTATATAATTACCAGCCGTACCAAGCTTATGTCTTAATGTCTTGATATGAACATCAAGAGTTCTTGACTCGCCCTCGTAATCTGTACTCCATATTCTGTCCATTATATTATCCCTTGTCAAGACAATTCCACGGTTAAGTGCAAGATATTTTAATAATTCATACTCTTTATAAGTAAGCTCAACAGGTTTATCATCGACATATGCAACTCGTTTTTCATCATCAATAAAAAGACTTCCAATTCCTATAAGCTTCTCTTCATCAGAACTTCCTGTCCTTCTAAGAAGTGCTTTAACTCTTGATATTAATTCCATAATTCCAAATGGTTTGGTTATATAATCATCAGCTCCAAGGTCAAGTCCTTTAACTTTATCAAGCTCTGTTGTCTTAGCTGTAACCATTATAACAGGAACTCTTCTTGTCTCTGGAGTCTGTCTTATCTTTCTTAATATCTCTAATCCATCTTCATCTGGAAGCATAACATCAAGAAGTATCATATCTGGTATTCTGTCTCTCATAAGCTTATGGAATTCTTTGCCGCTTGCACACTCAACAACTGTATGTCCTGCATTCTTTAAAGCAAAGCTTTCAATCTCGCTTATATTTTTATCATCTTCAACAACATATACATATGCCATAATATCCTCGATTTCTGCGACAGATTTCAGCATATTAATACATTTTATCTTTAAAAGATTATACAAAATGTATCCGCTGATATCTACGCTTTACACAAATTTTCTAGTTTCTGGAAGTCTGTATTTTTCCTTGTATTCTTTATATTCTCTTGCAAACTGCTGGTTATCCCTGTTCTTCATTGCATCAAGATATTCGTGTGTATCAAAATTTTCCTTATCTGACTGGATAACATCTACTGCTATATTAGAACAATGGTCTGACACTCTCTCAAGATTATTAAGAATATCTGAATGTGCAAATCCCAGTTCAATAGTACATTTTCCTTCTCTTAATCTTCTTATATGTCTAGCTTTAAGCTCAACTGTTAATGTATCAATAAGTTCTTCTAATGGTTCAACTTTATCTGCTTCTTTAATATTATTAGTCTTAAAGGAATCAAAGGATATATCTACAACCTCTCTTACTGCCGAACATAATATATCTAACTCCGTCTTAGCTTTAGGTGAGAATTCCATCTGCTTATTATGCAATTCTCTTGCAGAGTCGCACAGATTACAGGCGTGGTCTGATATTCTTTCAAAATCGCCTATGCTGTGAAGCATCATATTAAGTGTCTCTGAGTCATCTTTATTAAGTATCTTGGTACTTATCTTCATAATATATGTACCAAGCTCATCTTCATATTTATCAACCCTGCTCTCAAGCTCACCAACATACAATGCCTTATTCTCATCATAATTACCGATAAGTCCAAGTGCTGTAAATAATGACTCCCTTGATATATCAGCCATATTGCCTATAACTGTCTTACAATGTTCAACTGCAAGGCTTGGTGACTCAAGAAATCTGTCATCTAAAAGTGCAAATTCATTAACACTCTGTCTTTCCATAAGTGCCTTTTCCTCATCATCAACCCTTATAGTCATATATGCGAGCTTCTCAAGCACATTTCTTAACGGAAGAAGAAGTGCAGTTGTAATAATATTAAAGGTTGTATGTATTACCGCAATTCCCATCTCATTAGCTGTATCATTCAGAAATGAAAAATGTACAAACATATTAACTGTATAGAACACCGTCATAAATACAACTGTACCTATAACATTAAAGTACAGATGAACTATAGCTGCTCTTTTACCATTCTTGCTTGCACCAATACTTGATAACATAGCTGTTGCACAAGTACCGATATTCTGTCCCATTATTATAGGAAGAACAGTTGAATAGCTTAATATTCCTGTAGAACATAATGCCTGTAATATACCAACTGAAGCTGATGAACTCTGTATTATTGCTGTAAATACAAGTCCTGCAATCATACCAAGTATTGGGTTTTTAAATGTTGTTAATAAAGCCTGAAACTGTGGGACTTCGGCAAGCGGCTCTACAGATGAACTCATAGCTTCCATACCATACATAAGAAGTGCAAATCCAATAAATATCTTAGCTGGATTTTTAAATTTGTCTTTCTTTAGGAATACAAGCATCACAACACCAATAACTGCAAGGATTGGTGAAAATGATGTTGGCTTCAACATTCTTATAAATAAATTATCACTCTCAATACCAGTAAGGCTTAATATCCATGAAGTTATGGTAGTACCTATGTTAGCACCCATTATAATGCCAATTGCCTGTCTTAACTTCATAATACCTGAATTAACAAAACCTACAACCATAACGGTCGTCGCTGATGATGACTGTATAACTGCTGTAACACCAGCTCCTAAAAGAACAGCCTTTATCGGGTTAGAAGTAAGCTTTTCAAGTATATTCTCTAACTTTCCTCCTGATGCTCCCGTTAAGCCTTCACCTAATAAATCCATTCCATAGAGGAATATCGCCAATCCTCCAAGTAATGCTAATACACCAAATATATCCATTTTTCCTCCAAAATTTCTTATAGACTTTACTTTTTGTTTACATTTTGGAGTGTAAAACAGTTATATGAAGCTTATATGAACCTTATGTAAATTCAATGTAAAATGTAAAATTAATGTTAAATAACAATTATTGATTATTATTTATCATCTGGGTGCTGACCTGTTATAGAGAATATAACCCATTCTGATATGTTAGTCGCATGATCCCCTATTCTCTCAAAATATTTAGCAGCCATCAGCAGATCTGATGCCTGCTCACCTGCATTAACATCTTCGTGAATCATAGCTATAAGCTCAGCCTTTACCTTGTTGAATAAATCATCAACAACATCATCGTGTACGATAACCGTCCTTGCCTTATCCATATCCTTGTTAACAAATGCTTCAACACTCTGGACTAGCATTACCATAGTTTCTTTAGCCATCTGCTGTATATGGTCAAGCTTCTTAATATATGATTCTTTAGAAAGTTCTATTGTAATCTCTGAAATATCAGTTGCATGATCCCCTATTCTTTCCATATCTGTAATCATCTTTAATGCTGCTGATATAAGTCGTAAATCCTTTGCAACCGGCTGCTGCTGTAATAATAACTTAAGACATAACTGTTCAATCTCACGTTCCTGATGATCAATCTCCTCGTCATATTCTATTACATTTGAAGCAAGTTCAATATCCTGATTAACAAGTGCCTTTACTGTATCAGATATAGCCTTCTCAATCATGCCACCCATTTCGATTAATTCATTATTAAGTTGTACTAACTGTCTGTCAAATCTATTTCTCATATTAACCTCTTTTCCTGTGCTTCTATTGGCACACGGTCTAACACTCAATTATTTCAATATTGCTGACAGGTTCTATTAAGTTAATATGATGAATTCTCTGGTCATTACAGATTATCTTTTTCTATATATTATAAAACGTCTGTTTAATGCCCTTAACGCACTTCTGAACGCTTTCGCTCTCTTAGGATACTTAAACATCGCTCCAATCTTGTTATACATATAAAAAGAATATACAAGCACTTTGTTAAGCTTTCCTATCTTGTCCTTGGTTGTATATATATATCTTGTTCCACCAACCTTAGGATGATTGCCATCTTTATAATATTTTATAAGGTCGTCCTCTGTCTTTATTGTATCTGGAATAAGTGTATATCCCATACCAACACAATTACTGTTATGGGCATCACTTCCGCCTGTAAGTGCTACCCTGCACCCCTTGGCGAACTTTCTTGCATACTTATTGCTTTTATCACTCTCGCAGGCATTATAACCTTCTACGAAATCAAAATGAACCATATGTGCAATCTGCTTTGACTGATTCCAGTACATAGTAGATGCAAAGCTCATAAATGGTTCTCCATAAGGATGTGCAGGTCCTAATATTCCATCACAACAATGGACAATATATATAAGCTTATCTAAAGTAAGGCCCTTATATCTCATAAGCTCATACACCTCTTTAGGTGTATCCTGTGGAAGAATAACTATAAAATGTCCGAACTCCAGACTATCATATTCTATGCCTCTTAATACCACGAAATCATCATATTTCTTACCATATGAAAGATACGCATCATATCCACCATATGAGTCATGGTCTGTTACAACCATTCCTTTAAAACCTTTGCTCTTAAGTACCTTGATATAATCATCTATCCCAACCTTGGCATCTACTGAACCTTCGGCTGTATGACAGTGCATATCGAATTTAACGTATTCCATATAATAAATACCTCGCATTTATATATCTATATTAATTAATCACATTACAACTAATTAACTTTATTATACTTCTTAAATATTTTAATAACAAGGTACTAAAATATGTAATTATCAGCCAAAACGTCCTGTGATATAATCCTCAGTCTTCTTGTTCTTAGGCATAGAGAATAACTGTTCTGTCTTATCGTATTCAATCATCTCTCCTAACAGGAAGAAGGCTGTATTATCTGATATTCTTGTCGCCTGCTGCATATTGTGTGTTACCATTATTATTGTATAACCATTCTTTAACTCAATCGCAAGGTCTTCAATTCTTGAAGTTGATATTGGGTCAAGGGCTGATGTCGGCTCATCCATAAGAATAACCTCTGGTTCAACTGCAAGAGTTCTTGCAATACATAATCTCTGCTGCTGTCCACCTGAAAGTCCAAGAGCTGACTTTTTAAGTCTGTCCTTCACCTCGTCCCATATAGCAGCCTGTTTTAAAGCTTTTTCTACTATAATATCAAGTTCTGCTTTCTTGTGCACTCCAAATAACCTTGGTCCGTAAGCTATATTGTCATATATGCTTTTAGGAAATGGATTAGGCTGCTGGAATACCATTCCAACCCTGTGTCTTAATGTTATGTCGTCCATCTCTGTAAATATATTGGCTCCGTCAAGGTATACTTCACCATCAATCTTAACACCCTCAATTAAGTCATTCATTCTGTTAAGTGTCTTTAAAAATGTAGATTTACCACATCCAGATGGTCCGATAAATGCTGTAATCTGATTTTTAGGAATATTCATATTAATATTTTTTAATGCGTGAAAATCTCCATAATGAAGATTAAGATTTTTGATTACAAATTTATCATCACCTGTATAATTACTGCTTCCATTTTCAGAATTCTTATTCATATCTATATTACTCATACTTATCCTCATTTCTACGCTTTCTCACCAGAGTTCTTCTTATTTATCTTATTACTTAACACATTAGCTCCTATGCTGAATGCAAGCACAAGTATAAGAAGTACTGCTGATGCAAGGTTAGCCAGGTCCTGATTTTGTCCATTAACCTGTAAATCCCATATCTGCAATGATAATGTCTCTGCTGAACGAAATGGGTTAAGTGGACAGGTTGATGATGCAAGATTCCAGTTGCCCCATCTTATGTTAGTTCCTGAACCTGTTGTATACAAAAGAACTGCCGCTTCACCAAAGCCTCGTCCTGCTGCAAGTATTACACCTGTCATAATTCTTGGAAGGCAGGCTGGCAGTAATATGTGGAATATTGCCTGCCAGCGTGTTGAACCAAGTCCCATACCCGCTTCAAAATATCCCTTAGGGAGTCCTTTTATGGCATCCTCTGTTGTTGTTGTTATAAGTGGCAGTGTTATGATTGATACGGACAATGCTCCAGCCATAAGGCTTTTATCCAGTCCTATAATTACAAGAAAGATGAGGTAGCCAAATAAACCAACAACAATAGATGGAAGTGACGAAAGTGTCTCTATACATATTCTTATGAACTTTGTAATAAGTCCTCCCTTGGCATATTTTGCAAGATATATTCCAGCAAATGTTCCAATTGGTACTGTTATAAGCAATGACAAGAATACAAGATATATCGTATTAAAAAGCTGGTTGCCTATAGCACCACGCCTTGTAAAGCCGAACATTGAAAGTTTTGCACCCGCAAAGCCCTTAATAATTACATATCCGGCAAATGCAGCAAGAAGTACAAAGAAGAATACGGCTATACAGTAAAATATAACTGTCATTACTCTATCCTGTGCCTTGGCACGTTTTATCCTATTCATATAATCTCCATTTCTGTGCACGCTTCTGCGCACAAATATTCATTTTCACCCTTTATTAACTTTAACAGGTGATTTTAATTAGTCTTTGCACCCTTCTTTTTATTTCCAGATTCTTCTGACTGCTTAGCAGACAGAAAATGTATTAAAAATATGAACAAAAGTGATATAAGGAACAAAAGCAATGCAAGTGTCCACAACGCTGTCTTAGTTTCTCCGCCTTCCATCGCATTTCCCATCTGGGCTGTTATCTCTGTTGTAAGTGATTTGGTTGTTGAGAATATGCTGTCTGGAAGTGCTGTTGTCTGTCCTATTACCATTGCAACTGCTAATGCCTCTCCAAATGCTCTTGCAAGACCAAGTATTATACCTGAGAATATTCCAGAAGCTGAAGCTGGAAGCACTATCTTATATATTGTCTGCCAGCGTGTTGAGCCCATTCCATAAGCTCCCATTCTGTAGTCCTTAGGAACTGATCTGATTGCATCTGCTGACACACTTGTTATTGTAGGGAATATCATTATTGCAAGCACAATACCTGCCGCTAATATTGAATGTCCTACCTGTCTGTGAAACATATCTCTTATAAATGGCACAAGCACGGTAAGTCCGACCCAGCCATATACTACTGAAGGAATTCCTGCAAATATCTGGATTACAGGGCGGTAAAATTTTTCACCAAATTTAGGTGAAATCTCTGTCATAAATATAGCTGAACCAAGTGCAAATGGTGTCGCAATAAACAGTGCAAGACCACAGGTGCTTAATGAACCTACTATAAATATAAGTGTACCTACTGAACCGCCGCCTTCCATATTGTCTATAGGTGCCCAGTCAGGTGAAAACAGGAACTCACCGATTGAATGATTGAATTTTAAGAATGTTCCTGAACCCTTGTATACAAGAAATCCACCTATTCCAAGAGTAAGCACTATAACGAAAAGACCACACAGGGTGACGATTGTACGCCACAGGTACTCTTTGGTAAACATACCTCTTTTAATATTCATACTTTCTCCATTCTTAACATATAAAATGTGGCTGTTATATGTTCAACGGTTGGGATTAATAGCTACGGACGTTATGCGGAGTGTTATATTACCGCTGGGCACGCTCCCGCTACTTGAAACCGTAGCGGTACTAAGCGGCTAAAGGACAGCCACTAAGTGCCGACGGTTTCAACAGTACCCAGCTTGCAATATAACACTCCACACAACTGGGTTGCGATTAATCTGCGTTGAATTGTTTATCAGCTTTATGTATCTTCTTTACTCTTTGTTATTTATTCTTCGTTATTTGCTCTTTGTTATTTCTTTTTTACATTTTCATTTTATATGTTATTAATTTCTATGCGTTTAGGCGGGCAGGATACTGCTCGCCTAAATCCTATATTTTTTATGACTATCAATTTTTCTAACATTTATTTTTTATCTTGATTTAATTGTAGTCTTATAATTTTTTGATTGATTTTCTTTCAATCTTTTAATGTTAATTTTGGTTGCTGATGATTTGTAAGATTTTATCTTACTTTTTAATTAAGGGGGTTTTAACAACTATTTTTTAGTGTTCTTTTACTGTCATCTTTGATGATACGCCGTAGCCTAATGATTCCATTTTCTTGCCGTATTCATCTGATGTGATGTAGTCGAGGAACTTCTGGGATACTTCATCTGCGTTGCCCTTTGTGTACATATGCTCGTATGTCCATACTGGGTATTTGCCAGCATATGTATTCTCAAGTGTTGGTTCAACACCATCAATTGATACTGTATCAACGCCTGGGTTGCTTACAAGGTAAGATAAAGCTACATATCCGATAGCACCCTTTGTTGTCTTAACATTCTGTAAAAGTACGCCTGAGTCATCTGTTTCCATTGACTTGTTAGAAGCTTCGCTTGCACCATCTAATGCGTATTTCTTAAATGTTGCTCTTGTACCAGAAGATTCTGGACGAGTGATAAGTACGATTGCTTCATCAGCACCACCAACTTCTTTCCAGTTAGTAATCTTTCCTGTAAAAATATCTGTAAGCTGTGCCTTTGTAAGGTTCTTAACACCACCTGCTGTTACGTCCTTGTTTACGATAGGTGCCATTGTTACTACACATACCTTATGGTCTACAAGTTCTGCTGCCTTAGCTGCATCAAGCTTTTCTGCTGCCTCTACATCAGAGTTACCAATGTTAACTGTTCCCTCTGATACCTGCTTAAGTCCTTCACCAGAACCACCTGCATCGATTGTTATGTTAACATCTGGATATTTTTCATTAAAAAGGTCTGCCGCATCATCAACAAGTGGCTTTAATGCTGATGAACCTGCTGCTGTTATGCTTCCGCTAAGGTTAGAGTCTGCATCTGCACTGTTGCTTCCACAGCCAACAAGTGCTGTTACCATACATACTGTACTAAGAATTACAGCTGCGCTTTTCTTAAAATTCATCTTTCTCATAAATTTTTTCCTCACTTTTCTTTTAAAGGTCTATGTCTTATCGACAGATAAAAGAATAGCAGTGGTATGTAAAATGCAATACCACTGCTACAAGAAATCTATGTAAAGTCTTTGTTAAATTATAATTTTACTTAACGCAGCCAATAAGCTCGTTAATATCTGCTACTCCATTTTTAGCACAATAATCTCTTATTCCGTCCACAACCTTAATTGTTGTAAGAGGGTCATTAAAATTAGCTGTACCAACTGATACCATTGTCGCACCTGCCATAATAAACTCAAGCGCATCATCTGCATTGGCAATTCCGCCCATTCCAATAATAGGAAGTGCTACAGCATTGGCAACCTGATATACCATTCTTACTGCAACAGGCTTTATAGCTGGACCTGAAAGACCGCCTGTCTTATTGGCAACAGCAAATGTTCTTCTATTAATATCAATCTTCATTCCTGTTAATGTATTAATAAGGGATACCGCATCAGCACCACCTGCCTCAACAGCTTTAGCCATCTCTGTAATATCTGTCACATTAGGGCTTAACTTCATAATTACAGGCTGCTTGGCAACCTTTTTTACTGCCTTTGTAATACGCTCTGCTGAAGCTGGAACCTGTCCGAAAGCAATACCTCCCTCTTTTACGTTAGGGCAGGATATGTTAATCTCAAGCATATCAACTGGCTGTTCTCCTAACTTTTCCACAGCATCAACGTAATCTTCTTCTGTCTTTCCACACACATTTACTATTATCTTAGTATCATACTGCTTAAGAAATGGAATATCTCTCTTTACAAATGTATCAAGCCCCGGATTTTGAAGTCCGATTGCATTAATCATTCCACCGTAAGTCTCTGCTATTCTAGGTGTTGGATTGCCCGGCCAAGGTACATTTGCCACACCCTTAGTTGTAACCGCACCTAATTTATTAAGGTCTACATACTCACAATATTCCATACCTGAACCAAATGTTCCTGAGGCAACAGTAACCGGATTATTAAATTCAACTCCCGCAATATTAACTTTCATATTAACGTCTGCAGGATTAATTGGATTCACTCTATTAGCCATTATAACTCTACCTCCTTAACATTGAATACAGGACCTTCTTTACATACTCTCTTATTCTTAACCTTTGAATGGTCATCAATATCTGTTGACTGACATACGCAGGCAAGGCATGCTCCTATTCCGCAAGCCATTTTTTCCTCTAAGGATGCAAAACAGGCGATATTATTGCTTACTGCATACTCTTTAATTGCTCTTAACATTGGTGTAGGGCCACAGGCAAATATTACATCTGCTGTTAAGTTATTCTCTCTTACTGCATCTAATACATTACCTTTAGTTCCAGCACTTCCGTCCTCTGTTGCAACATATACATCAGCAAACTGCTCAAATTCATCTTTTAAAAACATCTGTGAGTTTCTGTAACCAAGTACAGCCTGCTTCTTACATTCAAGCTGCTTAGCAAGCTCAAGCATTGGAGGAACACCAATTCCACCACCAAAAAGAATTGCCTTTAACTCTGTGTCCGCACAATCATTTCCTGTGACATTCTTTACATATTCCATAATAGACTTAATATCATATCCATTGCCAAGAGGTCCTTGAATATTAACATATTCCCCCTCCTTCATCTTAGAGAACTCCTCTGTCCCCTTTCCAGCAACCCTGTATACAATCCTTAAATTATCTTTATCTATTCTGCATATGCTTATTGGTCTTGGAAGAAGTCTTGCTCCATCGTTAGAATATACCGATATGAACTGTCCCGGTACAGCCTCTCCTGCCATCTTATCTGTCTTTAACCACATTTCATATATGCCTTCGGCTAAACACGAAGTCTTAATTATTAATGCATTTTCTCTGTATGACATATGTATTCTCCATTCTTAATTAATTATTTCAAATCCTTGTATACAACATTTCCATTGCATATAGTATATTTTATTTTACCATAAAGCTTCTGTCCGATAAATGGTGAATTATTAGCTTTCGATACAAAATTCTCTGTAACCTCCCACTCCTCATCTGGATTAAATATAACCAAATCAGCTGTCTTTCCAGCCTCAATACAGCCTTTGTCCATTTTGTAAAGCTTTGCTGGATTAACTGTCATCTTAGTGAGCAGTTCCTCAAGTGTTAAATAGCCTTTCTTTACAAGATTAGTAATTCCAAGTGCAAGTGATGTTTCAAGCCCTATCATTCCGCTCGGTGCTGCCTTGAACTCCTTAGCTTTCTCATCCTTGCTATGTGGTGCGTGATCTGTTGCAATTATGTCTATTGTTCCGTCCTTAAGGCCTTCAATTACAGCAAGCCTGTCAGCTTCTGTTCTTATTGGTGGATTAACTCTTGCAAGTGTGCCTTTCTCAAGCACAATGTCTTCTGTAAGCGAAAAATGCTGTGGAGTAGACTCTGCATGTACATCTGCTCCCAGCTTCTTAGCTGTCCTTACAAGCTCTACTGATACCGCTGAGCTTATGTGCTGTATACATATTGTTGCCTTGGTTTCAAGTGCAAGCATACAATCCCGTGCTACCATCATATACTCTGAGCAGGCTGGTGCTCCACCTATATTAAGCTTGTCTGATACAACGCCTTTATTAATTCCCTGTTGTTCTATATATGCAGGATTTTCCTCGTGAAAACTTAACGGCATATCAAGCTCTTTGGCTTTCTGCATAGCTTCCTTTACAAGCATTTCACTCTTAAGTGGAATACCATCATCTGTAAATACAAGTGCCCCGCCATTCTTAAGTTCCGTAAAGTCAGTAAGTTCTTCTCCCTTAAAGCCTTTAGATACTGCCGCAGCTGAATATACATTTATCGGCGTAGTTCTTCCCTTTTCTATTACATACTGCAACGTTTCTTTATTATCTACTATAGGATTAGTATTAGCCATACAAAGAACTGTTGTAAAACCTCCTGCCGCAGCTGCCGCAGCTCCTGTATTAATATCTTCTTTATAAGTAAAACCTGGATCCCTGAAATGAACGTGTGTATCTATAAGACCAGGTGCTACCACACGACCTTCTGCATCAATTACTTCATCTACAGCTATGTCGGATACAGGCACATCAAATGCTTTTACCTGTATTATACCGCTTATTATTCCATTTTCCACAAGAATATCTGCCTTATATGACATATGTCTTGCCGGATCTATTATATGTCCATTCTTAATTAAAGTTCTCAATATTATCTCCATTCTTTATAAAAGCGGCATTACCAGTCTGTTGCTGAGTGGTACTGCCGCTTATTATAATAATTATTTACTTTCCAAGTGCTCCATTAATATCTGCAATCATATCAAGAGCTGCCTGTCTTGAAGCTTCACCGAAATTCTTAGCTCCAAACTTAGCATACTCATCTTTAGCATATGCAGCTATAATTCCTCTTGAACTATTAACTATCGCGCCAAGTCCGTCTGGGTTAAAGAAAGCTGTAAGGTCTTCAGCCTTGCCACCCTGTGCCCCATAACCAGGAACAAGGATATAAGCCTTTGGCATAACCTTTCTTAATACCTTACCCATCTCTGGATATGTAGCACCAACTACCGCACCTACATTACTATAAGTATCGCCCATACACTGTCTTCCCCATTCATTAACCTTAGCACCTACATGCTCATATAATGGCTTGCCGTCTATAAGCTGATCCTGAAATTCTCCACTTGAAGGATTAGAAGTCTTTACAAGGATAAATATACCTTTGTCTTCCTCATTGCATACCTTAATAAATGGATTAATTCCGTCAGAACCAAGATATGGATTAACTGTTGCAAAATCTTCATCAAATGGTGTTAAAAGCTTAGAACCAACTTTAACCTTTCCAAGATGTGCTACTGCATAAGCCTCAGATGTTGAACCTATATCGCCTCTCTTAACATCACCGATTACAACCATATCCTTCTCGTGACAATAATCAACAGTCTTCTTAAACACCTTAAGTCCTTCAATACCGAACTGCTCATACATAGCAATCTGTGGCTTAACTGCTGGTACAATATCATATATATTATCAATGATTGCCTTATTATACTGCCAGATAGCTTCTGCCGCACCTTCAAGAGTTTCTCCATACTGCTCAAAAGCTTCCTTTTGAACATGCTCTGGAATATACTTCATCATAGGATCTAAGCCTACAACTACAGGTGCATTTGTCTTAACGATTTTGTCAACTAATTTGTTAATCATCTATATTCTCCTTACATATCAATTAATCTATCTTATATTACAACTTTGGAACATCTTTATCAATAATAACTTCTGTTCCGTTGATATTAGAATATACAATCTTACCACCAGCTATTGTATACTTAATCTCACCACTTACCTTCTTGCCGTTAAATGGAGTGTTCTTGCCTCTTGAAGCAAATGTCTTACTGTCTATAACATACTCTGCATCCGGATCAATTATAGTAATATCAGCAGTCTTGCCAACAAGAAGTGTTCCCTTGTCTATACCGATAATCTTAGCAGGTGTATAACTCATCTTATCTGCCATCTCAAGAGGTGTAATAACATTTTTCTTAACAAGATCTGTCATTATAATAGCAACAGCTGTTTCAAGACCTGATATTCCAAATGGTGCTTCTACAAAACCTCTGTCTTTCTCTGTAAGATGATGTGGTGCGTGGTCTGTTGCAATTATGTCTATTGTTCCGTCCTTAAGGCCCTTAATAAGCATATCTTTATCCTTATTAGTTCTTAATGGCGGATTAACCTTGTAGTTAGCATCATCTTCATTAATATCATCTTCTGTAAGTGTTAAATGGTGTGGCGTTACCTCTGCTGTAACATCAAGACCTTCTTTCTTGGCTGCCGCTATCATTCTTACGCTGTCCTCTGTTGAAACATGGCATATATGAAGCTTGGCACCCGTATTCTTAGCAAGGAGTAAATCTCTTGCCACCATAATATCTTCTACAGAATTCATAATTCCGTAAAATCCAAGTTCTCTTGCTTTATTGCCGGCATTCATAACTCCCCTTGCTGCAAGATCCTTATCTTCACAATGTGCAAATACCGGTATTCCTACTTCTGCCGCAAGCCTCATAGCCTGTCTTGCTACTCTAGCATTCATAACAGACTTCCCATCCTCGCTTACTGCTACAGCTCCTTCCTCATAAAGCCTCTCATAATCAGTTATATACTCTCCGTCCTGACCTGCTGTCATAGCTGCTATAGGAAGAATATTAATATCTGTTACTTCTTCTGACTTATTCTTTATGTATTCAACCATCTCAACGCTGTCAATTGCAGGCTTAGTATTAGGCATTGGACACACTGTTGTAAATCCACCTCTTGCCGCAGCTCTTGCACCAGTTCTTATTGTTTCCTTATGTTCAAAGCCTGGTTCTCTGAAATGTACATGTAAATCCACAAGTCCTGGCATAACCATACAGCCCTTAGCATCAATAACTGTATCTGCTGCCTTGTCAATATCCTTTGCCACTTCTGCTATAACCCCATCTTCAACAAGAATATCCCTAATGTCATCAGTGTTACTTGCAGGGTCAATAACTCTTCCGTTCTTAATCAACATTCTCATATATTAATCCTCCCCTTAAAATTTAATCTTTCAAACTCGTAATCAGGTTCAGGTTTACCATAATAGTATCCCTGTATGAAGTCAACACCCAGCTCTCTTAATATATCCAACTGGCTCTTATCCTCAACACCTTCTACAACTATCTTAGTTCCTATAGTAGCAGACAATTCAACTATAAGCTTAATGAATGCCTGTGCATACTCATCTTCCGTTATATCATCAATAAATGTCTTGTCAACTTTAATAATATCAAAAGGAAGCTGTTTAATGTAGTTAAGTGATGAATATCCTGTACCGAAATCATCAAGAGCTATCTTTGGTCCTAATTCCCTTATGCCATTAATTATATTAAGAACCCTGTCTATATCATTAATAGCAAAGCTCTCTGTAATCTCCAGCACGATATTCCTAGGATTAACTCCTGTCTTCTTAAGCACTTTAGCTACTGTATCTACTATATCTTTCTGAAGAAGCTGGACAACCGACAGATTAACATTGATATGGAAATCCGGCATACCATGTTCATTCCAGTATCTGCACTGTCTGCAGGCTTCCTCAAGAACATAATCACCAATTGAAGTTATAAGTCCAAGATATTCAGCAAGCGGAATAAAATCACCCGGACCCATAAATCCAAGCGACTTACTGTCCCATCTTACCAGTGCTTCGCACGATGCACATTCCTCTGTGTTAATATCAACTACAGGCTGGTAGAATACAACGAATTCATCAATTCCTGTCGCAACAGCCTGCCGCATATTATTTTCAATATCAAGGCGTCTTACAGAATTCTGTTTGTTGCACACATCATAAAAAGAATATCCATTCTTACCATTCTTCTTAGACTCATACATTGCTATATCAGCCATTCTGATAATCTCGTGTACATCTTTGCTGTCATCTGGAAATACCGCAATACCCATACTCATAGTACAGAAATATTCTGTCTCCATAAGATACCACGGTTTGTTAAATATCTCTTTAACCTTATTGGCAATTCTCTCTAATTCAAGGAACATATCAGGCATTACTATGGCAACAAATTCGTCACCACCCATTCTGTAACATCTGCCTCTAAGACCTACTATACTCTGAAGTCCTGCCGCAATCTGCTGTAAAAGAATATCTCCATACTGGTGTCCAAGGCCATCATTAATGTGCTTGAAATCATCAAGGTCGATAAACAAAACCGCCCCCTTAACACCATCTCTTATAGCTTCGTTAATTATAGTCTTTAAGTCTGACTCACACTTCATACGATTATAAAGACCGGTAAGGAAATCGTTATGTGCCTGAAATTCAATCTTCTGCTGATTCTTTTTCTTCTGTGTTATATCAGAAGCTGTACATACAATCACCTCACTTGCATCTATCCATATAAGCTTGGTAAATCTTACTTCAAACCACAGACCTGACTCAGCATTATACTTCTCCACAGGTCTTATGTATTCTCTTGTATAATCAGAAAAATCATAATATCCATCAATATTATTGCCCTCAGCATTATTAATATATTCTTCAAGGGTCTTCTCTACATCTTCTTCTGCCGGTACAAGAATATCCTGCATACATTCTTTTATTGTATCTTTAATCTCCTTCGACTCAGCCGCCACCTTATTCTCAAACAGAATATTGCCTGTAGCAGTATCACATACAATAATACCTGAACCTATGTTATTAAGAATATCCTTTAAGACTTCATATGATGAGAGCAGTGAATTATTAGTTACTCTCATCTGGGCAATACTCTGAATAATACCTGTAACATCATATATAAAATGCATATTGTCCTCATTATCGGACCATAGCTTTATATTGTTCTTATCATATATGACAAAATGCATAGCATCTATGTCATTAATCCTAATAGGAACGCTTATGCTGTTCTCACCATTCAGTGCCATAACATCGCATTTCTTAGCTTCCTCTATACATTCACCCTCAGATGCAATTACTGTCCATTCATCATCTGAACCCTTCTGAAGCAATGCAATACAATCAGCATTAATGTATGCTATAGTCTTATGTAATATTAGTTCTACTGTATGCTGAAATGTATCTCTTGACTCAAGGCTTTCTATCAATTCTGACAACACTTCAAACTTCTTATTAGTCTCTCCCAAAACTCCTGCCTCCAGAATGTTTTACATAGACTAATTATATAATATTTATACCAGTTTGGGAACTGTTTTTATATATTTTTTAAATTACATACGAAATGAAATTCAATTTTTAATTGTTTTATTAAACTATGCGTGATATTATGAATATTATGTTTTTATGCAGATTTTATAAACTCATTCTGCAAGTGTTTTCCAACTGGTGTATGCAGAACACTTAATTAAAATATTGCAGCACATTACTATGTAAGAACAGGAGAATTTATGGATAATATTTACAAATATAATACTACCCTGAAAGCTTCAGGCAATGATTACAAAAAGATTGTATTCTGGAACAGATTTTTAAGAAACCCTGTCGAACTTATACTTTCGTGGGTTCCTGCCGTTATCTCAATAATTATGCTTGCCTCTGGCAGATACAACACATTTTTATTAATTATATATGCAATATGCTGGTTCTATCCTATATACATATTTGCATTCCAGTTCAAATCAAGCGTTAATTACCACTTGAAGCACAGAGATTCATCAGAAGATGCTCCCTGCACAATAACATTAATGGATAACGCGATACTTGCTGATATCCCAGACCATAATTTAATATATACTTACGAATGGGAACAATTCACAACTGTATATTTCAAATATGGATATTATATGTTGTTTAATGGGAAGCAAATGGTTGTAATGCTTAATAGTAATGATATGCCTGAGAATATCAAGAAGAATGTGGGCGGATTTATTATGGAGCATGTAGATAGAAATAAGTGCAGGATAGTGTACTAGGCTCATACGGACGTTGTGTAGTTTTACTATATTACCGCTGGGCACGCTCTCGCTGCTTGTAGCCGTAGCGGACACGTAAGCGGCTAAAATACAGCCGCTAAATGCCGACGGCTGCAAAAGCACCCAGCTTGCAATATAGTAAAGCTACACAACTGGGGTATGGCTGAATTGCAGAATATAAAATGTAATCAGGAAAATTGTGCGAACACTGAATAGTTATCGTATTGTTTATGTTATAATATAAAAGAAGATGTGCTTACACAAAATTTATAAATGTAGACACAGATTAAATATGTTTAATTATGAGAAAACAGGCAGGCTTTAACATCTAAACTTCGTTAAAGTCTGCCTGTTTTTATAAGTTGTGCTTTCTATCAACACTTTTTCCTATAAGTCTAACCTCTTGTTTTATCTTGCCAACCAGCCGCCGTCTACTGCCAGGGTAAAGCCGTTGACGTAGTCTGAGGCTTTAGATGCAAGGTATATTACTGCACCTTCCATATCTTGTGGTGTGCCCCATCTGCCTGCTGGAATTCTGTCAAGAATAGCTTCGCTTCTGTCGGCATCATCTCTTAACTGTGCTGTGTTATTAGTTGCCATATATCCTGGCGCAATTCCATTTACATTAATGTTATACTTTGCCCATTCATTGGCTAACGCTCTTGTTAAGCCTATAATTGCACTCTTGCTTGCTGTGTATGACGGAACTCTTATTCCACCCTGATATGAAAGCATTGAGCATACATTAATTATCTTTCCGCCTTCTCCCTGCTTCATAAGCTGCTTAGCAAATGCCTGACTTAAGAAGAATACCATTTTCTGATTAACCTGAATTACCGAATCCCAATTCTCCTCTGTGAATTCAATTGCATCCTGTCTTTTAATAATTCCCGCATTATTAACAAGAATATCCACTCTGCCATATGTATCAATTGCTGCTTTCATAACTACATCTATTGAAGCCATATCTGAAAGGTCAGCTATAACCTCTGCGAACACGCCGCCATCTGCTTCTATCTTATTCTTAGTATCTTCGCAGGAACGTCTTGCAACGCCAAGAACCTTAGCTCCTGCCTGAGCTAAAGCTACTGCCATTCCCTGTCCTAGACCTGTGTTAGCACCTGTGACAACTGCTACTTTTCCGTCAAGTTTAAACAAATCTAATATCATAGTATTCCCTCATTTCTGCACACGCCATTTTAATTAAATCCAATAAGTTTATTCATTACTTTATAACCAGTCTTAGATATTCCTCTGCCGACTTTGCCCGGAAGATTAACTGTATTGCCAAGTATGCTGTATCTTAACTCTTTATAGAGCTTGGAATCTGAATCCTTAACATATTTCCAAAGTTCCTTTTTCTTAACAAGGTTCTCATCTGTGCCTGATATAATCAGAAATATTGATGATACTTCCATCATAATTCTAAGATATGTCACCATATACTTTCTGCATCTTTCATTGACAGGCTTATTGCCAAGATATGAATCTATAAGACGTCTTGTAACTCTTAACTGCTGGTCAATTCTTGAAATCATAACTGTTTCATTAACTGACTGGTCTTCCCTTCCAATAAAATATCTGTAGAAATTAACATTCATATAGTACATTTTCTGAACAACCGGCAATGGCTCAAATACAAATATATTATCTACATAAAATGTATGCTCAGGAAGCTTCAGACCGAATTCCTTTATAAGCTGTGTTCTGTATATTACTGAGTGCATAAGAATATACTGGTCTACCTTGAAATGTCCCATCTCATCCCATCCAAACATTCTGTCAACTGGAAGTGCATTCTCATAGTGAATGACTTTCTTTCTCTTAGCACCAACCTTTTCATATACATAATTCGCAATAAGCATATCTGGGAGGTCATCTTCCTCAACAAAGTTCTTAAGCTTAGTTAATATCTTCTTATAGCTTTTAACATCAACCCAGTCATCGCTGTCTACAACCTTAAAGAACATCCCTGTGGCATTGGCAAGACCTGTATTAACAGCCTGCCCATGTCCACCATTCTCCTGATGTACAGCCTTGACTATGTTAGGATATTTTGCTTCATATTCCTTGGCAATCTTTAATGTATCATCTTTTGTTGAACCATCATCAACAATTATTATCTCTACATCGTCACCACCTGCAAGGCATGATTTGATACATTTTTCCATATATGCTGCTGAATTATAACATGGAATTGCAAATGATAATAACTTCATATAATATCTCCAATCTCTACATTCTGTCAGGACACTGTATACCTAATAAATCAATACAAGTTTCAAGTATCTCTTTAGTAAGTGTGATTAATGCAATATAGCTTTCCTGCTGTTTCTTATCCTCTTCTGCAAGAATCTTTGTGTTATGATAAAATCCGTTAAATGAGTTAGAAACCTCATATATATACTGGCATATCTTGTGAGGTGCATTATCCTTGTATGCTCCATCTATAACATCTGAGAACTTAATAAGTGCAAGTGATAAAGCCTTCTCTGACTGTTCTTTTGAAGGCAGTATTGTAAGATCACCAACACTTACGCCTGTTTCCTTATACTTTGCAAGAATAGACTTTATTCTTACTATTGTATACAAAATATAAGGACCTGTATTACCTTCAAATGAAGCAAATCTATCTACATCAAATACATAATCTTTAGATGCCTGATTAGATAAATCACCATACTTAAGTGCAGCAAGACCCACAATCTTAGATATATTATCAGCTTCTTCATCCGTCATTGAACGGTTCTCTTTAATCTTATTAAGAATAACTTCATTAATATCAGATATAAGATGTTCAAGACGCATAACACCACCTGAACGTGTCTTAAATGGCTTGCCATCCTTTCCATTCATAGTACCAAAACCAACAAATCTCATATCTGCATCTGGTCTTACAATTCCAGCCTTCTTAGCTGTTCTGAATACCTGAGTAAAATGAAGCTCCTGTCTTTTATCAGCGAGATAAATGTATGTATCCGGCTTATATAACTTCTCTCTCTCAACAATAGTTGCAAGATCTGATGTAGCATAAAGTGCCGCACCGTCTGACTTTCTTACTATGCAAGGAGGAAGTTCCTTAGTATCTGTTGGCTCTGCAATATCTACTACTGTAGCTCCCTGGCTTTCATAGGCAATTCCATCTTCAACCATCTTATCAACCATATCTTTAATATATGGCTGTGCATCACTTTCACCCTTCCATAAGTCAAATGATACATTAAGATTATCATAATTCTTCTTTAAATCCTTCTTGGAAACATTCATAATATGCTTCCATATTGCTGTGCATGCTCTGTCCCCGCTCTGAAGCTTAAGTGTGGATTCGTGTGCTCTCTTAGCGAATTCTTCATCTTCCTTAGACTTAGCACTTGCCGCCGGATATATCTGTTCAAGCTCTGATATCGTAAATGGGGGTTCACTTGGATACTCTCCTGTATACGCCTCATCAAAATATGGAAGTTCAGGCTTTCTGTCCCTTAACTCCTCTATGATAAGACCCATCTGAAGTCCCCAGTCTCCAAGGTGTACATCACCTATTGTATTGTTGCCTGCGTATCTGTTAATTCTCTTAACACTCTCACCAATTACAGCAGATCTTAAATGTCCTACATGTAATGGCTTAGCTGCATTAGCTCCACCATAATCCACTATTACAGTCTTAGCTTCCTCGCTGTTCTCATATCCGTACTTATCATCTTCTGACATCTTATTAAGATAATCTGAAAGATATCCAGCACTTACCTTTATATTGATAAATCCTGGCTTAACACTTTCAATTGTGTCAAACATACCATTAGATGTAAGCTTTGCAACTATCTCATCTGCAATAACAAATGGAGCTTTTTTATAAGTCTTAGCTGCTGCCATCGCGCCATTGCACTGGAATTCGCATAAGTCAGGTCTGTTAGATATAGTAATTCTTGCGTATTCTTCTGAATATCCACATTCTGCAAATGCTTTCTTAAATTCATCTGTCATAAGTTCAATTATGGTCTTCATTATATTCTCCATTCCTGTTAAATTCTGCTTCATAAAATATATTATTATAAAGTAACAAGAAAAGAATCCCGAAATCCGAGATTCTTTAATAAAATCATCTATTTAGTATAAAACACTTTCAAGGAAAAGTCCATAGCTCTCAGCTGGAAGTGACATAACAACATCCTTGCCAGCCATAATATTCTCTACATCTTCCACCTTCTTAAGTCCGCTTCCTACATCAAGAAGCATACCAATCATATATCTTGCCATATTATGAAGGAAATCATCTGCTGTTATTCTTATCTCACAACTGTCTCCATCTGTAGTTATCTCTACATCTTTGATATCCCTTACTGTAGACTTGCTCTTCTTCGCAGTAGTAAATGCTTTAAAATCATGCTTTCCAATCATATAAAAAGCTGCCTGCTTCATAGCCTTAATATCCGGAATATCAAATGTATGATAAGCATACTTTCTTGTAAATACATTCGCTACATTAGCCATATCTATCTTGTATACATATGTCTTCTCCCTCGCATTAAGCTGGCTATGAAATCTTTCATCTACTAATTCCACGCGATTAACAGCTATATCCCTTGGAAGATATCTGTTAAGGTAATTCTTAACCTCTACAGGCTGGTACTTATCATTAAGCTTGAAATTAGCTGTCTGATTAAGTGCATGAACACCTTTTTCTGTTCTGCATCCAACATATATATCAATATCTTCACCTGTCATCTTCTGAATTATCTCTTTAATCTTACATTCTATAGTGTTAGAATTGGAGTCCTTGCCCATTCTGACCCAGCCGTCATATCTCCCACCATCATATTGAAGTTGTAATCTATAATTGTACATCTATTCTTCCATAACCTTTTCAATTGTATTAACAATCACGTCCATATCAAAAGGCTTCTGTATAAAATCAGCCGCTCCTTTCTTAAGAGCCTCTATCATATTAGCCTTCTGTCCTGCCGCTGTTACCATAATAATCTTGGCATCAGGGTCTATCTCTATAATATCCTTAACTGCATCTATTCCGCCAAGAACCGGCATTGTAATGTCCATAGTTGTTATATCCGGTCTGTATATTCTGAACTTTTCAACGCCTTCTGCTCCGTTAACAGCCTCTGCAACAATCTCGTGTCCAGCCTGTTCAAGCATATTTCTTAAGAACTTTCTTGAAGTCTTAGAATCATCTACTATCAAAATCTTCGCCATAATATTCCTCCGTTCCATATGTCTATAATTAACCACCCGGCTTGTGCAGAAGCATTTAGTATCTGTAATCAACTGCAAATGCAATATATCTATAACAATTCATCAACTAACAAATAATTGACTGATGATTATTAACAACTTCAGCTTCTGTAATACGCCTTAACTATGTACATATATTTTTATACATTAAGCTTAACTTTATCATCTGCAACCATAAGCAGATTAAATCTATGTCCTTTCATATTAAATGTAACTACATACATTCCATTATCCGCTTTAATCTGTGTATCCTGATAAAATACTGGTGGGTGTAAAGACACCTCTATCTCTTCATAACTGAGCTTAGTCGCATATGCACCATTAATAATATTAATAAGCTCGCATATTGCATCATAAGCATCAGCATCAAACTTATTCATATCTTCCTGGGAAAATGTAGATGCAACGCAAAGAAGGTCAGCATCTTCACCTGCTATCCCTAAGAATACATCTATATCTCCGTCCATAATCTGACAGCCAACAAATTTGCCATCAAATTCCTTCTGATATATTATTCTCTCAAGTTCAATCTCAGTGCTCATAAACTGTGTAAATACCTTTAAAACACTCTGCATCTGCTTATTATAATATTCTGTATTCATATCAAGAAATGTTGTAACCATATCATCTATATTACCATCCTTGATAACCTGCAATTCATTGTCAGTAAATACAGATCCAGAATGATTCTTAGCAATATACTTGTTAATCATCTTATCCTGCATACCTCTTCTCCTTGTGCATAACCTTCTATAAATACATTATTCATACAATTTTACTGTAAGATTATTATACATCAAGAAAACATATATTAGCAACATCAATTTTCACTTATAAACACTTATTATCGGATTTTATTTTCACTTATAAATGCTTATCAGTTTAATTGTTTAGACAGTTTATTCAATTTGCCACATTTATCATATACAACTTGTGCATATTTCACATTTAATATCCCAAAGATAATACACTAAAATTGACGCACAAACAACCCCAGCATTAAAATTAATTAATGCCGGGGTTGATTAAATATCTATTATTCTAATCTGTTTATAATAACAGCTTTATATTAAGCGTTCTCTACTGAGTAGTTAGGGGCTTCCTTAGTGATATGAATATCGTGTGGATGACTCTCTCTTAATGCAGCAGATGACATCTTAATAAACTTACCTGTCTCCTGAAGCAATGGAATTGTAGGTGCTCCACAATAACCCATACCTGAACGAAGACCTCCCATAAGCTGGAATATTGTATCTTCAACAAGTCCCTTATATGCAACACGTCCTTCAACACCTTCTGGAACAAGCTTCTTAGCACCTGTCTGGAAGTATCTGTCCTTGCTTCCATTCTCCATAGCTGCAATAGAACCCATACCTCTATAAACCTTATACTTTCTGCCCTGGAATAACTCAAATGAACCAGGAGCTTCATCACAGCCTGCAAGAAGACTTCCGAGCATACATACACTACCACCGGCAGCAATAGCCTTAACTATATCACCTGAGAACTTGATACCACCATCAGCGATAACTGGAATACCGAACTTCTTAGCTTCTGCATAAGCATCCATAACTGCTGTTACCTGAGGTACACCAATACCAGCAACAACTCTTGTTGTACAGATAGAACCAGGTCCTATACCAACCTTAACTGCATCTACACCAGCTTCGCAAAGTGCCTTAGCAGCTGCACCTGTAGCAATGTTACCAGCGATTACCTGTAAATCAGGGAATGCTGACTTGATATTCTTTAATGTTGTAATAATATTCTTAGAGTGACCATGTGCTGAATCAATTACAATACAGTCAACACTTGCATCAACAAGAGCCTGAACTCTATCCATAACATTGGCTGTAATACCAACTGCAGCACCTGCAAGAAGTCTTCCCTGTGAATCATGTGCAGACGCAGGATACTTAATAGACTTCTCAATATCCTTTATTGTAATAAGCCCTCTTAACTTGAATTCATCATCAACGATTGGAAGCTTTTCTTTTCTTGCCTTGCCAAGGATCTTCTTAGCTTCTTCAAGAGTAATTCCAACTGGAGCTGTTACAAGATTCTCGCTTGTCATACATTCCTTAATTGGTCTTGAGAAATCTTCTTCAAATTTAAGATCTCTGTTAGTAATAATACCAACAAGCTTTCTATCATCATCTGTGATAGGAACACCAGAAATTCTGAACTTACCCATAAGTTCGTTAGCTTCCTGTAATGTATTATCTGGATGTAAGAAAAATGGATCTGTAATTACTCCATTCTCTGATCTTTTTACCTTATCAACTTCCTCTGCCTGCTGCTCAACTGACATATTCTTGTGGATAATACCTATACCACCCTGTCTTGCCATAGCGATTGCCATTCTATGTTCAGTAACTGTGTCCATACCTGCACTCATCAAAGGAATATTAAGCTTAATATTCTTTGTAAGATTAGTTGTTAAATCGATCATATTAGGTGTTACTTCTGAATACTGTGGAACTAATAACACATCGTCAAATGTAATGCCCTCACCAATAATTGTACCCATTTTCCTTTGTCCTCGCTTTCCTGTGAATAAAATAATTAAGTTATATGCGCGTAATAACGCAATTCTTGGTACAAAAAAATCCGAATACTTAATTCGGACATTTCTGTGTGGAGAAATCTGATAAACGTTCTATCATATTCCTTTTGTTTATAATATTAGAATTGTATCAGAGCATTTTTTAAAAGTCAATAACTTTAAACACATCTTTTTCAACAACATTTTGTATGCTGTGAAGAATACGTTCATCAGGATATACAAATACCCTGACCAGTTCGTTATGTTCATTATAAGCATATATGACAACCGAATCGTGGTTGCTTGCACCAACTGAATAATCATAAGTCTTAACGTCCATATGGTTCATACGGAGTGCATCCTGCGAATCAGCTCTTGCCACAAGCTTTGCTCTTGAAAGTGTATACACACCACATCTTTTTCTTGCTGATTTTGCCATAATCCTATCAATCGTAAGCGTATCATCCACTATCGAATACTCAAGCTCTGCATTATAATACTGGAATACCAAAAATGTCATCACCGCAAATAATGCAAGCACAATTATTCCAAATGTTCTTGTCTGTGGTATGGTTGTAGCCGCCACAATACAGCCTATTATAAGCAATGCCTTATAAACAACTGCTGTCTTAGGCGGTTTTACCTTTACTATCTGTTCTACTGCTACATCAAACATAAAACTACTCCTATCTTGTAATACTTCCAATTAATCAAAGTAATTAATTTTCTTCTTAGTGCCTGCAGCCGCCTTAACCTTTACATCTGGTATCTCATAGTCTTCTATATCAATTATATCCTTGCTTTCGTCGCACATTATAAGTAATTTAGCAATCATTTTAAGCTTTTCTTTCATTCCGAAGCTTCCACCAACACTATAAGCTGTGCCATTTACTTCATATCTGTTCATTGATGAGAAATATACTGGTCTGTCTTCTTTAGCAACATCTGTATAATCTTTAACATCAATACATAATAAAGCATCTGCTGCTTCCTCTAACTTGTCTGGGTGCTTAGCTATAACAGAACTGCATATTGTTCCAAGCATATCTGTCTGGTTCTGCGCGTATTCATTACCATATACGCTGAATTTCACAAGTGCTCCACTTCCCTTGCCGCCAGCAGAAGAACCACCTCTGACCTTTACCGCTGGAAGTTCAACCTGTTCTGAGCTGAATATCTCTGGGCTTTCACCACATATATTAAGCAGAAGTGCCATTTTCTTTAACTTGTCTACTACTGAATATGATGTTCCAACGCATATATGGCTTCCATTAGCGAATTCAAAGAATTCACAGCTTCTGAAATATGTAGGCATATCTGCCTTACGATTCTCAGAAAGACTATAATCAACATCAGATACGCAGTTCATCCCATTATACGAAGGAAGTTCGTCCACAGTATCCTGATGTTTATTAAGAATATGTGCAAAAAATGTAAGCATCATATCTGACTGATTAAGCTCATACTCCTTGCCATAAAGCGTAAATCTGATATCACCTGTACTTGTAGCCTGTCTTGTTCTGGTGTTATCAGTTATATTGTTGTTGTCTGTAGATGTGGCAAAATCATCTGTAGTAACGCTGTCTGTTGATGTGCTATTTTCATCATCAATAATATCATTGCTGTCTATTTCATTGATATTTGTGTTATTATTTGCCACATTGTTATTCTCTGTACTCTGAATATTATCAGAAGTTCTATTATTCTCAATGTCAGCTTCTGTAGTATTATTCTTAACGGCTGGTGCAGAAGCACTGCTCTGACTTGCTGTAGATGATGTAGTTGTGGCAGATGATGAAGCATTGATGTACTTTTCTTTAAGTTCCTCCAATACATCAATATTAATTTTGTCATTCTTATCATTAGTAAAATTGTTATACATTAACTGTGCACAATCACCAGCTGTTCCATATTTCTGAATACTATAGCTTGACTCTTTAAAAATATAACTAAGCATACTTATCGCAACTCTATGTGCTGTATTCAGACTATCTATAGTTGACCTGACATCTTTCTTTAACTTGCTCTTTACTGCAATATTATCTTCCATGACATCTTTAAGGACATTTACTTCCTCTGGAACCATCTTTATTGCCATACTCTGACTTTCTTTTGCAACTGTATTATTATACACTGCATCTTCCATTTTTTGTATTGTAGACATATTATCATCCAATGCAATATAAAAATTCTCAAGATACTTACCTTTTTCCATCTTTAAATCCTCTGAACGTGTTACAAGCTGTTCTATAAGGCAGGCATAACTACGGAAATAGTTAAGACTAAGAAATGAAATCATAGCAACACAATCAACATCATATAAACGCTCCTTAATATTCTGTAACCAGTTCTTAGAAATATTCTCCTGAAGCTCTATATCTATATATACATTAATTCCACGTTTTCTAAGTTCATATACAAATTCATAAACTTTCTCTTTATCCTTACTTGCATAACTTACAAATACATAAGGTTCACCCTTTATCCATCCATCTTCAAGTTTCTTTTTAAGCTCATCAATATCAGCCATCACCATTCCTCCTGCGTGACAATTAAAATCCAATATGGAAGTATTATAACATACCCCCTGACTTTTTTAAATAGAAACAACTATCCCTGGTATTTTATCTTGTAATATTTCTTACCCAAATATACTTCTTATAATGTATATATACTGCCGGGAGCTTTACAAGCTCATCAAGGCTTATTATGATATATACAAGCCAGACTGGTGCATTGAATACAAATGCTGCAACAAAGCCAAGTGGAACTGCAAAGAACCACATTGCACCAATATTTCCCTTCATATCAAACTTTGCATCACCACCAGCGCAGAATATTCCATCCAGAACAGTTGTATTCACCGACTGCCCCATCAGATTAATGCCGAGGACTATCAGCATAAAGCCAAGATACCCCTTCGCTGTATCTGACATAGGGGCTGCACGCGATACAACCGGAGCTATAACTATAAGAAGCAGACCTGTTATTATCCCAATCGCTATTGACAGTCTTGTAATTCTTCCACCATATTCCCTGGCTTTATAAAGCTTACCTGCTCCTAGTAGATTACCTATAATAATTCCTGCCCCGGCACTAACGCCCCTTATAACGCACTGTACCATACTCTTTACTATACTGGCTATGGAATTCGCTGCAACAGCATCACTTCCCATATGTCCAAGTATAACTGAGTATAATACAAATGCAATGCCCCACACTAAGGAGGCACATAGCACAGGCATTGTGTAATACCAGAAATCTCTTGTAAGTGCTTTATCTGTATGAATAATTCCTTTCCACTCCAGAGTGGCAATCCTGTCTTTGTTAACTGCAATATATGCCCATACAAGCTCTATCACTCTTGATATTACAGTTGCATAAGCCGCTCCACGTATGCCAAGACGTGGCATACCAAGTAGTCCAAATATAAGGACAGCATTGCAGACTATATTAACTGCAACTGCTGATGAGCTGATAACAGAGCTTTGAGCTGCCCTTCCTGTATTCTTAAGAAGAATCAGATATACCTGTGATACTGCACACAGCACATAGGATAAGGCTACCGCCCTGATATATAGTGTACCGCTTGCAATAAGCTCCGGTTCGTTAGTGAATATCCTTATAAGTCCCTCAGGTATGAGAAACGCAAGAATAGTGAATATGCCACCTGACAACAGATTAGCATATAAAGCCACCGGCATGACCTTTTCAATAGCTTTTATGTCCTTCTTTCCCCAGTACTGTGAAATCATTATTCCTGAGCCTGCTGTTATCCCTGCTATAAACAAATTAAGCACAAACTGTATCTGTCCGGCAAGTGAAGCTGCAGACAACGAGGTCTGGTCTACAAAGCCCAGCATAACCGCATCTGTGGCACTCACAAGTGCCAACATAAACTGCTGTATAGCTATCGGAACAACCAGTTTAACCAGCTTTTCTGACAAATCATCATTCTTTCTTCTATTAAAAAACATAAACCAAGCTCTCCTGAAATATATGAATCAGCTCAATCTGCTGTAATCCACTTAATAACCTTGATAGCATAACATATTGCTTATACATTACACAACAAAAAGTCCCCTTGTTTATGAATATAAAACATAAACAAAGGGACTTTTTTAATATAATGTAAGTGTTAAATTTATTTTATCAACTTACTGATGTATAGCAAATTATTACTTATTACATCATTCCGCCCATACCGGCAGCTCCTGCTGGCATTGCTGGTGTATCTTCTTTGATATCAGCTACAACTGACTCTGTTGTAAGGAGTGTTGAAGCTACACTTGTAGCATTCTGTAATGCACTTCTTGTAACCTTAGCTGGGTCAAGAATACCAGCATCAATCATATTAACGTATTCATCATTAAGAGCATCGTAACCTGTTCCTACTTCTGACTCTCTTACTTTGTTGATGATAACTGCACCTTCAAGACCTGCATTGTGAGCAATGTGGTATAAAGGAGCTTCAAGTGCCTTAAGAATAATCTCTGCACCTGTCTTCTCATCACCACTGAGTGTAGCAGCAAGTTCAGCAACCTTCTTAGAAGCGTGGATATAAGCAGAACCACCACCTGAGATAACGCCTTCTTCTACAGCAGCTCTTGTTGCATTAAGGGCATCTTCCATACGAAGCTTAGCTTCCTTCATCTCTGTTTCTGTTGCAGCACCAACTCTGATAACAGCTACGCCGCCTGCAAGCTTAGCAAGTCTTTCCTGTAACTTTTCCTTATCAAAGTCAGATGTTGTTTCTTCAAGCTGTGCACGAATCTGTGCAACTCTTGCTTCGATATCTTCCTTAGCACCTTCGCCGTCAACGATAACTGTATTTTCTTTCTGAACCTTAACTGACTTAGCTCTACCAAGCATATCCATTGTTGTATCCTTAAGTTCAAGACCAAGTTCTTCTGAGATAACCTGACCACCTGTAAGAATAGCGATATCCTTAAGCATTTCCTTACGTCTGTCACCATATCCAGGTGCTTTGACAGCTACAACATTGAATGTACCTCTTAACTTATTAACGATAAGTGTCGTAAGAGCTTCACCTTCAACATCTTCTGCAATGATAAGAAGCTTAGCACCGCTCTGGACTATCTGTTCAAGAACTGGTAAGATTTCCTGAATATTAGAAATCTTCTTATCTGTGATAAGGATATATGGGTTATCAAGGTTAGCTTCCATCTTATCCATATCCGTTGCCATATATGCTGAAATATATCCTCTATCGAACTGCATACCTTCTACAAGATCAAGTTCTGTCTTCATTGTCTTAGATTCTTCGATTGTGATAACACCATCATTAGAAACCTTTTCCATAGCATCAGCTACCATCTGACCTACTTCTTCATCACCAGCTGAGATAGATGCAACCTTTGCAATCTGGTCTTTTCCTGTAACCTTCTCGCTCATATGTGCAATAGCTTCAACTGCACAATCAGTAGCCTTCTTCATACCTTTTCTTAAGATGATTGGGTTAGCACCTGCTGCTAAGTTCTTCATACCTGCATTAACCATAGCCTGTGCAAGAACTGTAGCTGTTGTTGTACCATCACCTGCTACATCATTAGTCTTAGTAGCAACTTCCTTTACAAGCTGGGCACCCATATTCTCAAATGCATCTTCAAGTTCGATATCCTTAGCGATTGTAACACCATCGTTAGTGATAAGTGGTGCACCATATGATTTATCAAGAACTACGTTACGTCCCTTTGGTCCGATTGTAACCCTTACAGTATTAGCTAATTTATTAACACCCTCTTCAAGAGCTTTTCTTGCTTCAATTCCGTATTTAATTTCCTTTGCCATTGCTATTACCTCCATTATTATCTGTAATAAAAATATATCTGATATCAACTAACTATCACTTTTCATATATCCGCCAGTAAACTGGCTGTATCTGATTAGTCCTCGATTACCGCAAGAATATCATTCTGCTTTACAACGATGTATTCTTCATCATCAAGCTTAACTTCTGTTCCAGCATACTTAGAATATATTACCTTATCACCAGGCTTAACCTGCATTGTAACTTCCTTGCCATCAACAACCCCGCCAGGTCCAACTGCAACTACCTCTGCCTGAGATGGTTTCTCCTTTGCCTGTCCTGGTAATACGATACCTGACTTTGTAGTTTCTTCTGCAACTAATGCTTTAATTACAACTCTGTCTCCTAATGGTACTAATTTCATATATATCCTCCATTCCGCTGTCTGAAATGTATATGGCAGCAATTTGTTTTTTGCTTGTTAGCACTCATTTCAACCGAGTGCTAATTTCAATAAAATTAAGATAGCACCCGGCTAATAATTTGTCAACAGCTATTTCTAAATATATTAATGATTTAACATTTTGATTATACTTTTTTTATTTTTTATTCTTATTAGCGACACCCATCTTGACAGTCTTTCCATAATAGAAAAGATACTGCTGTGCATATCCGCCAAGCTCGCCAAATCTTTCCTTAGCAAATGCAGCTATAACATCTTTGGAAGTATCATTTCCGTCAAAATACAGATATTCCATTATTCTTTTTATCCACACATCAATAGGAAAGCTGTCCCTTTTACCCAATGCAAAAAGGCTTACACAGCTTGCGACCTTGTTGCCAACCCCTTTTATCTGACACATTTTCTCAATGCCCTGCTCACTATCCAGTGCAATAAGCTCATCATAGCTGATTTTTCCCTCGCCGACACATTTTACGGCATCATATATGTAAGGTGCTCTAAAGCCTGTCTTTAATTCCTTCAAATCCTCTACTTCTGCTTTGGCTAACTTCCTTACATCAGGAAATGTATACATAGGTACACCTTTCACCTCACCCGCATAATCGCCATACTTTGCAGAAATATCTGCAACAATCTTCTTTATATGTGGTATCTGTTTGTTCTGCGATATAATAAATGAAATAAGTGTCTCAAAAAATTCCTGATTAAGAATTCTGACACCTGACATTGCCTCAATTGCTTCCTTAAGCTTATCATCTTTCTTTAGAAGCCTTTCCTTTATAAGACCATAATTCCTGTCTATATCAAAATAATTTCTCCACAAATCCATATACAGCTTCTCGTCAGTATCATAAAATACAATTTCTTTTTCAGTCTGTATTATATGTAACATATGTCCAAATGCTGTAAGGACATAATCATTTTCATCAAGCTTATTAAAATGGAAGCACTGTCCACATTCAAGTGTTTCATTCAATTCAAAATCATCAGGTTTGTTAATAATATAATCGCTCATATTAATTCTCCTCCCTGTACAAAATAAAATGCACGGTATATTTATTATCAGACTGCCATAAATATCCATATATCTAGCAGTTGTGTATTATTTTATAATGTAATATAATTATAATATATGATGTAATAATACCAAATTACATTTAATTTAACAAAGTAATAAACCTAAATTATTATAGAAAGATTTATTAACATATATGAAAAATTTATATAAGCCTATCCATAAGCGTGTCTGCGTTATACTCACACTTGTGCTTTTATCTGTCGCATTGACAGGCTGTACAATTCCAATATCGTTTAATATGTCTTCCAATTCAGCTATGACAATACCTAAGGCTGCATTTTCCCAGTCCGCAGATACAACGGAGGAGATTGTGCAGGCTATAATTGCAAGTATGGATAGTGATAATAATGTCTGCGAATTATTCATTACTGATGAGGAGTTAATTGATGCCAACAAATGGCTTTCATTAATTAACGGCATAGAACAGTTAAGATGTGAATACAGGCGCATTAAAAATGGTTTCAATGTGCGGATAACTTATGAATGTTGGGACAATTTTGCAATTATTAAAGCTTACAGAAGTGAGTCAACATATAATCTTAATGAACGCCAGCTTGTGCTTTATGACAAATATACCAAAATACTTGAAGAGATTATTTCGCCAAATCAATCTGATATAGAAAAAGAGATTGCCATACACGATTATCTCGTTGATAACATCAATTATGTTGATACCGGCGACTCTTCCTACAACGCCTACAGTGCATTAATCAACGGAATTGCCGTATGTAGCGGCTATACTGAATGTTTTAAGACATTGTTAGATATGCTTGGAATAGAAAATGCAACGATTTCAGGAGAGGCTGGCGGACAGCAGCACATATGGAATGTTGTCAACCTTGATAATCACTGGTATCACGTTGATGTAACGTGGGATGACCCTGTTGGCTCATCATCTGATTATATCGACCACTCATATTTTAATATCAGTGCTGACGATATGGCACTCGACCATACTTGGGACAGAAGCCGTTACTCCGCTTATGAAAAATGTGGTGCAAAATATTCCTACTGCAGATACAAAAAACTACCTTTAATAAGCAATGTCAACCAACTAAATAAACTCATATATTCAACAGTTAAAAATAAAACTGCACATATTGAATTCACTACAACTTATAATGCAGATCTTAAAGAGGCAATATCAAGAACCGGACAGCAGTTATCCTATTCTTATAAGAATATTGATCGTGTTAATTACACGTTATATTCTGTTACATTTACCTATTAATTGATATATAAATGTAATAATTATTACATTTATATATCAACAAAAAGCTGATTATCTCCATTTTTATTAATGAGGGTAATCAGCTTTTATTAATATCAATTAATTTCTTAATATAATGTATATATCATACCATAAATCTTGTGCGGCTTTTCTGCACATATAAAGTTCCATAAGGAACTTTTAAGATGAGCACTTTTGTGCTCATTATACCATAATGAACTTATCTTCTTCCGGAAAATAACACATTATTATGTTATTGGATATTAACTCCTGTATCTTTTAATGTTGCTCTTACGAGTGAGTCTTTGGCATTTTTCCAAGGCTCATTGGCATATTTGTGGTCAAATTTATTAATAAACCAAGCCACATCGTCTCTCACTCTCTTCATATTATCTATGTAAAGCTTAGTGATAAGTTCTGTGAATTCCGTATACTGTGCTCCTGAAAGCTTGCCGCTCGCCCTTTTCATCAAAAGTCCATAGTGGCTGGTACAAAAGCCTTTGCAGCTCTTAAGCTTATCGACAAAATCTTTGTCGTGTTTATACATATAAAACACTGTATCTATGTATCTTTCAATTGTATCTTCTACTTTATCGCACACAAAGCATTTTCCTTCAAGCTCATCAATATAACTGCACACCTGTGCCTCTTTGCCCTTTTTAAGTAATGTCTTTCCTGCGCCCTTATCATCACTATAGCTTTCTATCTGCTTAATGACATAATCCATATGTGTCTTCATAACAAGCGCATAACCAAGTCTGTTATTCTGCTCATATATCTTCTTAATGTGGCGACTGCAAAATCCAATTTTATCAGTCTTTTCTCTTATGTCATCTTCCATATAGCTCGGACCCATTGCATACTCAACCGCATCATTCTCCAGCTTTTCAAACATTGAACAAATCGGACATTCACTATCCAACGCAAACGCATCATTAACTGGAACTGTATATATCTTTTCTTTCATAATTGGATATCCTTTTCTATTAATCTTGTAGTGGTATTTTAGCAAGAATAGGGAGAATATTCAATATATTGGGGAAGCCAAGTTATTTAGGTTACTTAACTTGTCTTGTCATCAATCTGAACCGGAATTTACACATAGTAGAAATTATTTAGGTTACTTAACGATAAATGGTGCGGATTATCTGCCACAATCTACACACAGCAGAAATTATTTAGGTTACTTAACACAATAGTAGAAATTCTTTAATAACATATCTACACACAGTAGAAATTATTTAGGTTACTTAACATGGCACATACACAGAATATCCTTTAAATCTACACACAGTAGAAATTATTTAGGTTACTTAACATCAGAGAAAATCGAACAGATACTTACATCTACACACAGTAGAAATTATTTAGGTTACTTAACCCGGATATAACATAAAAGCCGGAAAAATCTACACACAGTAGAAATTATTTAGGTTACTTAACTCTTATATCGTCATATTATATAATTATTCCTTTGTTAAGTAACATTTTTTGATTATTTTTTGTGCAATACGCACATATTATATTAAGTAACCCATCTAATTTTAAATATTAAGGTCAAGGTTTGCATTCTCAAATGTTTCAGCTTATTATAATAAAGTCCTTCTCATCATTCTTTGCATATCCAAACCTCAGTACTTCACAACTTGATGAAAGTTTAAATATAATAACACTATCCTCTTGCGAAAAAGATTTCTCATATTTGTTCTTCAAGTCATTTACTATATTATTAACGATTTTTTCACTGTTGTCAATTTCAAACACGGAATATTGTAATCTATGTCCAAATCTTGAAAGATATTTAGCAAATTTAGTTCTTAATTTGTCATTTGATATATCATAACTTACAACTACCATAATACCTCCAATCTAGTTATATATTAAACTGCGGAAATTCTGATACACTTTTCATTTTCATAAAATATCTATAATAGCTTTGTATATACATAAATATTTCATCTTTATATTCCATAATTGCCTGCATTAAAAATTGAATATATTGTGGATTATTCTTATATTTTAAACACCAGTGTTCATCATATTTTTCGAAATCATCAATTTTACATTGACCTAGATTAATAGCTTTTCGCACTTCATAGTCAATAATAGGTCTTATTGGTTCCATTATATCGCAAACTAATGATTTCCTCATATAGAAACACTTATGAAACCCCCCATAATATGTATCAAATCCATAAACTTGCAACATTGCATCAACAATATTAAAAAGCATTGTATAACCTATGTCTAATACAACATTCACATAGTCACTTTTAATTCTTGGCTTTCTCCCATTCCATTGAACATTATCAAACATTCTCGGAAAGTAAACTCTTGCAGCATTTCCCTCAATCCCCATAATTTCTAAATATTCTTTTGGGTTATTAAGTTCAATCACCATCTCATTTAATAGTTGTATTGCTTCGTTTTGATACTCAGTCTTTTTTCTTATGTTTTTTAATACCTGTGCCTGATTTTTTATTTTATTTTGTTCAATAAGTCTACCTATATCGTTACCATCATATTGATATTGATGTTTTCTCAAAAGCGTATTACCTTCCATTCTTGCGCCTATAACATCATATACTTTAAATGTTGTACTCATTAAACATATAGAAAACCCAAACTTTTTACTTCTCTGTATCAATCCACTCGTAATAGATATATTTCCAACAACACATAACATAAACAATCTATAACAAGTCGACTGAAACTTTATCTTTCCATCTTGGTCTTTCACTATAACATTATCGTTTGAAAATGATAATTTATCACCAATATTAGTCAATAAAAAAATCACTTGTTTCTTCTTGAAATCATTAGCACTCAACATAATTATTCCTCTTTAATTAATGACTTATCACACGCCTGCTCATATATACATTTACTACATTTTTCTTTATTAGTCTGCTCAAATTTATCCATATCAAATAACCTAATCTGGTTAATTAATTGTTTAAATTTATTTTTCATTGCCACATCATCATCTGGAAGTGCAATTTTATATTTTTTATTATCATCAAGACTTCTTACTTCTAAATGATTAATCTCATACCCCATCTCTGTCATTGCATAATATTGGGCATATAATTGAAAAATATATCCGTCATATATTTTCTTAACAAACTTTTTCCGTTCTATAAGTGTCTTACTAATTTCATCATACAAATCTATTTTCCCAACAATCTTATATTCATCTGAATACACATCTAATGCCATTTTTACGCTTTTTCTCGTAGAATATTTTTTATTATCTACTTTCTCGTGTGCCTTCGTACCATTAATCTGATACTGTGATTGATATGTCAAATTGTCCTGATTTCCATATAATTTATGAAAATATATGGAAACCGGACAAAATATAAAATCATTGAGATTAGAAATTAATATCAAATCTTCCATCTACTCAAACCTTCTATTCTGAATATAATCAAGCCATTCAGTAACACCTATATACAATTCGCTTTCTTTTAACTTCTTATCATCACTCCAATTTTCTTTAATTTTATTAATCTCATATAGTCCTTTTAATGCAATACAATATGCTCCATTAGCATCTGCATCTTTTGGCATTATTTGTTTATCATCAATAATATCATCTGATTTTTCATTTTCTTTATAATCAGATGAATCAAAAAATCCATTATGCGAATTTAAGACTGGCGATACAAGCCTGTCATAATCATCGCCTTCTGCTTCACTCTTACTATTCCTTAGCTGAACTGTATACTTGAATTTTTCAAACAAGTTACATATAAAATCAGCATTTCGCATTTCATCCATATGTGATATATCTTCCCTTATATCGTGTCCATCTTTATATTCAATACCGTATTGTTCCATAAGCTCAATTAAATCTTCGGTAAGATTTAACACTTCTGAACCTGACCATCTGCCATCTTTATATAATTTCTTAATTCTTTCTCCATATGTATAGGTCGTCCATTCATTTACTGGAATACTTACATTATAAGTTTTAAAGTTATTATAATCAAAAGAGAAAGCAAATAGTTGTCTATGTCCGATTTTTTCATATTCCGCAGAACCTTCATTAACATATCTGATTGAATTCATACTCATAAGAAATTCTTTTTTATCCTTAACTTTAGCGTTAATAGCACTTCCCGAATATTTCTTAAAGTCAAATATATTAATGAATCCTGTAGCTGGGTCTATCTTTGATGTATAAGCTGCCGGCACATAGAATATACAGCCGCACTGCTTTCCTATCTGCAATGCACTCTTAGGAAGATATGTAAGCTGGTATCCCTTTAATATTCCTCCATTCTCATCAGCCTTTTTTTCTTTAAACACAAGATAATTAAGCTTGCTAATCAGCATATTTTCAAATTTCTGATACACTTGACGTTCAACCTTAAATCTTCCTCTCTTAAATCCTCTATTTAAATCTTCCATTACAATTATCGCATTATAATCTACTACCATTCTTGCTATCTTAGATATAACACCTGACAGATAACCATTTTTAACATCTTTAATCTTACCAATTTCCTGCCAGTTCTTTCTTGCATTATCTCTTGTCTTTTCCATATTTTTAAGTTTATTCTTATAGTCATAATTATTGACAAGATTAAATGATTTCTGTTCTATAATATTTCCTTTATTATTAATGACAGAAATGTATATAAGATTTCTCTCGCCACGATCTATTCCAATAACATTCATATTATTATGCTTAGCTATGTATTCAATCATCTTAGCATTAATATTTTCGTCATCTACTCCATAATTAATTGTTATTGGAAAATGAAGGAAATATTTATCTTCTGTATATCTCTTATCTTTAATAATATCTATTGGGTTCTTACGATGTCCGATTCTTTCAAGTATTTCAACAAGTTTTTTATCTTTTTCTACATCAATAACATAATCATTATTATAATAATTATAAACTTTTATATAATCCTCATCAGTTAAAGATACCCTTACTCCAGCTTCATTAATATATGTCTTATTAACAAGAACTGTATCTTTCTTATGAGTTATATTTCTTTTCATACTCGATTTACGATAGAAAAGCTCAGCATTACCATTTAATTCAATGCAGATATTCTTAAGGTTATCCTCACTAAATATGTTCTTTAGATACATTGTATGAAGATTGTCTTTTCCTGTACTATGCGATGATAAATCTTTATTATATATCTCAAATAGATATATTTTTCCTTCCTCATCAAGCCTGTTAATATCTGCTTCACTTATATATGCCCACGAAATTGAGTATCCTTGCTTCTCAACATCTTTATAGAACTGGCCTATATCATTATATTGAGTAGTTTCCTTGAATTTGAATCCATAATTCTTCCATTCAGGATGTTTATTTATACACGCTTTATAATAATCTATTAAATCGTGGCAGTAATTAATATCAAAATTACCACTTGATTTGATATGCCTGTTCTTCTCATATCCTTCTAATATATATGATGATGGGTTATAATCTCTTTTTCCTGTATTCGATTTAATAAATACCCATGGAAGCATTTTATTAGGACCCGGCAGGAGATTATATACCATTTTTTTATAATCTGTCGATAATCGCTGCTCTTCACTACCTTTTATTATCTGTTTATCAGGCTTATTATTCACATTAAATATCGCTATATAATATTTGTTGTTCCTAAGCAATATTATTGCATTATTATCAAATTCCTTACTCCTTGACCAGCCACTGGCAAGTGTTGGTGAAGCAAAATTAAGCTTAAACTTCTGTGTACTGTAAGGCTTCCTGGTGACATAATTACGAATTCTGTCATAAAGTGTCACTACATTTTCCAATTCATAATATATATCTTCAAGCTCAGCATAAAATGCGTTATCTTTTTCCACAACCTCATCTATGATAAATGTCTGCAGCCAATGATATATCGACATTATATCATCAAGATCTTTCTTTATATTAAGTGCAGTTTCCTTATTCTCTATAAGACTATCACCTGAATCATAAGTTATTGTATGCAGACTCATATTGGCTAATAATTTTGACATTTTATTAAAATATCCAAGCACTCCATGTCCGCTAAACGCCCTGCCCGAATTATCATCATCCATATTAGAAGCATTAAAATAATCTGGCTCATAATCTGATACAATACTGTCCAGTTCTTTAACACTCATAAATTTATTGTCTTTCTTAGCCTTTTCAATTTTCTTAGCCTTGCTTTGACCTTTTCCCGCTATTGTATTATACCAATATCTTTCTATAGCTGATTCTATCACACCCCAACCGCCATACACATAACTTGACACATTCGTATAACATCTTGCATTAATATAAATCTTTGCTGTATCATATATATTACTATTCTGCAAAACATTTCCAAGCCTGTCTATCAGCTTAACTTCTTCAAGCCTGCTAATAAATCCATTAAATGCAGCATATACTTCTTCATCATTCTGATACATTGGAGGAATTTCAAATGCCTTTTCTGATATACCCATTATCTGTTTTTGAAGCTTCGTCATCTTAAATACATTAGCTTTAAGCTTATTCTGCTGGCAGTACAAATTCATATGTTTGTTGACATCCCCACATATCTGATTGTAATAATCTATGCCCTTCTGCGCAAGTAGCTCATTATAATAATCCTCAGAAAAAATATGCTCTAATCTCCAGCTATCAAGCAACTCTGTTAATTCTTCTTCAATTAGCGCAATTTCGGTTTCGGCTTTTTCCTTTATACACATAAATGTCTTCAAATTATCGTAAAATATCGAAGCATTAACATTAACAATCCTATAGCATATAGATGATGCTCCTCCATTTTCTTTAAACATATTTTTTCTTATATTAAAATAATCAGTAAAATATGTAGTAAAGCCTTTAAAAAGCGCAATTGTTTCAAGTGCTTTCTCCTTATCTTCACCGATATAATTCTGTTCTACATAAACAGGAAGAAGCTGTGTTATCAATTTAGCTTCAAACATTGATTTAAAATTATCATCTGCTGATAACAGTTTAGCTATCTCTCCTCGCTTTGATTTTTCCACCAAATCCAGCTTATCTCTGTTGTCTTTATCATTTTTCTTATATTTTTCTTCTATTGCTTCAAACAGATTCCTAAAATCCAGATTATTGGTATCATTCAACTTATGTGTAATATAATCTCTATAATATCCATCAGCTATCCGCTTCAACTCCAGACTTTGCTGTGTTTTGTATTCATCTTCCGTGATAATTCCCTTCTGCTTAATATGTTTCATCGTTAATGGTGTTGGTCTCAGCTCATTTCTTAATGTCTTTTGAACCTTCGATATTGCTACAAATTCACTGAAATCACCTGTTACATTATTCATTATCATACCTCCATCATCTCCATCTATTTATATCAATTAATATATCATTCTTGTCAGTATTTTTATATTTAATGATAATATAACATCGTTTATACTTTTTTGTAAATAGGTGTTAATATCATTTTAATAACTTGCAAAAAAATAACACTTTCGTGTTATTTAATAACCTAACCTATTTAATCTACAATCTGTATATTTCAGTAGAAATTATTCAAAGCACTTAGCATCTTACAACTAATGTATCTATTTAAAGCAAAACCTGACAATATATTTATTATGTCAGTATCCATCTTTATATTTGTGATTAGGCTTTAATGAGATTATATTTAATTACACACTATATGTCAATTTTAATATAATCTTCAACATATATTAATTCCAGATAATCATAATCAACTCTGCACAGTGTCATCAAGTCATTTCATACATATAATATTAGTAAATTTAATATATGGAGTTTTTTCGATTATGAGAACGCAGAATACGTGGGCGATTGCTATGTGTTATGTACCGTGGCAGAAATGGGGAGATTTGTATGACCCTTGCAAAGCCCTTAAATGTGGAACATTATTTCCTGTATTATCCAAACCTTTTACAGGAGGCAGAGTATGAATAATATGACTAACCAGCCATCTATGAACCAGAGGTCTTCCTGCAATTGCCAGCAGAATTGCAATAATGGCTATTCTAATAATAGCTGCAATAACAACCGCAATTACAATAACAATCTGTGCAACAGCGGCAATTCCAACAGTACCCTCACTCCAACCCGACAGTCCAGTTGTACTTTAACAGCCGACAAACGTGGGCTTATGCAGAATATTTATGAACTGGGATTTGTACTAACAGAAGTCAATCTCTACCTTGATACTCACCCCGATGACCTTGAAGCAATTGAATATTATGCACAGATTAAAGATAAATACTGCGATTATATGACACAGTACGCAGATTATTATGGACCTCTCGATAAATTACACATTTCCAACGACAATTACTGGATGTGGGTAGCAACTCCAATGCCTTGGGAAATGGAGGGCTGCTGATATGTGGAATTATGAAAAACGACTTGAATACCCTATTAAAATAAAACAGACGAACCCTACTCTGGCGGCTATGATAATCAGTCAATATGGTGGACCATACTTCAATAAGGTATACAGTTTCCCTTCTTATTTATATAGGTATATTATCATAGTGTTTTTAAATATACAATAGCATTATATTCTTTCGATATTATGTACATCTATTGCACTTGTTACTGTATTGCCAATACCAATTACTGCTCGATCACCATTAATCTGAATAACATCATATTCATCATAGTAAAGGTTAAATGCTCGGTCAGTGTCATAATCGACATTAAGAATAACTCTTACTTTATCGCCAACTTTTATATCTGTATTATCACAGCCTTCAACATTCGAATTGTCGCTTGATATAATACAACCATCGTTGACCCAACCTGTTCCATCATTGATTAAGTAAGGATTGGCCGCCCAAGGAATAACCCTTGTGATTGTTCCACTATTAAATCCCTGTGATGGTGTAAGTCCTGATTCTGATGTTGATGAAGCATATATTGCATTATACTCAACATAATCTCCTATCTGATACTGTAAATGCTCTGTATCTGTCTCATCAGCACTGATATTATCATCTGAATCAAAATTATCATTCCTGTGATCATACTCATTAGCCTGTATAAGTCTGTCAAATAACTCGTCACGCATAATGTCATAATCTACTCTTGTACCATCGTTTAAATAATAGTCACTAGTCTCCTGGGACATAGCAAATTTATCTTCACAGATCTCACCATTATCATCCCAATGAGCTTCCCAGATAAGAGCACCGTGTTCTATAAGTTCATCTACGTTCATATAATCATTTAACCAACTATGGCTTGCATAGATACCCTTTGCAGTTATGTCTGATAATGCATCAAGCCATACAAGTGCAAGCTCCTGTGTATAATGATAATCAATGCCATTTTCAGCCTTGTATCGGTCTGCATCCTCGATATCAAGATACAATCCCATTGTTGGATTACATTTATTATACCATTCCCTGATATGTGCAGCTTCGCTTAACGATTCATCATTGTTGCCAGCATACTGATATAGATAAAGTCCATACGGAATACCTCTCTTCTTGCATTCATCTATATATGTCTGTGCCATAGAATCACACTGTCTGCACTCGCTGTCATCCTCGCTTAAGTCACTGCCATAGGCACAACGGATTATAACAAAATCAAAATTCTCCTTAATGTAATCAAAATCAAGATTTCCCTGATATCTGCTTATGTCTATTCCTCTTTTCATAACTATTCCTCGCTTTCATTTTTATCTTTAATATTTTCTAATTCTGCTTTCTTTTCCACCTGACTCTTAAGATTGCTTACAATAGGCTGTAAAAATGGTGGAAGTGTAACACCTATATCATTGATGTTTTCTAATATAGATATAATTTCATTGCAAATCAGCCATATTGCCACTATGCAAGCAACTAAAAATGTAAATGGCAATGTTATTCCAACAACATCCGCTGAATAAGAAAGGAGCTGGTCAACTATTACACCAACTCCTACTAAAAGCCACATACATATTTTCTTTGCTATGCCTCTTATTCCTTTATAGCTGTCTATTTCCTGATTTCTAAATTTAGATGCTATAAGACCTGTTATATAATCTATTACATTGCAGGTTATCAATAACATAACTGGTATTGCCAGTATACCTAACGCACTCATTATTATGCTCCATATTGCCACTATAATTGTTTTTGCTCTTTCCATTTGTTTCCTCCTGATTTATATATATTTACTTTAATTTTACTTATTGGGTGCTCTAATCATCTCTATTACTCTCCTTTATTTACTAAATTCTGTTACCAGCTCATTTAATTTATTTTCAAATTCCGTTACATCTTTCGTATATGTTGCCTTATTTGCTATATATGCCTGGGCATTAGCTATGTTACGATTTATAGACAACCCTCCATTGGCGGAGATTGTAGCATTCATATACATAATATCTGTAACTGCACCATTCTCCTCTACACTGCTTGTTCCATTTAATGTTATAGATTTGTTTACATTTAACATTTTTACCTCTTTCTACCACTTCTGTGGATTTTATCCATTATTAACACCTATTGCCATCCATCTGGTTCCATATGCAAATGATGTTGTTGGTTCATACACCGAATACTTAAAATAAGTTTCTGTAACTTCAGTCAAACAAATATTTTCATTAGAGAATAATGTCGTAGGCATAACTGAAATTAATGGTGGTGCAGCATATGATTTTTGAAATGTAATAATATATTCTTTCCAGGATCCACTACCAAAATTCCAGTTAGTTCCCCATTGAACAAACGGAATCCCATAATCAGCACTTATTTTTCTACCATAGATTAAACCTTGACTTCCTATCAAACCAATTGTATTAGCACCTTGGCTATTAGCTAACCAGAAAGCGCCGCCATTGTCCTCAAATCCTGCTCTTGTAACTAATTTACTATTTCTATAATAATCAAATCCATCTTTATAATATTTGGCACCATTTTTTCCTGAAATAATTTCAGATTCTTCTTTAAATATCGAAATTGCCTCATTACCAAGCATTATTTTATAGTCACTTTTATTATTTGTTTTATATATTGTAACTCCATTAAAAATGGTTCCTGTGCAGTCTAACGTATGCCCTAAAAATTGAGAAGTTATAAAACCAGATGCATTTATTTTTGTTGATGCAACCGAATTTTTTAAATTTACACTTCCATTATTTATTTCCAAATAACCATTATTCAGATTAAATGTACTTCCTGTACTATTAGCAACATAATTGGTACTTTTAAGCACTCCGGCTGTAACTGTTCCCAGGTTTGCGGATATTGCAGACAATGTAGATACACTTAACTCTGCGGCTGTAACTGAATTAGCAGCTATCTGATTAGCTGTTATTGTCTTGGAAGCTATCTTTGCGGCTGTAACTGCATTGGCAACAATCTTATCCGAGGTTACTGCATTTGCGGCTATTTTTGCCGAAGTTATAGCACTTGCTGCTATTTTATCTGCATTAACTGCATTTGCCGCTATCTTTTCTGTTGTTATTGCATTGACCGATATCTGTGTTGCCGTAACACTGCCTGTATATATCTTTCCACCATTAATAAGGGTCTTATTATTTGCAGCACACCAGCTTGCAATTGTAGATCCTTTAGCCTCCGCATAATCATTCTTTGGCGATTGGGTAGGTTCAAGATACACTGTATATGACGTATTTCTTGCTATATTAGTTTTAACAGTATATATTGTTACGTCACTTTTATTAGGTGTATAAATGTAATATCGTGCCCCACCACGCAACATAAAGTATATCTGGCTATGTTGTTGTACCTGCCCTACAAACGCAGGCATTTTATTACAAAAACGATAATTATTCTCCTCTAAATAGCCAGCGGCATCCGTTGTTCCCCAGCCACCTGCTAATACTCTTAAAATAAGATTGCAAGTAAAACCTTGATTATGCGTAGACCATACAGGTTTAGAACCGCTATTAAGCTGAACATTACATTCATAGTTATGTAAACCGTTATATGGTATAGAGGGACTTATTAATACTGGATAATATGTATCCGTGTTATATTTTGCATCTCTTAAATCTACAGTTATCTGATATCTTTTCTTGGCGGAGGCTATATCATTCTGCGTAGTGGAATCTAATTTCCCTATTGTAACTGAGCCCGCTGCCAATCTGTCAGCAGATATATATCCACTTGTAATCTTTCCTGCATCTATATTGGCAATCTTGGCATTCTGTATTGTTGCATCTGCTATTAAGGCATTGGTTATAGAGGCATTCGCAATGGCATTTGTTCCAAATTGACGTAATACCCAGCCTGTACCATTAAAGTAATACATCTTATTTGAATCTGCTGTATTAAACCATATATCATTAGTTTTTCTATTCTCCGCCAATGGTGCTGTTGTCTGATAAAATACTGTATTCTTGCCATCTGCTGTAAGCTGTGCTCCTTCCGCGGTCTTAGAAGCCGCCGCTGATAAAATTTTAGCCGCTTCCGCCGCGCTTAATGCACCCGCCGCATTTGTATTAGCTGTATCCGCCTTTTGTGCTGCATTTTCTATATCTTTGTCTGTTGTATTCATCCAGTCTGTGACATCTGTTCCAAACTTAGATGTATCTATTGCTCCTTCAGCTATCTGCTTACCATTAATTGTTCCTACCGTGATATTGGCAGCCTTAAGATTGATTACCTCGATGTTAGCGGCATCTATAGTTCCACTTGTTATTTTATTAGCAGTTAAATCTACTATCTTTGCATCTGTTATGCTTCCGTCTGCAATCTGAGCTGTACCAACCGCGCCTTTGTCTATCATTGCTGTCTTTATAGAGCCGGCCTCGATATTACTAAGCTTTATGTTAGCATACTTCAAATCTGCATCCTCGGCTTTTAGATAATTAGTCTTTATATCAATTATCTCTGCATTTACAGCGGTGATTTTTTCTGCCGTAACTGTATTAGCCTTAACCCAGTCGGCATCAACCTTCTTTGCTATTAATTCCTTTGCTAATATCAAATCAGAATATATTCTTTCGTTCTGCTGTGTTGTCGGACCTTTAAAATCTGTTTCAGTCTCAGTTTCCGTCTTCCCATAAGATGTAACAGTCATAGCCATACCGCCATCATATTCCTGTACCAAATTCATAACCGGCATTTTATATTCACCAGTACCATCATTGACAGTTATGATATCCCACGGATCCAGGCGTATATCTCCAAGTGTCTTTAACGAAGCTCCTCTATAAGTAAATCCTTTAATGCTCTGATATATATAACTTAATCTGTCTGACGTCATAAATGGGTTGGAAAAGGTTATTCCCAGTTGTCCACCGCCCTGCGTTAATTCAGTCTGGCTATCCACATTACAGTTAACATAGTCTAGATGAAAGTTGCTTTCATTATGCTCAAACGACATAATTCTTGTTTTATCTATAGAATACTCACATTCTTTATACCACTTAATAACAATAGTTCCGGCTCTGTCCACACATGCAAATCCACCAGCTAATCCAGCTATATAGCCTATCACCTCTCTGTATGTATATCCAACTGGTTTAGTCTGTATCATTATGTAATCCAGACCACTTACGTCTGCTGGAACACCACAGCTTGTACTTATCTCACTTAAAACCGAAGCAGCACTTGCTGGATATGTCAGATTAGATATATACAGCCCTGTAGTCTTCATCATTCTGTCATATGCTGTAAATGTCGTTGTTGCCTGATCACTTTGTGGGTGCTCTGCTGTAAAAAAGCCAAGTGGAATATATTCATACTTTCCACTTGGCAGCTTTAAACCTATCTCTACTGGTATCTCTGTGTTTTCAAATAATTCATCTATCTTCTTAAGAGTAATCTCTATCTTAGCAGATACCGCCGACCCTAGCTGTAATGCTTCATCTGCTGTGCTGGACGTCTCATAGCCCAATTTTTTAAATCGGGAATTATACCATTTTCCATTAATTCTTAATCTGGCTTCAAAAGTCCTCGATGGACTTCTTATTGTTTCTTTAAAAGCTTCCGTTACATTGTTATACATACACTTACTCCTGTATCATAAACTCTATTGCAGTAATATCTTCTAATGTAGTTCCGTCATATCCTTCTGAATCGCACTCATTAACATCTTCCAGCTTAATCATATACACATCAAGTTCTGTTTCAATGTTATACATATCATCAATTTCTTTAATTACCTCCTGCTCCTTATCTTCTGCAAACTTGTAAGAGCCATCTTCTACGACTGCATTCCCATTTTCATCCTTTAAAGCATTTTCCTTTAATACTCGTGTTCTTTCAGCGTTATATACCTCTAATTCTGCCAATAATGCTTTAAGATTTTTAGCAATTGCATAATTAACCTTAACTGGCCAATGTCTCTTTGAATTCTGTAACTTCTGTAATTCTGCTGCACATCTGTCAATCTGTTTGATTGTAAATTTCATATTATAAATCTCCTTTATTGTTGAATAATAGACACACTTGCACTTCTGTAATAGAAAATACCATCATCAAGCTCCCCAATTACTTCCTTGCTTAGTGTACCTCTGTAACTTGTTATTGTTATATCCTGTCCATCATCATGAAATGTTATTGGGAAGAATCCGGCAACAAGCTTACTCTTAATAAGAATCAGCTCATCTTCCTGAAGAACTCCCCAGGATATAGATAAGGTCTTCTTTTCAGCAACTACATCACCTAACATTGTTCCGTCAAGTGCTCGTCCTGTTGAAGAAGACCATATAATCTCATCATCCACTTTGATGGACACAGGAGCCGGAAGCTCCTGATTGTCACATCTTAGTATCAATTCATCACATCCTTAATGTATAATCTCACATTTTCCTGTCTGCTTTGTATGCTCGTTAATCTTATCAACTACATACTTCTTAAGGCTCTTTCCATCTAGCTGTATATCAAGATCTAATGTTTCCAACACTTTAAGTATCTGCTTAAGAATACTTATAGCCTCAGACAACAATTCAGCACTTGATGCCATAGCTGCTGCCTTCTGTGCCATATCAATAAGCTTATCCTCTGGAGCTACAACTTCGCCCTGGTGTCTGTTATCACCTATCATTGCAAGCTGTGGAGTATTTGGTTTTACATATCCACCTTCTGCAAGATATGGAACATTACCAAACCCAACTTCCGGTAAATCAAACCCGAAATGGTCACCACCTATAACAGGTACCCAGTCAGGCACATCAAAACTCAAACTATTTACCTTACGAACCATCCAGTTAATTCCACTTTCTAATCCGTCAAGCATACCATTTATAAGTCCAATCACCATATTAATAGGACCCTTTGCAATATCGCCTATTGTTGAGAATATATCGCTAAATGTATTAACAATATCATTCCACGCATCCGACCAGTTTCCACTAAAGACATCTTTCACGAATACCAATACATCATCAAAGACTGATAATACATCCTTGATAATATCTATTACATTTCCAAACTTTTCCGTTGCAATATCTGATATCCAGTCCATTACTGGTGCTAATTTAGGGATAACATTTTCTACAATCCAGTCAATAACCGGTTTCAATATATTCTCCCACAATACTTTAATAACATCTGCAACATGACCTATAATGTCAATTATCTTTGTCATCAAAGGTTCAATGTGTGAGCCCCATATTTCTTTTAGTTTGTCAGCTATGTTGTTAAGTACCGGAACAAAATATGTATTATATACATCTAACAGCTTGCCAAATGTATCGCTAAGACCTGTTTTTACAGTGTCAAATAATGGTGAGATATGCTCATCATACATCTGTACAGCTTTATTACAGGTTTCTTCAATTACAGCCGTTATCTCATCTAATACATTCCTAATAGGTTCCAGCGTTGATTCAAATGCCAGCTTGATTTTATCCGTATTTTCGACAATCGGGTCTACAAGCGTTGAAATCAAATCTGCCACGAATTGGTTACACAGGGACACTATTGTGATAAATGGATTAACAAAAATTGCTATCAAATCAGCAGATATTCCCTGTGCTGCATCGCCTCTGAATATTTCAGATATTTGTGAAAGGAACTCTGAAAAATCACCAATCTTATTCCACAATACAGCCCTTGCATCAAACATTTCAGATAATCTTATCTTAATAAAATCCTTATTAGCTGATAAATATTTATCTATTCCACCTAACAGATTCTCACTTATTGAAGCACCAATATTTACAAAAGAGCCTGTTATTCTACCCGCATTCATTACTATGCTGTCAAAGTAATTCTTCGCAGAAGCAACTACATTTCTATCTGTAAATATATCTATAAGACTATCTTTAATGCTTAAAAGCAGTTTTCGCTGTCTCTTGATGCTTTTCTCAAAGTCAGTACCTAAACCTTTTTTAAAGCCTTCCTTGAATGTTGCAGCAATATCTTCTATTATCCGCTTGAACTTGTTAAGTTCATCTCCCGCTTTTCCAATTTCATTAGATACATTAGTACCCATTCCGGATACTGAACCCGATGCTGTGCCAGTACCTGATGAACCAGACAAACTGCTATCATCTGTTGGCTCTGTCAGCTTATTTATCTGGTCAAAGCCTGCAAGGGACTTCTCAATATCCTTTGCTGTCTTCTTAGCTGCATCTCCTATTCCACTTACATTATCTGCAACACCTCCAGCATCATCTCCTATGCCTGCTATATCAGCACTTATACTTCCCATAGAGGATGATATATCGGCACCTGTAAGCATCTGCACGAAACTGGCAAATCCATCTGCCACTTTCTGCAATCCTGCAAGCAGACTATTAAATCCACGCAGAATAGGTGTAAACAATGCTATGAAGCCTTTACCAAGACTAGCCTTTAACTGCTGAAACCTTAATGTAAGTATTCTTGTCTGGTTCGCCCAGGAGTCCTGTGTTTTAACAAAGTCTCCTGTGGCATTGGACAAAGCACTTGTAACATACTGATAACGCAGCATTACTTTTTCCTGCTCTGTCATCTTGGCTGTAGTTTTACCGAAGCCATTATTAAGTGCATACTGGTCTAAGTTAGTCTGAGTCATAATCACGCCCAAGTCCTTGAGTGTTTCAGTCTCACCAGTCCATATAGACTTAAGCTTTGTATATGCCTCATCTGTCCCAAGATTATAAAATGATGCAACATCACCGGTTAATCCTGTGACATTTTCAGCCATATCAAGCGCCGCCTTACCTGTAATACCCATAGCATTACTCATCTGGCCAAATACGCCCATATACTTCTTAGCCGACAATTCCGATAAGCCGAAGTTAGTCATAGCATTGGAAGCCCACTGGTCTGCCTGCCAGCTTAAGTCCTTAAATGCTGTATCAACTACATTCTGCACTTCTGTGACATTTGAACCAACTTCTATACAGTCTTTCGTGAACTTAGTAACTGCCGCTATGCTTAATCCTGCGGCTATCTTCTTTCCAAAACCACTAAATATGCTTGTAGCCTGCTTAGCCGCCTTATTGGAAGCTCCTGTAAGCTGGTTAATTATCTGTGAACTATCTATACCAAGCTCCAGAGCTATCTGTCCTGCTGTATCTGACATTCCCCCTCCTTTCCGGCACGAAAAAAAGACTGTCTACTTCTTCGAGTAAGCAGCCTTAAAATCTCTTTGTAATCGTGTCCAATATTCTATATACTGTGGTGTTCCCACCATTTTCCTATTACGCTTCAGAAGCCAGTCATCATGTATCTTTTTCTGTTCCTTAGTAAAGCTATTGATAACTTTAATGTCTTTCTCTGCCCTTATACTTACCACTCTTCCAAGTGGTGTTTCAGGCATTATTCCTGATAATAAAGAACAAAATTCCGCCCAGGACATATCATCTTCCGTCCGCAATCGTATGCCATACTGTGACAGGAAACTTGACTCTATCAATTCCCAGTCATCATATATGTCATAATATATTTCACTATGAGGGTGTATTCTCCTCTCCATATGTGCCTGTAGCAACGCCCATTATTGCATTATACATTTCCTTATATTCCGGAAGCGGTAAGTCCATAGCCTCAATCTTATCTGCTGCCTCTTTGCCAATAAGCATTTCAAGAGCCTTTGTTATAAATCCCATTCCGTTGTCACTATCTTTCTTCTTTTCAGCCTCAGCAGCCATAGCCTGTACATTAAGAATTGTGTTCTTTCTGTTATTCACAGTTACCACTAAGTCATCAGTAATACGAACCATAGGTAACTGGTTTGTAATCTTCATTGATATGTCTATTACTTTAAAATCTGTCTTTGCCATTATTCAAATTCTCTCTTTCTTTTTTATTCTGTATATGGAATATATGTTGGTTTTCCATCGCTCTGTGCTTCCCATTCGAGTGCATCAATGCTTGTTGAGTCTCCTCCAAGGGAAGTTACATTTATAACTGCTGGGATAAGAAGCTGGTCAAGGTTTGGGAAAATAATTGAAACCCAGGTATTGCATTCCTGTCCTGTCTTTAAAGCCAGGCTTGCGATATAATCATTACCTTCATCACCATAATTACGCTTACCACCCATAGTCATACCCAATGATTTACCTGTTGTAAGTCTTCTTGTCCAGCCTGCCTGATCCATTGGATTCCATTCTTCAATTGTTCCATCTACGGATATGCTTAAGCTCTCTGCATCTTTTACAACCTTTGTTTCTACTGTTTCCGGTGTATCTGTGCTCTTTCTTCCTGTTATGCATACACCGAACTGAATTGTATGCACCGGATTAACTCCAGTAAGAGGTGTTGCCCCTGCATTATATCCAGCTAATTTAGTATTCTGTGCCATACCTTTACCTACCTTTCATAATAAATATCTAATTCTATTACACTCTCAAAGATACCTTTATCATCTGTCCCTACATCCACAGGTCCATCAACCTGCATTTTATTGAATAGCAGCTTTGTATCATTGATTATTTTATTGTTGGTGTCTCTAAGCATATTATAGAGCTGTTCTGCTGCCTTCTCGGTGTCTCTGACACTTGTATTCCAATGAACTAATATACTTATAGACTTAATACGATAAGAGCTGTTATTTAAGCCTCCTACAGCAGTCTGTGGTGGTCTTTGTCTGTTAAGATTATATACTCCTATGCTCTTATCTTTTTTATTGTCAAGCTTGCCGCAATATACATTATTATTGTCTGCAATGCCAAGACCTGCTATATAATCTCTTACATCACCTATTCCTAACATCATAACCCCGCATTCTTCTTGTATAACTTAGCAAACGTATCAGGAGCAAAATTTCTTTTCTTACCATCTTTAAGATAATCATCGAGCCACCTGCCCTTGGCATTTGCGTTTCCTTCGTGTCTTTTACCTTTATCATCTACCCAAGGTGATTGATGGAAGTTATATTCAGGATGATAATATAACCTTCTTACATATGGCGTGCTTGATATAAGCTCTACCTTGCCATTGGCTATATCCTGTGTATATACAAATGTGCTTTCGTTTTGCAGTGTACCTGTATCTCTAGGCATTACCTGACTTTGAACTACATTCGTATGTATTGCTTCTGCTGTCTGTACTAATGACACCTGTGCTGCTGCCGTAAGCTTCCTTACCATAGGCATATTAAGCTTAACTGTTGACTTAACATTCTTTGCCATTACATCACATCCAATCTTACATAATTAACCGTACCATCCGGATTACGACACTTCGTACCCTTGTATATATGCCTTGTTACACCGAACACCTTTATATCACCTTTAGTAATAACAGGAAGCTCCGGTGCAATATCTCCAGGTATCAAAGCACATCCTTCAAGTTGTATAAGAACCTTTTCTGCTGTTAATACTGTCTTACCGCTGTCCTGATAGTTACATAAACCATCCCATATAACAGGTTCAAGAGGCTCTCCGTAGACATTCCTGCCTTCCTGCTCTATCTCTACATGTATTTCTGTCTTACACATGCTCTTTAATATCAAGCAAGGGTATCTCATACTCACACCCCCAGACTTAAGCAGCACAAGCCTGTCTGGCAAAGCACCCGGTATGTATCACGCTTTACAGCAATTCCATTCTGCACAAGAACATTCCAACTGCTGCCAAACTGCATAGATACTCCATTTACAGCATAATTCTGTAAGACACAATTAATCATGTCTTCATTCTCATACTCAAAATCAGCCATATCGCAGCATACATCTATGATTATTGCCTGCTGGAACTCTGTCAGATTATCAAAGCCTCTTGATGTTATACGATTAAAAGTAAGCGAGTCGATATGACGGCTCGCCTGTTTTAATCTTCGTTCTATCTGTTCATCCGTGATAAGATTATGCTCGCTCAGGTACTGTTCTTTACTTGCATATACCATAGGCTTACTCTGCAATCTCTTCTGCAGGATCTACATCAACGAATACAGAATCAACCTTACCATCCTTGCCATTAGGGAATACAAATGTATCACTTAACTGGCGATTCTGATAAAGGAATCCGTCTCCTTCTGTATGTGCTCCTGGTGCGAAGAAATAAATAGATGAAATCTTAGGTACTGTCTTACATGTCTGGCCACATGCGACAAGTACATTAATCTTGCGTGAACCCTGAACAGTCTTTTCATAATATGTGGCTATATTAGTCTTTGTAGGCTTTGACACAACTGTATAAGTGCTGTCGCTCTTAGTGTAGTATGTCTTTCCTTCTACCACATCTGTATCAGTTGTTATGGTATACTTTGACTTAAGCGGAGCAAAGCCGCCCTCTGCAACATCCCAATCGAATCTGTCATAGAATCTTTCATCATCCACAACTTCCATAAGTGTCACGCCATCAATATCAGTTACACGTGTTTCAATGCCAAGACCACCTTCTGCAATCTGTGTCATTTCAATCTTACGTGTAAATTCCTTTGATACCTCAAGCTTATCCATAATGTCAGAAGATACATACATAATGAGACTTCCATTTGCCTTATATCTTCTAAGCTTGCCTGCTGCCAGAATATGCTTAAGCTTAGCAAATACATTCTCTGATGTATATTCTGTGGAAGCTGTTTCAGTATGATATAATTCTGTCTTCTGTGCAGCCTGTGCTACCTTACTGAAAAATAATGCATCTGTCTCTGGTACTACCTGTGTCTGTTCAAATATGTGTGAAATATTCTGAATAGATGCTGTCTGATTTGTTTCATCAACATCTGCCTTATCAACCATAAACTGTACATCTCTGTCATGTGTTACTGTGTAAGGAACATCTTTCTGGTTATATTCTCCTGTGTTCCATCCACCTGATCTCTTATGGTTCTTATAACCACTTACACTCATCTGTGTAAAATGGAAAGTCTTTGCATCTAACCATCTGACATTGTTTGTGATAAATGGTGATGTAAGTGTGCCCTGAATAAGAATTGCTAATAATTCAGGACTCCACTGTTCTGCATAATTTAAATTTGGCATATTATTTTACCTTTTTAACCTTTCTTAATTGAATCTATTCCATCTCTTTGTAGGAACATTTACATTGCTACCTGCAGAAGACTGCTGTCCATTAGTCTGCTGCCCTGCGCCAATCTGGAATCCCTCATTGTTCTCTGTGCTTGGCTTAAGTGCAGGTACATCCTTTAGAACCTGTTCAAGTGCAGCTTTAACATTGTCCTCTGATATCTTTCCATCTGTGCCCTTTGCCTTGCTGAAATCAGCCATCTTAAGCACATATGGAAGTGTCTTGGCATTAATACCAAGTGTCATTGCTACCTGTGTAGCCGCTAGCTCTATACGAGCCTGTTCAGCATCTTTCTGCGCTGTTGTTACTTCATTCTGAAGATTAGCATTAGCATTCTGCTGCTGTTCTACCTGCTGCTGTTTATTCTGCTTAAATGTTGCAATAGCCTGGCTTACTTCCTCCTCGGATAGTCCCTGCTGCTGGAAATAGCTTTTAAGCACAGCATTTTCTTTCTTGGCAGTTGCGGTGTCTAACATGCTCTGTATTTTGTCATAGTCAATTCCAGCCGCCTGCTGATTATTCTGACCACCTTGCTGTCCTGCCTGTCCGTTATTGTTACTTCCAGCGTTCTGGTCGCCGTTACCATCTCCGCCCTCTGCGAAGAACTGTAAATTAATAGGTAATGTCTTTCTCATCACTCTATCTCCTTTCTTCCGTTTACCGCCCGTCGGCATTTTCCTAAAGTTTAGTGCCATTAAGTTTTGGGCATATAAAAAGGACGTCCATTGCTGAACGTCCCAGATATCAATATGATATTATTTATTTTATTGTATTCAATACTTCTTTGAGCTTATTCACTATAGACCTTTGTCTTGAATATAACATATATATAGTTGCTGCAGATTCGTCATTATCTATAAGAGATTCGCCCTCTGCAAATGCTGTCTGAACAAATCCTAATGTTGCTGTTGTCTGTTCCAGTTCATACAAAGCATTCTCAAAATCAATTTTAGCAGACATATTACACCTCCATATTCATCTGTGCGTTAGTGTTCTGTATCTGTTCTTTCAGAACCACAGGCAGCTGATACTCTTCAATTATAGATATTGCTATGTCACACTGTCTACGCTTGATTGACTTGTAGGAAGTAACCTGAAACTGTCTTTTCAACTCTCTGTAGATATCTGTGTATACCTTACCGCTTAAAGACTTATCGTGATATGCATTGCTGTCTTTACCGCCTAAAGCGCGTGTTCCAACCTTGCGTACTGCTGTTGTTATTCTGTCACATTCTATATTCATAAGTGGCATATCCTGCTTGAAGTCTTCAAGTTCCTGCTTAACTTCATCAATCTTATCATTAACTTCAAGAATTGCCCGACTCTGCAACTGAAGTTGTTCAAGTGCTGTGCGTGGCTTGCTGTTGTTTATATGTTCTTCCATATCGTGAAAACGATTGATGTATCTTGCTGTAAATTCTGTTCCCTTTGTGCCTGTAAGCTTATGTGCTATAAACTCACAGCCTTTCTTGGTTACATTGTAGCAAGGTCTTATTTCTCCTTTATTATCCTTGTATGTACTTTCTGTAAAGAAATCAACGAAGCCAATCTTGGATTGGTTAAACTGCTCTACATAATTTCTTATGTCCCTTAATAATTTACTATGTTCTTTTCCAACCATTTCGGCTACTTCAATGCTTGTTATCGTCTGCTCTATCTTATTCATTTTTAAATCAATCTCCTTTTAAAATTATGTTGACCAATTCCAAAAGTAAGATATAATATTAATACCAGTACTTTGGTATTGGTGTGTTGAAGAAGTTCGTTTTGCTTGGTAGGTGGGCGAACTTCTTTTTTGTTATTTAATTCCCAATTTTTCTTTTAGTAGTTTTATTCCCTCAACAACTGCATTAACTCTTTGAGTATTCAATGCATTAGCACATTCTTGTATATCTTCAATTTCTTCTTTTGACATTCTGAAGCCTATCTTTTCTGTTCTAGGATTGTCTGTGGGTCTACCCATTTTCTTCTTATCTACTTTAATCACCTCTTGACTCTTGCCTTGTAACCAAATAAATGATATTATCTATTTGGTATCGAGCGGTGGCAAGTACCGCCCGAATTTTTCGTTGTCAGCCTTGCTTATTTATTAAGCAGGGCTTTTACTTTTTCTCTAGCTTCTTCAATGTCTTTACATTCATTGAGTATTGCAAGAATTTTTCTTGTCTGATTTTCTTCTGCTGTTTCCTTAAGCAATTCACCAATATTCATATCGTCTTCCATTCTTTTCTCCTTTCCAGCTACTTGCCTGCTTTACTCGTTAAGTATTCCTCAACTGCAATCTTATTATAACTTTTGGTCGACCATAAGTCAAGAGGTTTTTAAAATTATTTTGCGATATATCGTATGCTCACCTTATCACTTTATTAAAAGCTTGTAAACCGCTGTATTTCTCTATATTTCTCGTCAGTTTATACTTTTTTATTATAATTTTTATGAATAAAAATCTAGCAAGATACGCATAATGTAATACATTATAAAAATACTGCCATTTTATAAATTTTATTAAATAATTATTATTGCAGCCTACCTCTGCAATCAAAAAAGACGCAGCCTTTCGCCACGTCTTAGCTTATTCTTGGGGAGGTCAGGAGCCTTCCCTGACAGGACTTCTCCCCTATATTCAATTAAATATTTCATATCTTCCTTTCTTTTGGGCATAAAAATAGCACCCACAGCGTATTGCTATGCGTGCTTATTTCTTCCTTTTTTCTATTTCATATAAAGTATCTATTATAGCCTGATGATATAGTTTAATATCTACATCATCCTGATACATTCCCATTGTTAATCTATTCTGTAATATTAATACATGCCTTTTAAGCTGTGTCATTACAAAATCATCATCTTCCATAAATATTTCAGATTGTGATTTTTCTTTTTTCACTGGCTCTGGTGGCGGTGAATATCTTTTCAACATACGTTTCCTTTCTGTTGCACCGGTGCAACTTGGGTATAAAAATAACAGCTCTATAGCTGTTTATTCAATCTAATCTTCAATTTTCTTAATATCATATGCTACTGCACACTGATGTTCTATTTTACAACCTCTAGCCTTATCCCAGCCTTTAACAAAATATACAACATCAGCCTGTGATAGAAGTTCTATTGATTTTCCTAAAAACCACAATGGCTTAGCTTCTGCTGGTGCTCCTTCAAAAAAAGACTCTATAACTTCTACTTTCTCACCTAATAGCAGCTCTGCATATTCTATTGCCTTTTTCCTTGTTTCTTTTATTTCCTCGTCTGTTTTACCTGCCATAGGCTGGCTAATAAATAGTTTTTTCATACTGTCTTGTCCTCACTTTCTTAAAATTGGGTATAAAAATACCACCAATATTTCGACTGGTGGCTGTTACTTGTTTTCTTTTATTTCTGCTTTATCTTCATTATTGCTTTCTGCCTTTATTGGTCCTTTTTCCAATAATGCAATCAATTCATCAATTGTCATTCCCGGTTTTCCATCTAATATACCATCCATTGAAACACCTCCTGCCTCAATATTACCCTCTCTGTATGCCAACAGAATAGCATTTTTTTAAAAACAAATCAATACACTTATTAATATTATCACTATATTTTTCCTGACACTCTCTCATCAATTCAACCGCTCCATTATAATCAAAATGTTCTCCTTTTGAAATATATCGTACATCTCCTTGATTTGTCACAATGGTCATAGTTTTTATTGTGTCGTGTCTCATAAATACTCCAATATCATTTGCTGAAAAATCTGTTAATCCAGGATGGTTGTGACATAATACCAAAGACTTATCTTTTGCCGAATGCAATAAATGAAACATATCTGAATCAGAATATACATCTACCTCATGCCTTCCACCTTTTATAAATTTAGTTTTTTTATTTGTTATTAAATCTACTACACATGCAACTTCATTACTGTTATTTTCATCTCTCGCAACTTTAAGTAAGTCCTTATGTACCTCTTTTATAAATTTATTATTATCAGAAGTAAAGCCCTTAGGATTAATTTCATTTACTTTATCTATTGCCTGCTCCGTTATTATAACCTTTTTGCCTCTATTTTTCTGTTTTAATACTTCATTTTCCCACTGTTCCTTTCTAGCCGCATACATCTTACGGTTGTCCTTATCTAATGAGTACTTAGCCAACCTGTCAAACTGTTCAACCATTCTGCCAGCATATTGCTGTTTCTGGTCCTGTCTGTAATCTTCTTTGACCTTTTCCAGTTCTTTCTTGGTAAACTTGCTATCCGGCTCTTCGTCAAGCTCTGGGAAGTATGTTGTATGTATATCCTTACAGTTTGGATGATAAAGCCCTGCTGCCATAGCAGATGACATAAGCGGATAAGGACCATCAGATGCCTTACCTCCACTCCATACATCATCTATAAGCACCTTCCCAACAAATGGAAGGCACTTAGGACAGGCATTAGCACGCTTATTCATAATAACAGTGCTAATTCCCCACGACTGTCTCATTTCACCCTCTCCGGTTAGATATGCACGCTTGTTAGCTGTCTGAATAGCCATCTTAGCATAATCTTTTACTGTGTGCCTGCTGCCATTCGCATATTCAATACAATTAATACCAGCTTTAAGAAAATCCTTTGTAGCCATATCAACTGCCTTCTCATATGTTCCTGCACCCGTATTCGCATACACCTGAGCATTGAATATTATCTGCCGGTATTTATCTTCCGACATTCTAAGCATTGCTTTTTCCGCCCTGTTAAAATCTGACTTCGTAGCTTTAATCAGGGCATTAAGCTTTCTTGTGTTAAGCTTGAAAAAAGCACCCTCAGTGCCTTGTGACACCTTGGATGCTTTTAATCCCTTTTTCAATGCTCTTAATATCTTCTGTTCCTGCTCTGTGCCGCCTGTCTGCCTTGCTGTAAATATCATTGCATCAATTGAACTGTTTATATCACTAAATCTGCCCGCAAAACGTGTCTTGTTATCTGCTTTATATTTTTCTAAGGCTTTAAGCTGTTCTACCTGCCATTGTGTCCAGTTGAATCCAAGTTCATCTTCTTCCGCTCTGTGTCTGTCAAGATTCCGTATCATTGAAGCTATCAGCTCATCTTCTATGGCTCTAAAAGCTTTCTCTATGTCATATTCTGTATTAAGTGCCATAAGCTACCTCACTTGTTATCAAAGCCTGTAAAACTATTATCAGCACCATCAACTGTAAAGCCATCTGCCTGCATATTAAGTGCCGGCTCTTCCATATCAGATATACCCTGCTCAGCCTTAAGCCTTGCTATCTCTTCCTGCTTCCATTCGTCATCCTTAGTATCTCCATACAGCTCATCAACAGATGCCTCTATGCTCATAATACCGCCCTGCTTTGCCTTGCTGACTGTTTCTACCTGGCTTTCAAAAGATGGGTTAGCATATTCGCCAAATGTCACATCAATATCTATATCCTTAATAGCTGTCTTATTAAGCGTGTCTATGGCATTAAATGTTGCTGTAACAAGCTTTGGAAGAACCTTCTGAAGCCGCTCTACAATGTTATTTCTGCTGTAAAGCGTTGCTTTCTCTTTCTCCCTCTGTGCATCCGCATTATCCAGTTTCTTAACATCTATGCCTAATGTTGATGGGCTCATAATCCCCTGTAAACAAAGATCCAACGCTGTGATATATGTTGCAAGATAGCTTTCGTGTGGGATATTGCCCTGTACAAGCTCTATCTTATTAACTGTACCTTCTGCCATGCTGCCATCTGTTTTTATATAAGCATTATCAAAAGCATTAGGCTTTAGCACTTTTCCATCCAGGGGATTCCTTGGTAACATATTCTCCGGTATATATTCCTTTGTTCTATTCCTCCTTAAGGCATCCATCCATTGTGACCATGCTTCATCCAGCGCATCAAAGTTATCTATCTTTGCATCAAATATGCTCTTGCCTCGTCCTTTATACTTGGCTGACTTATAAAACAGAAGAGGAACAGCCATTATAAACTTGTCATTCCAGGTAACATCACTAAGATGTGCCAGCTCCGGTATAACACTTAAATCATATTCCCTGCCGCCTCTTGTAAGCTCATAATGTATGTAGCCTATGCCATAATGTTCAAGTAATACATATTCCTGTCTCTGCACGTTATACACAGTCTTAAACACTATCTCCTTAACTCTTCCCCTGTCCTTGATAATCTCTGTCTTATCACCAGAGTAGAATTCCAATATAGGATACTTGCTAAGGTTCGTATCGAACGATATCTTGAATGCTCCATCACCGATATAAAGTGTTTCTGTTATTGCCTGCTTAACAAGCTCAATGAAATCATTTTCCTCTGCTATCTTATCCCATTCTGTCTGCCTGCTGCCAGCATCTATTAAATTCATATCATCTGTTACTATACTGGCCAGCATATCGCATAACATAGCAGGGAGACCTACGTGTATCTTTCTTATCTCCATACCTATTGTACAGGATGCAGACCAGAACCTTGTCTTGTCACCATCTATCTGGCTGTATAGCTGTGACAATTCTTCACTCTCACCTCTGTACCATATCTTGTTCTTTATGGCATTTCCCTCGTAATCAAGAGTTTCCTGTATGCTTATGGATCCATTAACAGCCGGCTGGATGTGCAGCCACGTTCTTATTCCTGTTTTTATCTTCTCTGCCATACTTGTAAATATGTTCACCTCTCTCACTCTCCTATCTGGAATTATTTCTTATTCTCTATACCTATCCTGCTTCGATAAGGAATCCAGCCATACTGTACGCTGTTTACCATATGGTCATTGCCATCCTCAGGCTCACAGTCCTTATCTTCAAGCCACGAATACGTTTCTAACTCTGTCTTGTAATTCGTGCAAGTATCGACAATATAAAAGCTTGGCTCTCTGCCCTTTTCGTCATTAAAGGACATCCAGCCAAGCTGTAAGTTAATTCTATCTATTATGGTTACTTTCTTATACGCATTATTAAATATATACTGGCAGTCAATGTGTTCTCTCTTGTACTTGGCAAACTCTGTTATCGTTGCCTGATCAGCGTTATCTATAAACACATTTTTTGACATTCCACCCCATTCTTTTCTGTTACGCTCCAGGAAGTCAATGTAATTCCTTACCGTATCAGACGGAGCTATTGGTATATCAAGTTCTGCATTGTTATACACCTTTTCATCCAGCACTATCAGCTTGCCCTTGTTTGTTATTCCCATAAAGGACATAGCAATCGTATCCGGGCTCTTGGTTGAATAAGCTGTATCAAGTCCGCTGGTGAATATTATGAAATATTCGCCCTGCATTTCATCAACCTCACGTCTGATGTATGACTTTGCCTGATCTCTAGTAATGATATGCCTATTGCAGAAATTAGAAAAGACAAGACCGGTAGCCTTGCCTCGTAATCCTAATATCTTGTTTTTATATATCTTAGTGCCAGGAGGATAGCTCATTTTTTTCTGTTCTATCTTCTCTGGTGTCATAGATATATTGTCTGTCATATTAAAGAACCAGTACACCCAGCCTTTAATAGGCTCACAACCGTTAAGGTCCTTCCATATTTCTTCCGGCACATCTGCCCTGTACTTATCTATAGGCCTTGCATGATTGATGTATTCTGAATATATAGGAAGTGTAGGCGCATCCGGGTTAAGCGTACCTACAAAGTATTCAGAACGTCCGAATATCTCTCGTATGAAGTCTATGTTAGCTGTATTGCACTCATCTACCCACACACATCCAAACTGTGAACCCAAGGCATTCTTCCATTTACTGGCATTATCATAGCCAAGAATATATATTATCTTAGTACTGCTGCCAGTTTTGAATTTAATGTGCGGAAGTTTATTTTCTTTATCGCCATTACCACAGTATTCCAGATTGGGGAATATCTGTAACAATCCCATATCAGCATTTATTATATTCTTCTCAATAACACCTGTTGTATTACCTGCTATAACGTGCAACTTCATATCTGATTCAGCTACATTCATAATGAACTTAACAGCTACTGTTGTTGTCTTTCCGGATGCAGTTGAACCCTCTAAGAACTCTGCTCTTGCTGGTGTGTCTATGTAATCCCAGTACTTATCACTTAGAAGCATCTGGCTCACCCCTTGCTTTACGCTGTGCTAATAGCTCTGCGAGTTCATTTTTAGCTGTGTCATTTACATTTGCTTCTATTCTCTCAATAGGATTAAGTCCTGCTCTATCCATTAGATCCTTTGCCGCAAGATATGCAACCATCTCATTTTTTGAATTTAGTAATTTTTCCTGCTTTCTAAACGCTTTAGGGGCAGCATATTGCAAGCTTGAGCGCATCATTCTGTTGTATTCGTTGCGGAATTCTTCGTTATTTTTCTTCCAGTCACATATCGTTTTAGGAGAAATGTTAATTGCCTCTGCAATTTCTTTGTCTGTTAATTCGCCCTGAACCATTAATTCCAGGCACTTTATCTGCTTTGGTTTCATTTCTTATGTACCCCCTTTCTATTAACATTTATTAACATTTTTTATTTTCTCTTACTTAAGCACAATAAAAGGTACTGACAACTTAATGCCAGTACCTTTTAGAGGTGGATAGTTCTCATATTCGGAGTAATATTGTCAGTTCTTACTGACTCTATCTGAGAAAATTTATTCGTACTATATGCTAGTCCGTGGTTCAACATTTCTCTTTGTTTGTTCCAGTTTATATATTAACACAGAAAAAGCGGACAAATCGGACAAACTTCAAATTTCTTTTAAAAATCTCTCTATAGCTTTTCTGCAACTTTCTTCTGTGTGATGTTTTCCCATTCTCTGTGCCACCTGAATCCAGGTTAAATCATCAAGAAATCTATACTCAATCATTCTTCTTATTCTGCTATTTTCAATTTTTTCTATAAATTCCTCAACTTCATTTGTTATCTTTAATAATTTTATTTCATACTTTTGTAACTGACTCTCTCTTGCTATAAGCAATGTCCTCTTCCTGCTATACTCAGGATATGGATATCCCTCTATCTTATAATGCTGTATACCTCCATCCCCACCTGTAACAGAATCAATTACACTCATTTGTTCCTTTTCCATTTTCTCAATCTCTCTTATTAACTTATCTCTTCTTGTTCTTATGTAATCATATTCCTGTTTTATGTCACAATACTGTATTAACGCTTCCCTAATATCTGCTGCCATATCTCTTTACTTCCCTTCCCGTTTTATTTTCTTGCACAATATATATCTCTATGATACAATACATATGTTCTGTTTTTGAGAAAGGAAGCTGACAGCGTGGTGAGTTTGGCTATCAGCTTCTCTTTTTTTGTGTGATATTATTTTGTATTGAATAAGTATTTGTTAATAGTTCTATTTTTCTTTTATCTCCTGTATTTCTGTTCTGTGCCATCCGCCATCTTTACTGTTATTTCTAATGGATATCCCTTAGCGTCATAACCTACACTTAAATAACGTTCCTTTATTATTTCCAATGGCTTACAATGTCCCTTTTCACAATGCTGTGCTTTAGTTTTATCATTGTATTCCGTTCCACATATCTCACATATGTAATGTTTAACTTCTTTCAATATAATCACTTCCTTTCGTCTCTCTCCACCAATTAAAATCCCAGCCATTATTAGTTAACTGCTGCCATATATGATTACCTTTGTAATATGCCTTTCCTTTACTTCCGTTCCGTCTGTATATCTGATATATTCCTGGCTTATCTGGTTCTGCATCATAGCAATTATGCCACCCTTGTGCTTCCATTTTTTCTTTAAATGTCATACACTCTTCAAACTTTAACTGACCTATCATTGTTTCATACTAATCTCTTTATCAAACTTTTCTTTTTCCAAAATTTCAATTATATAATACACTTTTCCTTTTTCAGCTCCCCATTCTTCTTTACCCTTTCCTAGTCGTAATATGCATTTACATTTAAGCTGAGGAGAATTCTTAGAATATCCATTACGAAAAATTATCTCTTGTACTCTATCTTGTCTTATTTCCTCTGGAACGTCATTGCCTTGTAGCAATTCATACTCATATCTTTCGCTAAAAATACTTGATGGGTATATTGTTATCGCACCAAAAAGATTCTGGAAACGTGTTTCATAATATTCTTTTATTTCCCTATATTCTTCTTTCTTCTCGCCTGAAGCAATCATATCAAACCATTTTTTCTTGATTGGCAATGTTAGCATTATGAATCACCTCCCTTTTTACCATTTTCTGTATACAAGCTCATCCTCATTCCATTCCGGATAAAGCTCCTGCAAATACTGTCTGAATATCTCCAACATCTCCTTTCTCTTTCCTTGATTTCCATTGTCTAACATATTGTGATGGAACTGACATCCTATAGCTCCATTCTGCGGTATTCCTAAGCCGCCTCTTGACCTTGGTATATAGTGCATAACGCTTAGTATTTGCTCTGAATACCACGTTGAACCCTGCATATTGTATTTCTTAATGCAGAAAATACACTGACCGAAGTCTCTTGCATAGATTTCCTTTCTTGCTTTTTCTGTAAATTCGTGTGCTCTTGCCTGTTTTGATTTTCCCATTTCTCTTCTAACTCTCCTACAAAACCAATTGTAATTTTATTATTCATTGCCCTGCACATCTCAAGCGTACAGCCTGTTGAATGTTCCCACCCTGGTGCAAATACTGCCACATCACACATATCAAGCATAGAAATGCATATATTCATAATTTCTTTGTGTGTTGTATCCTTGGGAAGGTTCTCACACACCTTTACTGGGTTAATTACTGTATGTCCCTGCTCTGTAAGAACTTTTTCGATTGCCTCTGCTCTCTCCTTATAGTCGGATGTTCCTGTTACCGGTAAACTTATATATACTTTCATCTGCTGCCTCCTTTTAGCTGTTCAAGCTCTGTCTTTATGTTTTCTGCTAATGCTATAAGCCTGTCTATAATGTTGTCTGTAATATAACTGTTAGCTTCCAATGTGAATTTAATATTTGATGCCGCAGTTATAATATTGTTCTTTATATCAGCTTCTGATGTGAGAGATTCAACTGTCCCCTCAACACGTTCTACTGGCATAACATCAGGATAATCTGCAATATTCTTCTGTCCTTCAACCTGCTCATCTATAGGCTCAGCTTCTGTCTTTATCGGCTTTTCAGGCTCCTGAGTCTCTATAGGAGATGATTTGGGAACTGTCTTTTCTATATCGTGGATTTCCTCCTGCTTTGCCTTTACAACCTTTGTTTTCTTTTCTGACTTTTTTATATCAGCTTTGGAACTGTGTTGCACCGGTGCAACTAGGGGTTTTTTCTCAGGATATTCTTTAGCATATATCTGCTGCCATACTGTCTTGGCATCAGCCTCACTATTTATTATGTTCCTGCCTGCTATGTTCATTGTGGCAATGTATACTTCCTGTGGATTGTATGTATCCTTCTCTGATGTCCTAAGGCTTACAACTGCTATATCCTCTCCCTGCTTGAAAGAAACTGCTTTTCTTCCTGCTCCCTGTATTCGTACTGAATAAATCATATCTCCCGCAGGTGCAAACATATCCACAATGTTGTCAGCATTTAATTTCTCGTGTGTAACTGCATCATATATGCTTTCATATACCTCTATATTCTCTTCACATATTTTGTATATAATCTGCTCAAGCTCTGTCTTTTCGGTATCTGTGCCCTCAGCATATATTTCCAGATCACTTATTTTCTTTTCCTCATCAACTTCCGCTTTGAGTGTCTGTATTTCCCTCTTGGAATACTCTGGTGTAAGCTCCTCATTAAGTTCATCCGGAAGCTGGAGCATAATAACAAGCTTGGCATACCCAAAACCTTTATATGACGTCTTAAGCACTGGACTGTTGCCATTTTCCGAGAACCTGTCATTAATGCTTATAAAACGTGATACCATTGTCTTATCCAGACCATACTCCACCCTGGCAAATTCGATTACGTTAGTATATGCAGACCATTTTAGAATATCTGTATCTCTTGCCAGCTTTAACAAATAGCCAATTCTTACGAACCCCTCAGCAGTTTCTTTCATCTGCTTATCAAGTGCCGTCTTATATTCATCATAATTCCTAATTTCTTCTAATTCATTCATCCTGCTTTCCCTGCCTTTCCTGCAATGTGAGCTACATAAGCCTTTAAGAAGCTGTCTATTGTCTCTTTGTCTGGCTTGGTATCCCTTATTCCATACCACTGCTGTACCTTGTTATTTTCATATTCCACTGTAATATATGGTTTATCTGGCTCATTTTCGTGCCTTATTACAAGTATTATTGCTTTATTCTGGTTATAGTTGCTTAAATACCTCTGATGGTCATCACCCACACAATGATGTAAAATACGTCCTTCCATAACAACTTCTCCTGCATCTCTTGCTGGTCTTATAAGCAGTCCCGACTGCTGCCAGGTATATTTTGTTGTAACTTTCGCTGAATTAACCTTTATCTTTGCATATTTCTCATTCATCTGTTTAATGTATTTGGCACTCTTTGCACGTTCCATCTTCTCTCTTAACTCTATGTATGTTTTGTGAAGTTCTCTCGGTCTTAAATACACTGTATTGCTAAGATCATCTCCATTAGCTTCCCTCGCTCTTAAGTAATCATCATATTCTGTAATAGCATCTGCCAGAATGGCGTGTTCTGGTATATTCTTATTAAGATAGTTCAATAGCTTTTCAGGGCTTTGGTACTTTAAAATGTGCTTTAGCTTATCTTCCGTAGGTGCAGCTATATACAATCTTGTAACAATCTCTGCATTATGCTGTGTAAATGGTATTTTTCTGTAATTCATAATTTTAATTACACTTAATGCAAGCAGTTCCTGTTCGGACTCTCTTAAATACCTTAACTGTTCAGTTGTTATTCTTAAAATTCCTGCGGCTGTTTTTGCTTTTTTATTAATATCTCTTGTTTGTCCCTTCGCAAAAATTAATCTCCTGCATATCTGCATAAGGCCTATTTTGTATAACTGTTCTATCTGCGGTGCGTGTGCATAAGCAGTAAGAGTATCATATCTGGCCAATATATGCCTTTCCTCTCTTGCACCTACCTCACTTATAAGCTTATATGCTGTTGCTGGGATATGTCTTAAATCACTTTTTTCAACTGCCTCACTGTAATTAACTTCACACAGCTTGCCTGACCTGTATATGTCAAGCTTTTTACTCTTCCACCATTTTCCTGTATTACAGCTATTGTCATATATCCTCTCATAATCTCTTCTTAAGAACACCCTGCCATACTCCAGTATCTTTTTAGTTAATATACTGCCTGGGCTTCGTACTGCTCTTACTGCGTAAGCTCTTATTACAAGTGTTTCATCTTCTGCTGCCTGATACAAAAGCACTTCAAACACCTGATTTGTAATCTTTGCACGCCCCCAGTTAAGCAGTGTCCCTTTTCTTTTGCATTTTGGACACTCTTTTGATTGATATCTTCGTGGCACAATATCCACCGATGGACCTGCATAAGCTTCTGTGGCTTTTATTCGCCTTGTAAATTTTTCTCCACACTGACAGCAATAATAATCTGCATAACTGCCCTTGCGCTTGTAATAAATAATATTTCCAGCTTCTATGTATCTGTTAATAGTTTCATCTAAGAGCTTTGGTTTTTCAGGCATAATAGCAAATAACTTTTCTTTTTCATTTTCTTCTTTTAACATTCTTTCTGATGTTTTAATATCAAATGCTTTCTGCTCTATTGCATATATTAAATCTTCATTATCCCATCCAGCAGGTATTTCCTTTGCATACCATTCTTTTAATAACTGCTTATCCACTCTGTCTATACTAGCTTTACTCAACTCTCCTGAATATGGTCTGTTCCAGCAAGTTGATATGCAGTCCCATTTTTGATTTTCATAATTAAAATGTACATATTCTTTGTCATTCACTGCCATTCTGTACTTTATTGCCCCTGCGATATATAGGTCTATTATCAGATGCTTTTTATTATCAATATCAATAACAGCTGCTGTCAGTTCTCTATCTGATACAGGTATTCTGCCTTCATATGCTAATATTTTCTGCTTTTTCACTATCTGCTGCCTCCAAGATAATATTCATCTATAAGCCTGTACGCTGTTGCCATTCCGGGGATACCCATTTTTACATTACTATTTCTTATGCCCGCCTGTTTTACTATATTTTTGTCTACATCATACGAATTGGTGAAACTCCATTTTAGAAGTGCCGCTATACAGCCTTTAATGCTCTTACCTTTTGTTCTTACCGCCACAGCCATATCTTCGCACTCTGTACACCTCTTTTTTATGTAGGTAACCCAGTCTTCTATTATCTCTTTAGGCTGTAGCTCCTCTGTCTCAACCTCTATTTTTCCAAATGCGGCCATAAGCGGAGAACATAATTTATCCACCATTCCATCTATATAGTCCTGCGCATCATCTTCATCTATGCCATTTTCTCTTGCTATTGTCATAACTGCATCAGTATCACCTTCCTGTAATTGTGCTGCTGCCGCTTCGTTTATTTCTTCTGCACTGTTAAACTCTCCGAATATATCAAACATCTTCATACTCCTTTACTTTCTCTATATGCCCTTTTAACCAGTTTCTGTATGAATGTTCCTCTTGCAGGCAAAATTCATACTTATGTCCTGCAAGCAGTTCATCCAGCTTTCTCCATTCATCTGCGTTTGCCACATCACCGCCTTTTGCTGTTTTATAATTATTCTGCTTCCACTTGTCTGGCCAGCCAGCATTAAAAGCATTTGCCACATAAGGAGACTCTGTATATATAACCAGTTCACATTTTTCTTTCATCCGTTGTAGTGCTTTAATAACTGCTATTAGTTCTGCCCTATTAGGCTTCATATCGTACAGCAGTTCTGTGCTGTCCAGTGTTATCGGCTCCGTGTCTGTTACAAGCTCCAATATGTAGCCTATAATGCCATTCTGTACATTTAGTCCCTTAAAGGTTGTTGCTGTATATATGTTTACCTGTCTCATTGCTCCTCCTTATGGGTCATCCTGTAATCGTAATAGCTTGTACTCTGTATAATGCAGATAATTCATTCCTGTATAAGGGTTTGTCCCCATTACTATCGACAATGGATCTATAAAATATCCTGGTGTCGGCTCCGGACCATTTTCTATAATCTTTCTCATCGTCCTTCTGCTGTAATCAGTGCGTTCTGGCTCAGGACGTACCAAATTCCTTGAACAGGAATACTTAACAAGTTCTTTCTGTTCCTGTACGCTGAACATATTAAGCTGTTCGTATTCTTCCGTATTTTCTTCCGGCTGTTTAACGATATACTCTGCCAGATCTGCATATCCGCCAGTTTCATATATGTTTTGATAGTTAACGTGGCCAAACCTTTCCCAGCATTTTGTTATAATCTTATCTGCACCTGTAACCCTGTTTATAAGGATATGTATATGCACACCTCCGAGTGCTCCTACCTCAATTCTGTATATATACTTCACAATCTCATCGATGCTCTTATATCTTGTCCTGAGACTTCTTAAGAAACTGTTAAGGTCTTTCCTTACTTCGTCGATGCTTTTCCTTGTTCCCTTCGGATACTTTAAGGTTGTCCATAGATCTCCCTCCTTAAAGTTTGCTTTTATTAATCTTCTTACTCTCTTTTCTTTATTCCTCTGGTTCTGATTTCTAATCTGCTCCTGTGTTGCTTTCTGTCTTTTATGGCGTTTCTCGCCCTTAGCTCCATAATTACCAATAAATTTATACTCATACTCATTAGAGCCAGGGAAGCGCCATACATCTTTTCTGTAAGCCATACCTGTCTCCTTAAATGTCCTAACTTTAATATATTTATAAAGTTACAAAGACGAGCCTGCACCCGCTTGACTTTCAGTGAACTTACACATATAATAAATATGAGATTTATCTATATGTGTTTTGAGAAAGAGCCGGTATTCCTTGTACCAGCTCTTTTTCTATTATTCATCTATACTTTGCTTACTTTTACATATATAGTGTCTGTTATTGTTTTATCTATATAGACTTCCGCCTTTATCTTTCCATACTCTTCTGCCAGCCTGAACAATCTGTCATACAGGTTATTATACGGAACTGCCACAAAAGATGTTATCCAGTTCTTATCCCTTGGTTCTTTCTCGATATGCTGTTGTGCCTGTGTATATAACAAATCTACTCCTTTCTGACATAACCTAACGAAGTCAAAGCCTGTTCATTAAGCCGCTGTCCGTACTCTTTCTTCTCTTTGTCTGACAGTGAATCGTAATCAATAATCTTGTCACCATCTATAATCTTTATTACTATGTTCACACTCTCACCTCTGACTTGTGGTTACTGTCTTATATGCTTACACTGAATGTCCTGATTACATCTTTTAATCACAATATGTCCTGTTGCAGTGTGGACACCCAGTAATCAGTGTTGAACCTGCCTTTTCTACAGAGATACCTGTTTTATATCCTCCGTGGTCCTGCTCTGTATAAATGTCTTTATTACAGTTCCAGCATTTACCATCTCGGGGTGCAAAATGTGGATAACCTTCTCTATCGCAATATTTATCCTGTGCTACTCTTGCTTCGCTTGAATTAAAATGCTCCATAGTATCACCTCTTCTTATCATCTCTGCATAAAACTAATATTGTTATACAGATAATAGTTGTTATTGCTACTGCTGTTGTGTTCATATCTTCTCCTTTTTATGGTCTTGTATCCACATCAATAAGACTTTCTGTATGAAAATACATCTTGTAATGATATGGGTCAGAATGTGTTCCTGTTATATCCTCAACAACATACATTGTGTAATCATTGAGATATATGTAATTCTTTCTGTATTCATCTGCACCTGTCTTAACTGTACACACCAGCTCATTTTCACTATCATTACTTATGCTCATATAGCCTTCTGCTTCCATAATGATTTTGTCTGTACGCGCATTGTATACTGTTATTTTTCGTTCGCACTCAAAATAATCTGCCTGCTTGGACATATTGTAATTAACCTTATCCGCTTCACTACAACCTGTCATTGTTAATGATGCACCTAATATTAAAGCTGCTATTATTGTGTTTTTTCTCTTTATCATTCTTCACTCCTTAAGCTGATCTCATCTATCTGTGGTAACTACAAAGTTAAGTAAATGTATATTTACTCTCTCTAACAAGTCCTGAGCTTCTCGGATTGTTAAACCATCTAATGCTTTAACAATCTGAGTAGCTCTTTTGGCACTTTCACCAGTAAATAACTTGCCACCCACTTTAAACTCACCTGTTCTCAAATCTCTCCATTGTTGTAATCCAACTGCATTTTCCATTCCTTGAGATAAGCACTTCTGTTCATTTTCCTTAGTGCCTGTTTCATTTAAAACCTCACCAACAATATTGTCTGCCAGCTTGTCTATTAATTCATCTGTATTCTCTCTCACGCTCTCACCTCCTTGTATGTTACTTGCTAGAATATCTTGCCTAATTCTGTCACAGCTCCTATACTTTAATCACAGGCTATTGCCGTAGCCGAGTATTTTTGAAAGGAGTTTGTTTATGCCAATTACATACACTATCATCAGCAACTTTACTGAAATTGGAACTTGTGAAGGTCTTCCTGTAACCGAACAAGGACGACCTTTTGTTTTAATACATCCTTCATATCTAGGTGTAGTATCTGTTGGTGACACTCTTGTTTCTCCTGATGGACAATACCTAAAAATTTATATGAATGACTATGTTCTTGAAAACAATGAATTGAGAGCAATAAAATTTTTCTATGAATAACTTATTCTTCCCTGTATCAATTCCTTGTTATTGAAATACAGGGAAGTTTCTCTCCTGCTTTCCATCCATTCTTATGATTAAATACTTTTGCCCTTTGATAGCCATCATCATATGGAACTTTTACAATAAATGGCTTTGTGATTTTCTCTCCATCTATTTCAAGTTCTTCTTTATCGTAATTAATTTTTATGCTATTCATTCTTAACCTCTTAAACTAATAATCATTAGCGCAGCTATTGAAAAATATATTGGGAAGTTAGGATGCCTCTCTCTGAATGGTATCCTTATAACTTCATAATGCTTAATGTCAGATACTTTCATTTTCTTTATAGCTGATACCGCCTGTATAAATGTCTTGGCTTTCTCTTCTATGAATGGTTCGTAGCTACGGATAATGTACTTATATGTTTTCTTCGCAATTGCTCTCACCTCCTTGTATATTACTTGCTTGGAATATCTTGATTAATTCCGTTATAACTTCTATACTTTAATCGCAGGCTATTACCTTAGCCTAGTAATTAAGAAAGGAGTTATGTAAAAATGTGGGAGCTTATTAATAAAATATCTGCTATTTGTGGTATTCTTGGATTTTTAATTTCCATTTGCTCTATATTTTTTAATATCTTTATAATTAAAATCCTTAATTCTCAAAAACAGGAATATAATAAAAACAGCACTATACATTACGAAAAGTTACAATCCATCTTAGATTGTATTTATCAAGATGAAATTATCACACCCCAAATTTGTGACTCATTAATCCAAGAATTATTATCTATAAAATTAAACTTTTCATTAATGCTTTCATTTTTTTATCATTACAAAATAAGACATTGTATTAAACAATTACAAAAAAACGAATTGGATGTAAATAATAAAATAATTCGCAATGATTTGAATTACATTGTTGCAAGGCTACAAAAAAGGAGTAACTATGGACACTGAAACTATTATTAAAGTTATACAAAAGTGTATTGATGACACAAAACAAAACAAATTATATTGGAAATTATTATCGTCTAATCCCACTTTAGAGAAGACTAAGCCTCTTAGTTTAAATAACATAACTTCAACAAGGTCATTAACTATCCCTCTTAATTTTTCTAGTGCTTATTATGCTAAATATAAAAATGGCTTTTTCTTTTTAAAACAAAGCACTCAGTCTGCACAGTTATCTTTTCTACAAGAAGGTACTATATTTTTATATGTTCAAAAAAGCTTAGAAGCATATTCTGAATTAATCACCGCTTCTGACAGTAATAATTCAGAGATAAATATTCTCCTTAGGCGCTTATTCATTATAGTAGATGCTCAAATTTCAGACCCTGATAATTTTATTGACGATTTTCTAAATTCTTAGTCTTATGCATCTCATCATAATGTTTTCGGCAAACTCCTGCTCGCCATCCAAAGAATATCGTTGCCTTGTTTCTGCACCCTAAAACAAGGCAACGTTTTCGTATTCTTTTATAAAACTCCCCTCCTGCTTCATCATGTAAGCCAAATTCTTTTCTTAGGATGTTCTTACTTATTTGAACTGCTATACCAATTAAAATAAGTATCATTGATACATATACTATTGCTGTTACCATATAAATACCTCCTTGTTATATTACTTGCTTTGAATATTTACTTGAATTTATTTCAAGTTTAAATTCAAAAAAAAATTAAAATTTTATCTGATTAAGAGTTACACCGAAATGCTCAGCAAGAGCTCTAACTTTGCTTACTGCCACATTAGATATATCTTTTTCCCATGAGCAGTATGTTTGGGGAGAAATACCGATTTTGTTGGCAACTTGCTCCTGTGTTTCATTTTTTCTTGCTCTTAATTCTTTAACGGAGAACTGCATTTCATTTGTATTCAACTTTTCATCACCTCATTTCAACTTGAATTATTTTCAAGCATATGTTACTTGATTTTTATTCAAGTGTCAATACCTTTTTTGAATTTATTTCAAGTTTTTTTATCTTTTTATCAATTCTACTTGAATTTTCTTCAATTATATTATATTATTCAAATATAAATTAAGAAGGGCGGTGACATTAATATGTGCCTTGGTGAAAACATACGTTTTTTAAGAACTAAAAAAGGATATTCTCAAGATGACATAGCCAATATGCTTGGTTATAAATCATTTACTACAATACAAAAATGGGAGTCTGGTGTTTCTGAACCACCACTTAAAGCCTTAAAAAAATTATCTGAAATATTTAATATAGATATGAATGATTTAGCTACAAAAAAACTCTCTTATAATACTAATGAAGATAATAATATATATTATCTTGATGATGATGCAAGAGATATGGCTCAGTTCTTATATGAGAACCCTGACTATAAAGTTCTCTTTGATGCATCACGCAAGGTTAAAAAAGAAGATATTCAGTTTGTAAAGGAGATGATTGACCGAATGTCTAACAAAAATGATTAAAGATAAGAGGGTGAGGAATTGGATACTAATATTTTATATGTAGATATGCCTACCACAATTAAGGCATATACTGTTTGCTGTGATGATGATACCTATACCATAGTCTTAAATGCCAGACACTCAATGGAACAACTAATGTTGGCTTATCATCACGAGATGAAGCATATTGAAAATGGCGATTACGACAAGCCAGACAAAGATGTTCAGGTAGTTGAAATATTTGCACATAGAGAAGAATAGGGGGATATTTATTATGAACACAAAACAAAAATGGTACTTAAGCACTTGGTTTATTGCACTTTTATGTGCATGCTGGTTTCTTATTATTCCGCCTATAATCGGCATTATTCTTCTTATCATAAAAGCTGTAAATGATAAGAAACAAAAAGAACTATTTACACAAACATTCAATCAGAACAATCAACTATCGCAGGAATATTCTGAAATGAAACAAACATGTGATGAGCTAGGTGTTACTGAATATATAGAAACAAAGAAAAAGATTGAACAAATAGAACAGGAATCATCCACAAAGATTGCTTCTGCTGAAAGCGAAGCAAAAGCTAACCTTGATTCTCTCAATGAAGAAATACAGAGTAATAATGTATTAATTGATAAACTGAGAACTGAAATTAATGAATTGCAACAACAGGATGATAAACTAAAAAAATCTCTTGCAACCCAGCAGCGTAAAATATCACGTTCCAAAGAATTGTATAAAAGTTTTGCTTATGCATTTGATAACTTCATAAATTTAGAAATCCCTTATAATAGTTGCATATTAAGCACAAGTGATTTAAAAGATGCCGAAGAAATTGCTCCTTCAGTAATTCTTAAATTACATTGTATGGACATAAAGAGTCTGCGAAAAGCTTATAAAGATAATGAAAAGCTTATAGACAATCTTTTAAAGCAATATTCTGCCAGATATACAACCAAAGCTAATAAAGCTATCTACAACCTAATGGTAATAGCATTAAGAGCTGAATTACAGAATGTATTATATGCACTAAAATATGAAAAGCTAGATACTGCAATCGAACATGTAAAAGATATTTCTGCAAAATACCTTAAGATTGCTGGCGAAGGCAATCAGACTATTGCTGGTACTCTTACAAAGTTCATAGGCGAATTAGAATATCTCTTTATTAATGCTGTTAAAATTGAATATAATTACTATGTTAAACGTGAGCAAGCTAAGCAAGAACAGATGGCTCTTAAAGAACAAATGCGACAGGAAGCTGAAGAACGTAAAGCTCTTGAACGTGAAAAGAAACATATTCAACAGGAAGAAGAAAAGTTCAATACTGAAATTAGTAAGTTGCAAGATACTATGTTAAATACTACTGATGAATCAGAAATTGATAAACTCAAGGCAAGAATCCTTGAACTTCAATCTCAATTAGGTGAAGTAATTATTAAAAAGGATGAAATAACTAACTTACAAAATGGTAAAGCCGGTACTGTTTATATAATAAGTAACTTAGGAGCTTTTGGTGAAGATGTATTTAAAGTAGGTATGACACGTAGGCTTGAACCTCAAGACAGAATTAATGAGCTCGGAAACGCCAGCGTTCCTTTTAAATTTGATGTACATAGCTTCATATTCTCTAAAGATGCTGTAGCTCTTGAAAATAAGATGCACGAAATACTTAATGATAGACGTGTAAATAAAGTTAATATGCGTAAGGAATTTTTCAAGATATCTATAGATGAGCTTGAAAAGATAGTTGATGAAATAGAACCAACGGCAGAATTTAACAAAACAATGGTAGCTGGCGAATATCGTCAATCTCTTTCTTCTGATTCTAACTATACTAACTCATACTCTCTTGATGATGATGAAGACGAATAATTATCAGCTTTAAACCAACATTTTATGTGTTGGAGATGTGGGAATGACTATTGACACTAATATACATTCAAGATACACTACTCTTGAATGTACTCTGGTGTCCTTCGGGTCCAGAGTCTTTTTATACCATCTCGGTGATAATGCCGTTATGATTTAAAAATAAATAAAAGCCCCTGTGCTACCAACACAAGAGCTTTTACCACGATACTTACATAAGCTGTGCTTATGATATAATACCGCCCTAGACAAGCTATATTATATCATTCATAGCACCGCTTTTGCAAGTGGTGTTATTTTTGTACCCATTTTTGAGTTGCACCGGTGCAACTTGCATATATTTTACAGAAAGGATGATTAATATGGCTAAGGATATACTTAATATGAAATCTGCATGTGCTTATATCCGTGTATCTACTGACAAACAGGAAGAACTTTCTCCGGATGCACAAAAACGTCTTCTGATAGACTTTGCTAAAAAGAATAATATGTCACTTCTGGCAAGTAATATCTATCTTGATAATGGTATTTCCGGCAAGAAAGCTGATAAAAGACCAGAATTTATGAAAATGATAGGAATGGCAAAAAGCAAAGAACACCCTTTTGATGTCATTCTTGTATGGAAATTCAGCCGATTTGCGCGTAACCAGGAAGAGTCTATCGTATATAAGTCTTTACTGAAAAAGAACCACGTTGAGGTTGTGAGCATATCAGAGCCTTTGATTGATGGTCCTTTTGGAAGTCTTATTGAAAGAATAATTGAATGGATGGATGAATACTACTCTATCCGTCTCTCCGGAGAAGTTCTACGTGGCATGACAGAAAAAGCATTAAGAGGTGGCTACCAGTCTTCCCTTCCGCTGGGTTATAAGATGAATAAAGACACTGGCATTCCATACATATATGATGATGAGGCTGTTATCGTACGTAAGATTTATCATGATTATATATCCGGCCATAGTTACTTAGAGATTGCCAGAGAGCTTAATTCTCTTGGGTACCGGACTAAACGTGGTTCGACATATGAAGGACGTACTGTGGAATACATATTATCCAATCCATTCTACTACGGTGCTGTAAGATGGAACAGACAGAAACATGATGACCATACTATTAAATCTGTTAGCGACTGGATCATAGCAGAAGGCAAACATGAATCTCTGATTGATAAAGAGACTTGGGATGAAGTCCAGCATCTTATAGCACTGAGAAGCCGTCCTTACAAAGCAAGAGCTGCAGGGCATATGAAACACTGGCTGGGTGGAATTGTCAAATGTTCAGATTGTGGTGCATCGCTAATGGCTGGACTTAATGCTACACGTTACCAGTGTGGCAATTACAGCAAAGGAAAATGTTCACATAGTCACTATATTAAAACTGTCGCACTTGAACAGGCTGTATATGAAGCATTTGAACGTGCTTTAAATGGAAGTGTGGAATTGCATTACGAACTTAAAAAAGGCTCAAATGAGCCTGATACAGATGACAGAAGTGTTATCTTAAGTCAGTTATCTAAACTAGAGGATAAAGAAGCAAGAATTAAACAGGCATACCGGGATGGAATCGACACCTTAGAGGAATACAAAGAGAATAAGCAGCTTCTTAAGGATGAACGTGCTGCACTTGAAAAGCAGTTAGAAGCATTTAATAATACTTCCAGTACAGACTCCAATGCTGCTATGCTTAAGAGCATATCAACTGTATATGACATTATAAAAGATACCTCTAATAATACTCTTACAAGGGCTAATGCTATAAGAAGTGTTGTTGACCATATGGTATATGATAAAGAAAATGATAAATTGGAAGTGTACTTCTTCCTGCAAAAATAAATAGCAAACATTTTACTTACTATATTTTTACCAAGTTGTCAAACCCGCATATATGCTGGCTTTTCAGCAGTATACCTTATTGAAGTATGGTGGACCGGACGGCGAGCTTGGTGCTTCTATGCGTTACATCTCGCAAAGATATTCTATGCCATACAGGGAAGTTGCCGGGCTGCTTACAGATATCGGCACTGAGGAGCTGGGGCATTTTGAAATGATTAGCACAATGGTTCATCAGCTCACAAGAAACCTTACAATGGAACAGATTAAAGGAACTCCTTTTGAAGCCTACTATGTAGACCATACATCAGCCGTGTGGCCTCAGGCGGCAGGTGGTATTCCATTTAATGCGTGCGAATTCCAATCAAAAGGTGATTCTATAACAGATATCGTTGAAGATATGGCGGCAGAACAAAAGGCACGCACAACTTACGATAACCTTATAAGGCTTGCCAAAGATGACCCCGATGTTCTCGACCCACTTAAATTCTTAAGAGAGCGTGAAATCGTCCACTTCCAACGTTTTGGTGAAGCCTTATCTATAATACAGAGCAAGCTTGACTGTAATAATTACTATCTATACAATCCTGAATTTGATAAAAACTGCAACTGTATCAAGAAATAATTATGCCAATATGAAATCATAGTCTATAGCATAAAATTGGACTGTCGCAATAAGAAAATATAACTATATAGATATACCGACTTAACTATCAATCTATATAATATATACATTTCTTAGTGCGGCAGCCCCTTTATTAATATATAAAGCTGTCTGGCAGGTGTACGCTCTCCTGTATCTTCCTTATATTTCCTGTCTATACAAGCTGCGTGTGAACCATACGAATTCTTCCACATCAGATAGCTTCTATATCCAATAATAATTTGTATCAAATAATAATTATATATTCTTAATTAGTATGTCATAACCTCATATCCATCATCAGTAACGTGAACCATTATTTCCCACTGTGCTGAATATGAATCATCTTCTGTGTATATTGTCCAGCCATTGTCATCATCAACATATACATCCGGGTAACCGGCATTAATCATTGGCTCAATAGTGAATACCATACCGGGTGCCATAACCATACCTGTTCCCTTCTTAATAACATAACTGACAAATGGTGTTTCGTGGAATTCAAGACCAATTCCGTGTCCGCCCACTTCACGAACCACTGAATATCCATTTTCCTTGGCGTGCTTGCTTATTGCATCTGCAACATCCCCCAGATGTCCCCAGGGCTTAACCTGTGCAAGTCCAAGCTCCACACATTCCTTTGCAACATCTACAAGCTTCTTATGCTCTGGTGCAACATTTCCTAAACAGAACATTCTTGAAGAATCTGAAAAATAGCCATTAAGAATTGTTGAGCAGTCAACATTTACGATATCACCATCTGCTAATACTATATTAGATGATGGAATACCGTGACATACTTCATTGTTAATAGATGTACACACACTCTTTGGAAATCCTTCATAATTAAGAGGTGCTGGAATTCCACCCATAGCTGTTGTCTTTTCATACACCATCTCATCAATTTCCTGTGTTGTCATACCCACTTTAATGTTCTCAGCTACATAATCAAGTACAGCAATATTAATCTTACTGCTCTCTCTCATACCCTGAAGCTGTTCTTCATTCTTTATAATGCTTCTTGGTGGAACTTTGTGGAATTTCTTTCTGTACATTTCAATTTTCTTATCAAAATCCATATGGCATTCACAATAAGGCTTTTTACTGCCACACCAGCAAGGGTCATTTCTCATTAACTTCTTCATTGTTGTTACTCCTCATTTCTGTGCATATATACACTTTCTAATCTGTAATATTACTATATATACAATACCAATTTATAATACTGTTATACATATGCAATACCACAATATATCTGCATCAGCTATACCTGTAAATTACTAATTACTGCTATATATTTACATCAGCTATACCTGTGCATTACCACTATATATCTACATCAACTATACCTGCAAATTACCAATTACTGCTATATATCCTCATCTTCACATTATTGCTGTAATACCTCAACTATAGCTGGCAGGAACTGCTTTTTACGCGAAACAACACCAGGAAGTATTACATAATTGTTGGTTATCTCATCAAGGTTAAATGCCTGCATAAGCACCTGTTCAGCATTCTTACCTGATAACATAACATAAGATGTCTCTTTCATTACATCTGTCAGAAGAAGATATGCAATATTTATCTCATCTGACTTATCCGTAACACTTGTGATATAAGAAGCTTCTTTCTTAATAAGCCCCTCTATCTCTTCCTGACTCATACAATTTACTTGTCCAACACCTACAGTTATCTCTCCAATTGAGAACTTCTTGTAATCCCTATAGAATATCTCTTCTTCTGATTTGTCGGAAAGATTACTTCCTGCCCTGAACATTTCCCTGCCGTATTCTTCTATATCAATACCAGCTATATCAGCTAATACCTGACAGGCATCAACATCATAGTGTGTGCAGGTTGGTGATTTTAATATAAGCGTATCTGATATTATTGCCGAACATAACAGTGCGGCTGTCGTCTTATCAATATCTATATTATGCTCACAGTACATCTGATATATTATTGTTGCAGTACAGCCAAGCGGCTGATTTCTGAAAAATACAGGTGTTATCGTCTGTATGCAGCCAAGTCTGTGATGATCTATTATCTCTAATATATCAGTATCCTCAATACCAAATACAGCCTGATTTTTTTCATTATGGTCTACAAGAATTATCTTCTTCTTATCGGTCTTAATAATATTTCTTCTTGAAATCATACCGACATATCTGCCTGTATCGTCCTCAATTGGGAAATCCCTGTAACGCTTCTTAGCCATTATATCCTGTATATCTTCAATAAAATCGTTTAGCTTGAACTTAATAAGTGCTTCCTGCTTCATAAAGAAACTTACAGGAATGGCCTGATTAATAAGTCTTGCAACTGTATATGTATCATACGCTGTCGATATTATAACACAATTATGCTGTGCAGCTATCTTGGTTATTGTGCTTGATACCTTTGCACCCTCACATATTATAAGACATCCCGCCTCCATCTCAATAGCACATAATTGTGACTCATATCTATTGCCAAGAATTACAAAATCACCCTCTTCAATCATATTTTCCATCATATCAGGATTGGCGGCAGCAATAATCATCTTCCCCTTATTAAAATGCTTATCTATATCACCAGTTATAACTTCGCCCTTAAGGGTATCCACGATATTACTGAGACTTGTGCCTGAAACAGATAATATATCACTGTCATACATTTCAAAATATGACTTAGCAACATCACTGATTGTAACAAGTCCTTTCAGCTTATCATCTTCAATGATAGGAAGTGTCTCAACACCTCTTTCTTTCATTAATTTCCACGCATTTCTTACTGAAAGATCTTCCGATATTCCACTTATCTTCCTGACATCAATATCTCTTACCTGAGGTCTAACATCTTTAATATATGCAGGAGGTTTTACACCACATTTTTCAAGAACATACTGAGTTTCTTCGTTAAGATGTCCTGCTCTTTTAGGAATATAATCCTCACTTCCAGTAATCAGATTTTTCAGTCTGGAATAGCATATTGCTGAGCACACCGAATCTGTATCCGGGTTCTTATGTCCTATTACATATACCTCTCTCATAACAATCTCCATTCTTACGCAATTTAATACAACATTGCTGTATTGCGAAGGGACAACAGGCAGTCTTAATGCATACCTGCTTGTCATAGTAATCACGAATATATCATTATTTATTCATAACTTATATTATGAACTCTTATTATTAAAAAGTCCAGTATATAGATGATTGAGTTTTATTATTAAAATCCATTATATATGTGGTTAAATTTTGTTAATTAAATCCCATATATAAATAGTATATAAATAATTAAATTTTATAAATAAAAAAAAGCTGGAATTCTACAAGCTTATATCCTTAAGGCATATCCTGCATTAAAGACAGCTATGTAAATTCCAGCTTATCTTATAATCTGTGATTATATTTAACTAATTCCTGAAGATAACTATCTTAGTCTCATCTGTATATCCAATTGTTCTCATATAGCTCCTCATCTCACCGATAGCCTTCTTGAATTCTCCATAAGCTTCACGGCACTTTTCAAATGCCGCAATAGCTGCAGCAGCATCTCCCTTATCCTTAGCCATCCAAGAATCACAAGCATACTTGTGAACAAGTCTGTGTGCAGAATCAAGCTTCTTGAATTCCTGACTTCCTGTAATCTTAGGATCTGTCTGTGCATGCATCCACTTACCAAGCTTACAACTGTCTTGATTGTTAAGCTGTGTTATCTTTAATCTCTCGAAATCTGCGACATTGTTATACACTCTCCACATAACAATAAAGTGGTCAATCTCGAATATTTTTAACATATCCTGAGTTGTTACTTTACCAGCTTCCCTGAACATATCGCTTCGGCAGGTATCTATGTATCTTCCTATCTTGAATATATGGGTACCAGTCTCTGTACATTCCTTAGTCAGCATTCCGTAAGAATCTGCTATTGTCTGTACCTGATTAGTAAATTCTGTTGTTGTCTCTGACTGTCTGTCAATGTCATTGAAAATGCTTTCTACAGAAGCATTGATTGCTACCATCTGTTCATTCATTCGCTCAATATCTCTTAATGATATCTCTACCTTTTCATTACCTTCTGATAACTTGACCGTTGTCTCATTCATTGAATTAGCAAGCACTTCAATATCCTGCTTAAGTTCATTGACATATTTAACAATATCTTCTGCCGACTCAGATGTATTGCTTGAAAGTTGTCTTACCTGATCAGCAACTACTGCAAAGCCCTTTCCTGCTTCACCTGCTCTTGCAGCCTCAATTGAAGCATTAAGTGCAAGAAGATTACTCTGGCTTGCTACCTTCTTAACGATATCAACAATCTCGCCGATCTTATTAATCTTCTCGTGGAATGCATTAACCTGGTTATTAATATCTGCTATCTTCTGTGATGATTCATTAACGACTGTTATACTGTCGTTCATATTAGCAGCACTACTCTGTGACACCTGTAACATATCGTGGGTATTATCACGAATCTCACCCATTGCGTCTGAAATATTACCAATTGACTCCTTAAGTATCTGGCTTGAAGAATTCATATCTGTTATAGACTGCTGTTGTGTATACACCTGATCAAGCATATTCTTAACATATGAATTATCTCCTATAGACTGCATTGCCTCATTAAGTCTCATAATATAATTATTATTAGCTTTCTTATATGCACCAATCATCTGGTTAAGCTTTTCTGCATATATAGGATCTCTAAAACCTTCAGCAGAGACCTCACTGAAATCGCCGGCTATTATCTTATCCATAGCCTGCAATAATAATTCTCTGTCATTGCCTAATGTGTCTTGTGCTGTTCTATTTTTTCCAAACATAACAAAACGACCTCCATTCATTGCTACTTTTTATAGTTTATTTTAACATATTTAATATATTTAGCCAACTAAATAATTAGCTTTTTTAACATTTTTCACAGATTTAATCACATATATTAATTCATCTGAATAATATAATTATTGAACAGATAAAAATGTGTTTTATACATTTAGAATGGAGGATTTTATTGAAGACAATCAAACGTGTCATTGCTATGCTGTTATGTGTAATGATGATAATGAGTGCATTTGCGTGCAGAAAAGATACCGATAATTCTACAGTTAAGATTACACTCAGCGAGGTTGCCCATTCTATATTCTACGCACCACAATATGTATCTATTGAGCTTGGATATTTTGAAGATGAGAGCATTGACCTTAATCTTGTCACAGGCTTTGGTGCTGATAAGGTAATGACCGCTCTTGTATCAAAAGAAGCTGATATCGGTTTTATGGGTTCAGAAAGTTCTATATATGTATATCAGGAAGGTTCTACTGACTACGCTGTCAACTTCGCCCAGCTTACCCAACGTGCAGGCAATTTTCTTGTATCCCGCGATAATGAAACTGATTTTAAATGGGATAATCTTAAAGGCAGGACAGTTCTTGGTGGCAGAGCCGGCGGTATGCCTCAGATGCTTTTCGAATATATCCTTAAGAAAAATGGAATATCTCCTGTAGATGACCTTACAATACTTCAAAATGTTGACTTTGGTTCTACAGCAGCCGCTTTCACATCAGGAATAGCTGATTACACTGTAGAATTTGAGCCTTCTGCAACGCTCCTTGAACAGCAGAAGGAAGGCTATGTAGTAGCTTCTCTTGGTACTGACAGCGGATATGTTCCTTATACTGCCTACTGTGCTAACAAAAGCTTTATTGAAAAACACCCTGATGTAATCCAAGGCTTTACTAACGCTATCCAGAAAGGCCTTGACTACGTCAATTCCCACACCAGCAGTGAAATCGCAGAAGTTATCGCTCCACAGTTTCCTGAAACCGACCTTGATACTATAACAACCATTGTTGACCGTTACAAGACGCAGGATACATGGAATGGCGACACTATCTTTGAAAAGAAAAGCTTTGAGCTTCTTAAAGACATATTAAAGCAGTCTGGCGAGCTTGGCAGTGATGTGCCTTATGAAAAGCTTGTAACAACTGACTATTCTAAAAAGGCGGCTGGAAAATAAATCTGCCTTTTAAAATTAAAAATGTATGGATTATAATCCAGCCACAGCGGCATAATCCATACATTTTATACATTATATATCTTTTGCATATTATATATCTTTGCATATTATATACATTTTATATATTCAATCCGATACAACCAAGAGCTCCACCAATCTTTATAAATCTTGCAGCTACCCCTTAAGAAGCTTTCTAAATCTTCTGCTATGACCTTCAATATATTCTATTACTGTGCCTACAATCCTGCACATCAGTACAAACAGTCCAACTGCAACAACTGCATACACAATAATCATATTAAGCATTACCATATTGATAGCTGCGATTGCAAATATCTTCTTAAAGAATAATAGACATATTGCAATTCCAACCCCCATCGCAATACATACCAATGCCCTCAGCCAGTCAAATGGCCTGCATATTCTTATAAGTGACATCATTCCGATTATAAGAAGTACTATTATTGCAACTGTTGATATCTGCTCATTGCTCATTCCAATAACTGCACCATGTATCGATATCACCGCCAGCATAATAAAATCAGTTATTCCTGCGGGCAGTGCCTTTATAATGACATTCGTAAGGAAATCCCCACGTATTATATTCTTATTAGGCTGTAATGCCAGAAAGAATGCCGGTGTTCCAATTGTAAATGCTCCAAGCAGTGACAATTGAGTTGGATAAAGCGGATAAAGGTTAGCCGCTATAAGTGTAAATATTGTCGTTAATATCGAGAATATATTTTTAACAAGAAATAGAGAAGCTGACCTCTGTATATTATTAACCACACGCCTGCCCTCAAGCACAACCTGAGGCATTTTGGAAAAATCTGAGTCTAAAAGAACTACCTGTGCCGCATTGCTTGCTGCCTCGCTTCCCGATGCCATAGCCACACTACAGTCAGCACATTTTAACGCTAGCACATCATTAACTCCATCTCCTGTCATAGCTACAACCTTGCCGCTTTCTTTATAGGCTTCTATAATCTCCTTCTTCTGGCTTGGAACAACTCTTCCGAATACAGTATACTTAGTTATCGCTTCCCTTATATCCTGTCTGCTCTTAAGTGTCGTTGCATCTATATAATTCTCTGCATTGTTAATTCCTGCCCTCACAGCCACCTTTGAAGCTGTGACCGGATTATCTCCGGATATAACAACTATATCCACACCTTGCGAAGCAAAGTATCCAAATGTTTCTTTGGCTGTATCCCTTATCTCATTCTCCAATATTATAAAAGCATAAGGATTAACTGCTTCTTCTATAATATTACCGCAAGGGTCACCCACACACTCGCCAAATACAAGTATTCTTTCTCCGTGTCCTGAATATCTTTCAAATATATCCTCATATTCTGCATATGTATCAAGCAGTACATATTCAGGTGCACCGAATATATAACATCTGCCATCTAATACTGCTCCGCTGTATTTGTTCTGTGAAGAAAATGAGTATACTCTCTCTGCACTATTATCCCTGTCCGTAATATGGTAATAATCCTTTATCGCTTTCATCGTTTCATTATCATCATCCATATTGCCGGCAACTCCTGCAATAAGCTTTCCTACATTGTCCTTTAAAAATACAACATCACTTACAGACATATCCGGTCTTGTAATTGTACCTGTCTTATCAACGCACAACACATTAACCCTTGCAAGTGTCTCCACACAATTCATCTCATGTACTAATACATTGCTCCTGGCTAGCTTCTTGACACTGACTACTAAAGCCACGCTGGCAAGCAGATACAGACCTTCCGGAATCATTCCTACCAGTGAGGCAACCATAGATACAACACTATTCTTTATAGTATGCCCAAGAAAGAAATGGCTCTGCACATACATAATAATTCCAAGTGGAACTATTACAACTCCAATTATTTTGACAAGATTATCCAAAGATTTCATCATATCGGTCTTTTTTTTCTTACGCCCTGCCTTGGCTTCCAATGCCAGTCTTGCCGCATACGCCTTATGGCCTACTTGCGTAAGAACTGCCTTACATTCTCCTGATACAATATAACTTCCTGATAATAATATGTCTCCTTTATTTTTAATAACTTCGTCAGATTCACCTGTTACCATCGCCTCATTAACTCTGACACAGCCCTCTGCAAGTATGGCATCGGCACTGAGCTGGTTGCCTGCTGTGAATATACATACATCGCCTTTAACAAGTGTAACTGAATCGACCTCTGATACAGCACTGTCCCTTATAACCTTAGTTCTAGGGGCATTAACAACAGTAAGCCTGTCTAATACTATCTTGGCTTTTATTTCCTGTACTATACCAAGTATAGTATTAAGCAATATAATAGGCAAAAAGGTCATATTAATATATGACCTTACAAGAATTAAAAGTGCTGCAAATACCGCAAATACAAAGTTAAAATATGTAAATACATTTCCTGCGATTATCTGTCCTATTGTCTTAGACTGATTGCCTACAGGAATATTATCTAAACCCTGCTCTTTTAATTTATTTACCTCTTCTGTTGTTAAACCAGTTACTATATCAGTCATTAGCGTAATTCATCTCCCTGACAACAACCTTGAACACATATGCTATTGCCGCAATATCTATAACCATCTTAATAACAAAGCAGACTATTATTGATACTGGCGAACTGTAATCAAATATCTGGAATGATATATAACTTGCAAACTGTATTATTGCAACATAACAGCCTGTCATATAAGAAGCCACACCCTTAACATATGCCTGTATAGCAGCACTGAGTGCTATAGAAAGAATAACATCAAGTGTGAAGGCTATTCCCATTAATAACCACAAATATGATGGTGCATTAACAAGATTACCAAGTGTCTGGTAAAATGTTTCTGTATCATTCTGTGTAAGTCCTGCCATCATTGCATCAATCCCCTCATTGTTAATAGCTGTGGCTATTGACATTGTAGATATGACTGTAAGTCCATATAGAACTCCATCACCTAAAGCAAGACCTATACCTGATAAATATATATCGCCTTTTCTTTCAAATCTCCCATTCATAAACCTGCACAATACATATCTTGCAAATGTCATTGCAACAGCCGCAAGAATTGAATATACAACTGTATATGCTGTACTGTTATTAGTAAATGCTTCATCTATTGATGGGATAAGTGCAAGTGCTGACATAATCAGGTTACAGCATATAAATACAAATATTGAGTATGCAAATGCACCAGCCAGCACATTAACAAAACGTCCATTCCACCTTTTAATGACAACTATAGTAAGCACTATAAATGCCGATAATAAAAGAATTCCGCCTGCTGACAGCATATTCTCTGCTCCTGCAGGTATTCCATTTTCTAAACTGATACCATATTCTTCCACAATAATTCCTCCGTAATATTTATCTGTTATTAATTCTAACATACAATGCACTTCTTATACAATTAACTATATATAAAAAAAATTATAATAATCATCTCCACTATATACAAAAGAGCAGCCACCCAGAAGCGACTGCTCTTTAATAATCTTAATTGTATAACAATATATCTTTTCAAAAATCTATATATAAATCAGGAAAAGGCACACTGCAAACCATTCGGATTATAATTTTGTTACGTTGACAGCCTGAGGACCCTTAGCACCTTCTGTTACATCAAACTCAACAGCAGCACCTTCCTCTAAAGACTTGAAACCTTCCATATTAAGTCCTGAATAATGAACAAAAACATCCTTTCCAGACTCATCACTTATAAAGCCGTAACCCTTCTGGTTATTGAACCACTTTACTGTACCTTTCATTTCAAGTACCTCCAAATTTAATATGTGGTGATTACACCTTTTTCATATTAACATTTTCAATTGTTAGTGTCAATTTATTTATTATAATTCTAATTAATTTGGCACAATATATGTGGTTCTTCCAAGCTCTATCTTATCATTGCCTCTCTGGGCTATTGCTATTTCATCTCCTGATTTGATACTGCGTTTAGGTACTCTTATCATTGTACTACTTATAAGCTCTGCATTTTCCTGCTCTTTATTATTAATGTATACAGTGCTGAAATCATTGAAATTCTTACCGCTTATACATACATAATCCTTATAATCATACACTTCATCTATTGTAATATCGTCAATTCCCATTTTTAAATCTGTGGCTACATAAGGAACTTTTCCGTCATATATCTGTTTATCACCATACAATATATCGTATTCAAGTACCTTTAACTTCTTAAGGTAATCAGCATCATTATGCTTTGCCTGATGGAACTTCATAATATAACCTTCTGATATTCCAAGCCTGTCAAACACTGCAGCTGATAGCTGATATGCCTGAAGATCAATATCTTTCTTCTCTAAACCATAATTAGACCATATAAAATACTCTGTCTGGTATATATCACCATTCTCCATAGTATCATTAGTGAAATTAAATGTTGGAAGATGATCGCCATACATAACAAGTACGGTTTCTTCATTTCTTCTGGATAACATATTAGTAAGTTCACCTATAAATGTATCCATCTCGTGAATCTGGTTAACATAATACTCGAACTGTACCTGTTCCTCTTCATCAAAAAATCCTGAAACTGTTATTCCTGGAATAAAGCCCTCTGGCATTGTCGTTGGATAATCTCCATGTCCCTGAACTGATATAGTAAATATATAATCTGCTCCTTCTGTTGAGTCAAGAGCCTTCTTTATCTGTGCTGTAAGCATTTTATCCTTAGCCCAGCCAAGTGGCGTCTTCTGATAATCACTATCCATATATTCAATAGATGTAAAAGTATCATATCCAAGATGTGAGAATACCTTATATCTGTCATAAAATGTTGCATCATTATTATGGATTGCGTGTGTTGAATAGCCAAGCTTTCTTAAATCATAAGCGGCTGACTCACACGTCTTTGACTGCATAACTGTCCTGTAAGGATATTCACCTGGTCCAAAATCATCAAGGTTAACGCCTGTCTGAACCTCAAATTCAGTATTAGCCGTACCTGCACCAAAGCAAGGCACTGACAGATATCCTGACGAATATTCTTTCATTATCCTGTCAAGATTAGGTGTTGGATTACTTGAAAATGTAACACCCTTTACAAGCTTAGGGTCAAAAAATGATTCAAGCTGTACAAATATTATATTAGGTGAAGTCTCTGATGCGTCAGGTACATTTTCATCAAGCTCATCTTTTATTCCATCAATATATTCTTCTGAATATTCCTTGGACTTGCTTATTCCACGGTCTTTAATACTGCTTGTAAAGCAATACACAAATCCATACTGCTTATATGCCTGTGCAAGATTGCCAAAATGTGTCTGTACATATCCATTAATTATAAGGCTTGCCGCAACCGCATATGTAAGCAGGAATATCACTGCAAACTTAAAGCCTGAATGTAATAACTGCTTATATAATGGCAGTTCCTGTGTATACACCTTTGTTCTTTTAAACAACATTACAAGCCCTGATATAACTGCGATTATCCCGACTACTATAAGTATCATCTGGAATACATTAATATACAGCGGTATGACCTTTATGGCATCACTTATAAGATATATATCCATCGCTGTAAATGGTGTCTTTCGTGAATACAACACTACAAAGTTAATAAATGCTAATATAATCCACAATACAGCCATAAGCACATATACAAATATTCTTCTCTTAAAGAACAACCCTATTGATAATGTAGTCATTATTATCAAGGTGTTCATAAGAAAGATAACAGGACTTGTGAATATCTTCAAAAGTCCTGTTAATCCTCTGTTATTAAGACATTCAATCACTGCATTTAGTGCAATTGAATACATGAATATATGAAATGTCTCATATGACCATAGCTTTTGAAACACTGTCTTAATTCTATTCATTTGCTTTAATCTGTCCTAACAATCCCCTTGCCTTCTCCTTAAGACCTGCCTGTGCAGACCTGGATGTTACTATTGATGAGGCAAACTGCTTTGCTGTACCATAATCTTTGCATTTTATGCCAAGGCTGGCGAGCAGATAATTAATTGTATTCTCATCCATACCACATATAGGAGGGTATTGTGTCTGAACTGCCTCCTTAAATCCTTTATAGGCATCCTGAATATACTCCTGCTGGGATTTCAGGTGTTGGTTAATTATTTCTTCACTGGCATTCTGGCTTCTAAGTTCTTCAATCCTGCCATCATAAAGCCACGCTAATCTTAAACAAAGATATGCACTTTCACTTATCTTAGTACCTGTTATCATCTCCGTAAGAAGTGCCATTTTACAACGTCTTATCGCTACATCATAAGAATAGCTGTCCTCTTCCTTCCATGTAACCTTGAATTTACCTTCAATATTATCTCTGATAAGCTGCCTCTGTTTAGGTGTCAGCTTTCCATAAGTTCTCGGAACTGCCGCATAACCACAATGAGGACACATAATAATATCATACTTCGTACTATCTATTCCTGTATACAATGGCTTAAGTATGTCGTTAGTTCCTGTATATCTGGCTTTGCCAGTTCTTACCTGCTTAGTAGTAAACTCTTTGTTACATACATTACATTTCATCGTCTTATCAAATATATAAGACTTTTCATCTTTGATTTCCATATCATTACCCATACTGCCATTATAATGGCATTAATTACTTCTGAAGTTTAAATGAGCTTTTCAATGAAACTATTCTATTGAACACCAATACATTCCCCTTTGAATCCTTGTTGTCAACACAGAAATATCCATTTCTTACAAACTGGAATCTGTCCTCTGGCCTGGCATTAGCAAGCTCTGGCTCTAATACACAGTTCTTAAGAATTGTAAGTGAATTAGGATTAATGTTCATAGAACCATCCTCATTGTATACACCCTTTTCTTCGTCTACAATATTATCATACAATCTTACCTCAGCATTTATTCCCCTTGATGCTGATACCCAGTGTATAGTTCCTTTAACTTTTCTTCCAGTAAAATTGCCGCCCTTTGTCTCTGGATCGTAAGTACAATGAATACAAGTAATATTGCCATTCTCGTCTTTATCAACGCCTGTGCATGTTACATAATAAGCATTCATAAGTCTTACTTCATTGCCTGGGAACATTCTGAAATACTTCTTTGGAGGTTCTTCCATAAAATCTTCCCTTTCAATGTATAATTCTTTAGTAAATGGTACTTTTCTTGTTCCCATTTCTGGATTTTCCTGATTATTGGCAACGTCCATATATTCAACCTGATCTTCTGGATAGTTGTCAATAACAAGTTTAACAGGATCAAGAATAGCCATCATTCTCTTAACCTTAAGCTTTAAGTCTTCTCTTATGCAGTATTCAAGCATAGGATATTCAACTGAACCCTGTGCCTTAGTAACACCTACAAGGTCCACGAACATCTTTATAGATTCTGGTGTAAAACCTCTTCTTCTTAAAGCAGCTATAGATACAAGCCTTGGGTCGTCCCAGCCGTCTACAACACCATCCTCTACAAGCTTCTTAATATATCTTTTACCTGTTACTACATTAGTAAGATATAACTTGGCAAACTCAATCTGCTTAGGATTTTCCTCTGGTGATGTCTTATATCCTGTCTCAATAATAACCCAGTCATATAATGGTCTGTGGTCTTCAAACTCAAGTGTACAGATAGAGTGTGTTATTCCCTCAACAGCATCCTCAATAGGATGTGCAAAGTCGTACATAGGATATATGCACCACTCATCACCTGTTCTGTGGTGTGTCATATGAGCAACCCTGTATATAATAGGATCTCTCATATTGATATTAGGAGAAGCCATATCAATCTTAGCTCTTAATACTTTCTCTCCGTCTGCATACTTACCTTCCTTCATCTCTTCAAAAAGCTTGAGATTTTCCTCTACAGAACGCTCTCTGTAAGGACTTTCCTTGCCCGGCTCTGTAAGTGTTCCTCTATACTGTCTTATCTCCTCTGCTGAAAGGTCATCTACATAAGCCTTTCCCTTCTTGATAAGTCTGATAGCAGCTTCATACATCTGTGGAAAATAATTAGATGCAAAAAGAACATCTCCATTCCATTTAGCACCAAGCCATTCAACATCCTTCTTAATAGAGTCTACGAACTCAACCTTTTCCTTTGTTGGGTTAGTATCATCAAATCTCATATTAAACTGACCATTATATTCCTTGGCAAGTCCATAATTAAGTAATATTGATTTGGCATGTCCTATATGAAGATATCCATTAGGTTCTGGTGGGAATCTTGTGACTACCTTCTGGCAATGTCCCTCCTCAATATCCTTATCAATAATCTGTTCAATAAAATTCTTTGAAACAGTCTCGTTATCCATTAGTAAGTTCCTCCTAAACAGTTCCTGCTTAATCAATCCATATTAAATTAATAATACAGCAATTATATAATAAATTCAAGAAATAGCTGATTTATATTCATTATCTTGCTTTAATAAGCATATCCTTTAACTCATCAACGCTGAATTTGTAGTGGCTGTTACAGAAATGGCAGTTTACCTCTATTGGTTCGCCCTCATCTATCATCTTCTGAAGCTCCTCTTTACCAACACTTATTACAGCCGCACTTACTCTTTCCTTAGAGCAGTTGCAGTAGAATTCTGTAGGAACTGTATCAAGTATCTGTAAATCCATATCTCCTAATATATGCTCTAATATATCCTCCGGTGTCATGCCCTCATCAAGCATATTAGTAACCGACTTAATCTCTTTAATTCTCTTTTCAAGCTTATCTATAAACTCATCTGTTGCATTAGGCATAAGCTGTATAATAAATCCGCCAGCTTCCCTTACTGTGTTGTCCTTATTCATAAGAACACCAAGTCCTACTGATGATGGAACCTGCTCACTTGTTGCAAAATAGTATGTCAGGTCATCAGCTATCTCACTTGTTATAAGAATAGTATCTCCAACATAAGGCTCTCTTAAGCCAATATCCTTAATTACACTTAAAACACCGATACCAACTGCACCGGCTATATCCATATGTCCATTCTTTAATGGAAGCATAACCTCCGGATTGGCAACAAAGCCCTTTACATGTCCATTAGGCTCTGCTGTTACTGTCATCGCACCAATTGGTCCATTTCCCTTAATCTGGACAGTAAGTATATCTGAATCATTCTTCATCATTATTCCCATCATAGCTGCACCTGTAAGAAGTCTTCCAAGTGCTACAGTTGCTATAGGGCTTGTATTATGATCTTTTCTTGCTGTTTCAACAACACCTCTTGTAGTAGCCGCAAATGCTCTTACCTGTCCATTAGCGGCTGTTGCTCTTACTATATAGTCTTTCATAACATTCCTCTTTCCTGTGCATATTTCAGTGCACGATTCACTATCTGCGTATTACATAACTCATTATTACTTTTGTTATATAATACTTTATTGCTTATATGCGTGCATAATGGCACGCAGCTATTTTTCTATTATATAATACAGCCTTTCGGAATTATCATCAGGTGCATTATGTGAAAAAGCATCATATACATTCCTGATTTTAAGTCCAGCCTTTTTTACAGCATCAGATACTTCTTCCAAAGTAAAACCATGCTGATAGTGTTCTTCCTCAAATCTGTCAAATGTTCCATCTTCATTTCTTACGAATACGGCAAGCTCATACTCATTATTAGAACTCTCCTCATCATAATAATTGTCCCATATAAACGCTGAATCTTCCCTATTCTCAGCATATGTATTATCAGCTAATATATCCTTAAAAAAATGTATTGTCTTTAAATCAAATATAAATACTCCTCCCTGTTTCAGGCCTTTCTTTACACATTTAAACACATCACACAAATCATCATTAGCTGTTATATAATTCATTGAGTCACCAATACTTATAAATGCATCTGTCTCATATGGAACTTCGAAATCCCTCATATCCTGACAACTGTATATTATCTGCTGTCCGCTGTCATATGTCTTGTCACTTGCTATAGAAAGCATATCCTCAGATAAATCTATTCCTGTGCAGTTATACCCCTCTTTATCCAACATTCTTGTCACTGTTCCTGTGCCACAGCCAAGGTCTATAACTGTATTATCTTTGTCTATACCATTCTCTTTTAATAGTTCTACTAAATACTCTTCCCATTCGTCATATGGTATATTGTCCATATACTCATCATAGACATAGGCAAATCCTGTATATGCTTCCATATTATCTCCAATTCGCATAAATTCAAAAGACCTGCGGGCAGTCTTAAGACTACCTGCAGGTTAACCGACAAACTGTTTATTACCAATTAAGCGTTCTTTCCACAGCACTGTTTGTACTTCTTACCGCTTCCGCAAGGACATGGATCATTACGTCCAATCTTCTTGCCCTTAACGATAGTTCCTGATAACTTCTGCTTCTTGTATAAATCTTTTCTTGTAGCTTCATCAAGAAGGTTATCCCACTGTGGAAGCTCATATAACCAATCTGCCTTACAAGCAACCATATTGTAGTAAAGTTTTTCTTTGTCATAATCAAGACTTACTTCTGTATCCTCTTCCATTGTCTCAATTGGATTAGGAGTTTTAAGACTGTCATTGATTCCATCAAGAAATCCTGTCATAAGAAGCACTTCCACTCCATACTTATCAGCAAGTTCTTTAACAGTTCCTTTAACTACTGTATCCGGATCTGCAAGAATCTGCTCATATATAGCCTTTTCCTGTGTAAAATAGCTTCCCCAGAATTCGTTAGCTGTCTTATTATCCATCTCTGTCTGGTAAGCAAGATTTCTCCATGTATCTAATAATGCCATTATATTTAACCTCTCTTTTAAGTAAACTGATTATATACAGAAGCTGAAACATAGCTGTAGCTGCCATCAGAGCCATAAAGGTTCTGTGTCTGTAACTTAGCTAATGTAGTAGCCGAACTACTGTATATAGATGCTGCACTGTTAGCAACAGACTGTCCAAATGAGCCTGCACCAGCAAATGCCGACTTAGCAACTGACATATCCGCTGCCATAAATGTGTCTTTGTCAATAACGAGCTTGTTATTGCTGTCAACGCTTATTCCAAGTTCCTTTAATACCTTGGAATTAGCTTTGGTTGTATTAACCATATTAGATGCTGTTCTTAATACACTTGTATCAGAAGAGTCACCTGTCGCATCAATCATAGAATTATAATCTTTGACAAATGCTGATACAGCCTTATAGATTGCATCTGCGTCATACTTATTCTCTGTTGTTCCATCTTCATTAGTAACAGACTTCTTCTGCCATAAAGATGTCTTTCTTAAATCAGTTGCATCATTAACAACTGCCTTTGAAGCATCCTTAGTCTTAGTCGCATTAATCTTCTGTGATGAAATTGTTGTTGCACTGCTGTTATCTGTCTTAGATGAACTGCTGTTTGATGAAACAGGATTCTTAGCATAATAAGACTTTAATAACTGCTTGTAAGCACCTGTCTTAATTGAATTGTAAGTACTAAGATCAAGACTTCCAATTCCAAAGCTGTTGTTACTGCTGCTTGAATTAAGACCAGAAAACAATGTTGAAATTGAACTGGAAGTATAAGCTGAAATTGTTGCCATAACCATTCCTCCTTGCCTGCTGACTTCGGCCTCCGTGCCTTACATACATACTAACTTCAATTAACTTATTAATGACTATCCTTAAACGTACCACGCTCTAAGAACAGCCATATATTATGTTAATTACTCAGAAAGACGCTGAATCATATCCCACATAGCTTCTGCTGAATTAAAATTCTCAGGTACAATATCAACAGGAGTAATATTGATATCAAATGTGTCATTTAATTCACCTACAATTGATACAATATCAAAAGAATCTAAAATTCCATCATCTACGAGTGTATCGCATGTTTCGTAATCCACATCTGAATTAACCTCTGTCAAAATATCCAATAACTGATCCATTATAAAAAACCTAGCCTTTCTTAATAAAAATATCGTCATGAATAGTTAAATTGTTAACTTCCACCATCTAAAATAATTCCATTATAATATAAGGCAGCTACAATTAAGCACTCTGCCCTCACTAAAAACAGGAATCCTATCAGATACAAAATATAACATATGTATATATTAAGTCAAGCATATTTTATATAAATTATTATCATATATTGTATAAGCTGCAATATCCCATACAGATTATTTCGTATCAGCCATATTTAATCCAGTAAATTTAACTCAATAAATTCTGTCTTGAATTAATTCTGTCTGAACATATTACATCTCTGTACACTTCCACGCTTCCGTCTTTATTGCAGGCTGTTATAACAGGCATCTTCCTGCTTAAGAAAAGATATATACCCTCTGTTATTGAATATGCTCCGATATTGTAAAATATTATCTTGTCATTACATTCTGGTGTGCCAATTGGAAGATTCTTAACAATGAGATCTGCGACTGTACAGAGTGAACCGCATATTGTCCATTTCTCATCATCTGTTCCGTTAAGCCTTGACATTACATTTCTGTCCTTAACTATTGTTCCGTCTGCCTTTACATATGAATATGCTGGTATCTTCATAGCCATAGCCTGTCCATAATAATTAACGTGGTTAATGCCGCCATCAACTATTACATACTGCTGTCCCTTGTTCTTCTTAATATCGGCAATTCCTGTTACATATATACCACACTCAGCTACAAGATATCTGCCCATTTCAAGTGTTATGCTGTACTTTGCCTTGTAATTTTCAAGTAAAGCTGCAAGCTCCTTTAACATATCATACTTATTATCATATGCCGCATCGCCAAAATATGATACCGGAAGTCCCGGACCATACTCTAATTCTTCTGCTTTAAAGCCATAATCTGCATAAAGGCTGTCGCAAAGTCCGTCAAGCCACTCTATTTCTGACTTTATAATATCGAACTTTTTCTTCTGTGTACCTGTATAACACTGTACACCACGAATATTAAGTTCTGGATATTTCTCCCTGTTCTTAACAATATCCTTAATATCTTCCTCATCAAGTCCGAACTGGTTGCCGCTTGTTACTCTTAAAAGCACATCTATTGTAACTTCAGCTTCCCTTGCACATTCTGATAAAAGGCTATACTGTTCCTTTGACTCTACTGTATAAACACCAACTCCGCCGCAATCATTTAAAACGTGGCATATATCAGCTTTCTCCTTATTAACACCGGATAATACAATATCTTTCATATTGACCTTCTCTCGCTCGCATATTGCAAATTCTCCCGGTGAACACACCTCATACTTAGTATTAAGATGTTTAAATGCATCTACAAAAAATGGATTAGCTTTCATAGCATAGCAGAGTGTAACCCCTTCTCCTAATATAGCCTTTATCTCATTAATTCTATTTTCAAGTGCTTCTTTATCTAATATATACAATGGTGTTGAATGTTGGTCCGCTATCTCAATAATTTTTTCTGTACTAAGCATTATATTCCTCCATTAAAGCTTTTCTGTCTATCTTTCCATTTTTAGTAAGAGGCATTGACTTTACGTTAATCATAACCTCCGGAATCATAAATTTAGGAAGTTTGGATAAAAGATAATGAGTGAGTGACTTATTATCCTGCTCCCCCTCATAAAAAGCGTATATCTTATTCTCCTCCTGCTGGTATATACAGCAGGCTCTCTGTATGTTATCCATTGAATTAATAGCCATATCAAGCTCTCCTAATTCAATTCTGTGTCCATTGTGCTTTATCTGGAAGTCCTTTCTTGACGAGAAACACATTTCCTTATTATCATTATAATATCCCAAATCACCAGTTCTATATATAATTTCATTATAACTGCCATTAAGCGGGTTCTGGACAAATGCACTGTCTGTCTTTTCTTTATTGTTAAAGTAACCCATTGTAACCGCTGTTCCTGATACACATATCTCGCCTGTCTTATCAGCTTCACTGTTCTTAATAAGTTTATCATTCTCATCTAATAAGAATACTCTCTCATTAGGAAATGCCTTGCCCATTGGAAGGACATCATCAATGGCAAATTCCCTGTCTATAATATAATATGTGCAATTGCAGGTAATCTCTGTAGGACCATATACGTTGGCAAATAACGCATCCTTATAATATTCTCTCCATATATTAAGGTGCTTTATAGGCATTACCTCACCTGAGAATATAACTTTATTAATTGCCTTTGGCACTTTATAATCAAAGCCCTTAAGTGTAGTTATTATACATAACGCTGATACAGCCCATATAAGAGTTGTAACATTGTTATCATCAAGGTAGTCTAAGAGCCTTGTCGGGAATGAGAACATACTCTTTGGTATAATCTGGAGTGTTGCTCCGCATTTTAAGCTTGAATATATATCCTTAACTGATACATCAAAGTCAAATGGTGCCTGATTACCAATTACATCCTTGTCTGTTATTCCAAATATATCTGTAAAACATTCTATAAAATCTATAACCGAACGGTGGTTTACAACAACTCCCTTAGGTACTCCTGTAGAACCTGATGTAAATATTGCATATAATGGATCTATATCAAGAGCATTTGCCTTAATATCCGAAAGCTTCTTTCTGTCCTCATCTGTAACCTGTGCTTCAAGCAGGTCTTCAATGTATACAATATTGCCTGTAAACTCGAGCTTTGCAGCCTTCTTCTCATTCTTTCTGTTAGTAACAATAATATCCGCCTGAAGAGTATCAAGTATGCTGTGAATTCTCTCTGCCGGATGTGCTGGCTCTAAAAGCACATAAAAATTGCCTGTCATTACTACACCCATAAATGCCGCAAGTGTAACACAGCTTTTATCCATATATATAGGAACTGCCTTTCTTGCTCCTGTGTACTTAAGAAGTGCAACAGCTATTGTTGTCGCATTATCTACAAGTTCTGTATATGTCATTGATGATACATTATCAGCCACTGCCGTCTTTAATGGAAACTTTTCTTTAGATGTATACAAATAATCCAATACATTCTTTGTCATAATCACTACCTCTGTTAATACCTTTCTCTCACATCTATGAGCCGCCTGATAATCACAGCACTCATATAATTATATTTCTTTATACATAACTATATATAGTTAATAATTATATCCCTTTTATATATAATAAAAATATGATAACATTTCTATATTATTAAATCCATTAGAAATGAGGATAATTTATGAAAAAATTCAAAAAAGCCGCCGCACTTATAATAGTTATAGCGTGGGGCATATTACTGCTTACAACCTTAATCACAGCATTTATTGATAATGAAACAGCACATACTTTATTCAAAGGTCTTATCTTTACAGATATTGTTCTTCCCATCGTAGCCTACGCTATGATGCTTATGTACAAATATCTGTCCGGACGAAACCATTAATTATATATAACCAATCTATTTAACGCAAATTTGCCGTATCTGATAATCTTAATGACTACAGATACGGCATTATTGTTATTATTAATTATTTGCTGTATGAGCTTACTCTGTGAATAATCTCGTGTCTTCCTGGTCCATTCGATACCATTGTTATAGGTGCTTCTATCTCTTTCTCGATAGCTTCTACATAATCACGGCATTCCTTTGGAAGATCTTCGTAATTCTTAATTCCTCTTATATCGCATTTCCAGCCTGGAAGTGTCTTTAATACTGGCTTAGCCTTCTCAAGCTCTGAAGTAGTTGGGAAGTCCTTAGTAACCTTTCCATCTATCTCATAGCCTACACACATAGGAATTTCATCAAGATATCCAAGTACATCAACTACTGTAAGAGCAACTTCTGTTGTTCCCTGCATACGCACACCATAACGTGTAGCAACTGCATCGAACCAGCCCATTCTTCTTGGACGTCCTGTTGTAGCACCGAACTCGCCGCCGTCACCACCGCGCTTTCTTAACTCGTCAGCTTCCTCTCCGAATATCTCACTTACAAATGCACCAGCACCTACTGCTGATGAGTATGCCTTAACAACTGTTACAACATCTGTAATTGAAGCTGCTGGAATACCAGCACCAATAGCACCATAAGGAGCAAGTGTTGATGAAGATGTAACCATTGGATATATTCCGTGGTCTGGGTCTTTAAGTGAACCTAACTGACCTTCAAGAAGAATCTTCTTGCCTTCCTTAAGTGCCTGATGAAGATAAGCTGATGTATCACATACATATGGCTTAACCATCTCTTTGTATTCCATAAGTGTATTAAATATATCTTCTTCATTAAGAAGTGGCTGATGATAAAGATGTTCAAGCATTACATTCTTTAATGTACATACATTGGCAATCTTCTCTTTAAGGGTATTCTCATCTCCAAATAATTCACTTACCTGAAAACCAATCTTAGCATATTTATCTGAATAGAATGGAGCAATTCCTGACTTAGTTGAACCAAATGACTTACCTGCAAGTCTGGCTTCTTCATATGTATCAAAATCTATATGATATGGCATCATAATCTGTGCTCTGTCTGATACAAGAATCTTAGGCATTGGAACATTCCTGTCTGTAAGACTTTTAAGTTCCTTTACAAGGTATGGAATATTTAATGCAACACCATTACCGATTACACTTGTAATATGATTATAAAATACTCCTGATGGCAGGAGATGTAATGCAAACTTACCATAATCATTGATGATTGTATGTCCAGCGTTACTTCCTCCCTGGAATCTTACAACGATATCAGATTCTTCGGCAAGCATATCTGTAATCTTACCTTTACCTTCATCTCCCCAGTTCGCACCAACAATAGCTTTTACCATAGCTTCCTCCATTCTGCTAGTTCCTAATATAGCATATAACATTAGTGGCCTGTAAACAGAAAACCACAACTGATATAATAACACAAGTTGGCAGTTTCAATCAATGGGTTTATGAAAGAAGTTTACAAAAGTAGTTTAATTATTCTGAAAAAACAAGCAAGTTCATTATAATAATATGTTCTTGAACTTCATATGTATTCTGCATATCAAATTATAATTAGTCACACCATAAATTAGAATGATTGCTGTTTTACGATTGAGCTTTAAGGCATTTTTATATATAATTATCATAATTGTAGGCGTTTGCGAAACTCGGTTATATAGACGGCTGCATAGTGAAAAATCAGCAAATCATAAGAAGACACTTTGGAGCTGCCGGCACTTAACGACTGTATTGTAGTCGCTTAGTACCGTTACGAGCGACAAGTAGCAAAAGCGTGTCTTTGTTGATTTTGTTGATTTTTCACATATTTACAAGTGTAATACTGAGTTTCACAATTACCTATTATCATAATTGTATACAGAGGTGGCTAATGCGTAATCGTAATAACAAATATTTTTCTCCATCTTCATTTGAACAAATTCTTAACAATGGTAAAATTGAAGAATTGCTTCATATTCTTGCTGTAACTGGACAGACCTCATATTTAAGATTGCCAATCAACAACTGCGAGAAAACTGTATCACGAACGGACTACACGCTTAATAAAGACTGTCTTAACGTGCTCAGTGCGTGGTGTGCATTATATGATGACAATCGGATATAAAACCACCAAGGAACTACATATATTAAGAAATTAACATTAATTATTAATAAAGGAAAAGGATTTTATATATGGCAGGTAACAATAAAGCCGCTAAGAACAAAAAGAACAAAAAAAATAACAAGAAACGAAAAAATATATTAACAACCTTTATACTTCTTATATCTATTACTGCCCTGTGTCTGGTTATTGGCATATATTACCGTGATAACCACAAACAAAAGGAGGACGACAACACTGTTGTGTTAAATGTTGACAGCACACTTGAAACTCTTTCTGTTGACCCGGAAAGAATTAAATCAGCAATACTTGAACACACTACAAGAGCTGCAGAGAATTACGAATATCCTAATTCTTTCAGCCTTGATATTCCTTTTGTGAGCCAGTATCCTGAACTTCCAACAGGCTGTGAGATAACATCATTGACAGAGGTGCTTAATTATCTTGGCTATGGCATTGATAAAGAAACTCTTGCAAGAAATTATCTTGATATGCGTGACACTGTAACGCAAGGGTGTTTCGTTGAATATTTCTGGGGTTCTCCGTGGAAGACAACAGGCAGCGGCTGTTTCGCTCCTGCTATTGCTAATGCCGCCAACTCATTTTTAAAGAGCCAGAATTCGTCTTATTCAGCATACATAATGAGTTACTCACCGGTTGAGGATCTGTTTACCGAATTGTCACTTGGACATCCTGTTATTGTATGGACAAGCTATAATTATAATGACCCTGAGGTTAAGTATAATGATGTAACACTTGATGATGGGACTGTATTTACATGGCCTCGCAATGAGCATTGTGCAGCACTTTCCGGATATGATATTGACAGAGGGGTCGTGACATTGGCTGACCCGACTTATGGGATTGTGGAGAGGTCAATGGAGGAATTTGTTACTTATTATCAGAAGTATTATTATCAGGCGGTGGTGGTTAGGTGATTTTACTTAATTTGACTGTCTGCGTGCGGCTTAAAGCATATACTTGATTTAGATATTCAAACAGCCTACGCACACGGCTAAAAGCGTGTGCATAGATTTGGTTAATTGCAACAGTAATAGCTTTGCTATTTCTGTTGTCGCGGTACTCGTCTAATACGTAGTGACACATGGAATTGGAGATATGTGAATGTTGAGGGGTGGCGAACGGACGCTTGTACAGTGTCACACCAGCCAATTCTTCGCATTGTCTGGTGCGGCGCTCTGCGCCTTTGAGAACCAAAAAAGATTTTCCACCGATGTATGCAAGCATACCCCGGTGGAAAATTTTTTGGTTCTCTCGACACTGGACAAGCTGTAGAGTTGGTTGGAATGATAATATAATACCACCGTCACATTTGTGAATTATGTGACGGTGGTATTGTACTCGTTACTCGCGCAAGCTATTGAGGGGAATTGGACCCCCGACCTCTTCATTACCAATGAAGTGCTCTGCCACTGAGCTACAATAGCATAACTGCTGTATTTTACAGCAATTTTATTTATATCATTTTTGTAATGATTAATCAAGTATATTTATAGCTAATCTACAATTATTTTTATCTTGTTTCTTGAACGCTGTATTGCGTTGTCTATTGATTTAGGTGTCTTGCCTAGCTGGTCGGCTATTTTTATATAGTCGTTACCTTCCATAAGAAGTGTTACTACCTGTTTCTCAAACGGGCTCAATGACTCGAAGGCTTTTTCTTCAAGATTGTCTGTTACTTCCCTGTCAATGTATAGTGCTTCTGGATTTTGTTCACTGTCGTGTACTAATGTATCCACAAGCTTCATATCTGAATCATCATCTGATTTGTTCGCTGGAGTATCAAATGATACATAGGAATTAAGAGGGGTATTTTTCTTGGCATTAGAAGCTTTTACTGCATTCATAAGCTGTCCGTTAATACATAGTGAGGCAAATGTAGCAAACGAAGCTGCCTTTAGCTCATCATATGTTGTGACTGCCTTATAAAGCCCTATCATTCCCTCCTGTATAAGGTCGTCTTTATCCCCGCCGACTATATACATAGCATTAGCCTTTTTTCTGACAAGATTCTTATACCTTTCCATAATCTCATCTACGGCTCTGGCATCTCCATCACGATACATACTTACAAGTTCTTCATCTTTATACAACTCATAATGCTTCATACCATTCTCCATTCCCATCTGCCCGCATATATAATTACTGTATCATTCTCTGCCTTACTATTTCGAACGCCATAACTCCTGCCGCAACCGAAGCATTAAGAGAGTCTATATCTCCCTTCATAGGAATTGAGGCAACAAAATCACATTTCTCTTTTACAAGACGGCTTACGCCATTGCCTTCATTGCCTATAACAAGACCTATCGGTCCTTTTAAATCAAGGTTATACATAGTTTCGCCGCCCATATCTGCACATACGAACCACAAGCCCTCTTTCTTTAATGCCTCAATAGTGTTAGCTATATTAGTAACCTTGGCTACTGGTGTATAATTAATTGCACCTGCTGATGTCTTGGCTACTGTCGCTGTAAGTCCTACAGCTCTTCTCTTAGGGATAATAACACCATGTGCTCCTGCAAGATTAGCTGTTCTTATTATTGCACCAAGATTATGTGGATCTTCAATCTCATCAAGAACAAATATAAATGGTGCTTCGCCCTTGCATCTTGCAGCTTCTAATATATCTTCAACTTCTGCATATTCATAAGCTGCACCTATTGCAACAACGCCCTGATGGTGTCCTGTATTGGCAAGTCTGTCAAGTCTTTCCTTGTCCACATAGTTAATTATTGTTGAAGTCTTCTTAGCTTCTCTTACAATACTCTTTATAGGACCGTCCTGACAGCCATCAAGAATAAACAGCTTATCAATTGTCTTTCCAGAACGAAATGCCTCAATGACTGCATTACGCCCCTCAAATGTTAATTCTTTATATCTCATATTTATGAATTCTAACCTTTCTTTTATGCCTGTTTATTATCATTTTCAAGCCAGTCAAGTGCATCTTTAATAAGCTCGCACATTCTTTCATACTGTCCTGACAAATACAGATAACCCATAAGTGCCTCAAAGCCTGTCGCCCTTCTATAATCACTTATGGAAGCATTCTTGGCTGATGTGTAGGATTTGGCATTTCTGCCTCTCTTGTATACACTTCCTTCTTCCTCGGTAAGCTTATCTTCAAGATAACCTATCATCTTAGACTGTGACTCAGCCTTGACAATGCTGCTTGCAGCCCTGTTCATCTTATTAACCTGTGTATTGCCAGCAGTAACTATCTTAGTCTTTACTACTAAGTCAAATATACTGTCACCTATATACGCAAGAACAAGTGGGGAAAGCTGTCTTGGACTTACACTTTTTAGTCCAAGTACATCCCATATATCACTTGTCAGGTTATCTTTTATGCTCTCTTCCATCTGACACCTTCTCTTGTATCCTCAAGAATAATTCCCTTAGCCATAAGTTCATCTCTTATCTCGTCAGCTCTTGCAAAATTCTTATCTTTTCTTGCCTGCTGTCTTTCAGCGATAAGTGCTTCTATATCTTCATCAAGAAGTTCTTCTTCCTTAATAACCTTAAGTCCTAATATATCCGCAAGTGTAACAATACTTTCCTTTAGTGCTGTTATATATTCCTTAGTATTGTCCTCTGATGAATTAGAATTAGCAAGCTTAACTAATTCAAATACTGCTGATATTGCATCAGCTGTATTAAAGTCGTCATCCATAGCAGCTTCAAATTTACCATAAATGTCTTTAGTTGAATCTATTACCTTCTTCTCATCTTCTGTCATAGCACTATCTTTAGCACTCTTTTCAAGATGTGTAAGATTAGTAACTGCTGTGATTATTCTGTCAAGACCGTTCTTGGCTGCTTCCATAAGGTCATGGCTGAAATTAATAGGATTCCTGTAATGTGCTGAAAGCATAAAAAATCTTAATACCTGTAAATCATATTCCTTTGAAATATCTCTTACTGTAAAGAAATTACCTAATGACTTAGACATTTTCTTATTATCAATATTAAGGAATGCATTGTGCATCCAGTACTTGGCAAACGGAACTCCGTTAGCGGCTTCTGACTGTGCAATTTCATTCTCGTGATGCGGGAATATTAAATCCTCACCGCCTGCGTGAATATCTATCTCATCTGCAAGATACTTCTTAGACATTACAGAACACTCTATATGCCAGCCCGGACGTCCTTCACTCCAAGGTGACTCCCAATAAGGCTCTCCGTCCTTCTTTGGCTTCCATAATACGAAATCAAGTGGATCTTCCTTCTCGTCTTCACCTGATACCTTAAGCTTGTGTGCATCATCTCTATGTCCAGCCTCTAAATCATCTATATTCTTCTTAGAAAGCTTTCCATAACCCTCAAAACGTCTTGTTCTGTAATATACAGTACCATTCTTCTCATAGGCATAACCTTTATCGATAAGTGTCTTTATCATATCAATCATACCGTCAATTTCCTGTGTAGCAAGAGGATGTGTTGTTGCTGGCTTAATATTCATTCCAGCCATATCCTTTTTACATTCCTTAATATAACGCTTAGAGATTTCTTCTGCTGTAACTCCTTCTTCTATAGCCTTCTTAATAATCTTATCATCCACATCTGTAAAGTTAGATACATAATTAACATCATATCCCTTGTACTCAAGATATCTCCTTACTGTATCAAACACTATCATAGGTCTTGCATTACCAATATGTATAAGGTTATACACTGTTGGTCCGCATACATACATTTTAACTTTGCCTTCTTCTAATGGCACGAATTCTTCTTTACTTCTTGAAAGTGTATTATAAATCTTCATAATAACTTTGATCCTTTCTTTATGTCGGTAAAATTAATCTTCTATTCTTCTATATTTCTTGGCTCATTAACAAGATTTTCAAGATGTGCGATACGTTTCTTAAGCTTCTTATTCTGCTCCTTAAGATATTCTATATCGCTCATAACCGGGTCTGGAAGATGTATCTGGTCAAGATCTTCAAGCACTCTTACATCACCTCTCATAACAACTCTGCCAGGGACACCTACAACTGTTGAGTTAGGTGGCACATTTTTTAGCACTACTGAACCTGCACCTATCTTACAATTATCGCCTATAGTCACAGAACCTAATACCTTAGCACCTGCACCAACCATTATGTTGCTTCCAAGTGTCGGATGACGTTTGCCCTGCTCTTTGCCTGTTCCACCAAGCGTAACTCCCTGATAGAGTGTTACATTATCTCCTATAATAGCAGTTTCACCGATGACAACACCATGTCCGTGGTCAATAAATAACCCTTCGCCAATAGTTGCACCTGGGTGGATTTCTATTCCTGTCTTTCTTGCTGTTCTTTGTGACAGCTTTCTTGCTCTGTAGAAATGCCCTTTCTTATAAAGCTTATGGGCTTTTCTGTACTTTAATAATGCCCAGAAGCTTGGATAAAGGAACACTTCCATTTTACTTTTAATCGCAGGATCCCTATCCATAATGACAGCCATTTCCTGCTTTATAAAATCTAAATATTTCATATCTGATAACTTCCTAACTAATTAATCTTAATCTATTATATGATATTTAATCACAATCAGATATGCTGAATTCCTAATAATTACTCAATTGTAATCCTGTGACCAGACTTACTCCTGTGTTCTTCTTGCAGCACATCCATTACAGCCGCTGCAACAGTTAGTCATATCCGAATCACCATATATATAATTAGACACTGACACAAGACTGCATATAGCCTGTGAGGATATCCCCTCACCTGTTCCTGTAAAGCCAAGACCTTCTTCTGTTGTCGCCTTTACATTAACACAGTTGACATCAATCTTTAATGCCTTTGCAATATTCTCTCTCATGGTATCTATATAAGGACGCATTTTAGGCTTCTGTGCAATAATTGTAGCATCTATATTCTCGATTATATAATTATTCTTATCAAGAAGCACACCAACTTCCTCTAAAAGCTTAATGCTTGATATGCCCTTGTAAGCAGCATCTGTATCTGGAAAATGCTTTCCTATATCTCCAAGTGCCGCGGCACCTAAAAGTGCATCCATAATTGCGTGTAATAATACATCTGCATCTGAATGGCCTAACAATCCTTTCTCATAAGGAATCTCTACTCCACCGATTATAAGCTTTCTATCTTCAACTAACTTATGAACATCATAACCTAATCCAACTCTCATCTAATAACCATACCTTTCTCAGTACGCATAAGCCTATCAATATCATATCCTTATAAGTAAACCACATTTTAGTAACATTTACAAGTTCCTAATACACATTTATCCTAATGCCACATCTAACATCATCATTATTCCAAAACCTATCGCAAATGCAATTACTCCGATATTAGAATGCCTCCCCTGTGACATCTCCGGAATAAGTTCTTCTACTACAACATATATCATAGCTCCTGCCGCAAAGCTTAAAAGATATGGCATTGCAGGTGTAATTATTCCTGCTGCCAGTATCGTTACGAATGCAGCTACAGGTTCAACCACGCCTGACAGAAATCCATACAGAAATGACTCCCCCCTGCCAAGCCCGTTAGCTCTTAGCGGCATTGATATAATAGCTCCCTCTGGGAAATTCTGAATTGCTATTCCAACCGACAGCACAAGTGCCGCCATTGCTGTAATTCCTGAATTGCCAAGCAGAAAGCCCGCATACACAACACCAACTGCCATCCCCTCAGGTATATTATGAATTGTCACTGCAAGGACAAGCATAGTCGTTTTTTTTAGATTAGTTCTTGGTCCTTCCGAAACCTCACTATTAATATGCAGATGAGGCGTTATATTATCAAGCAGCAGCAAGAACAGCATACCAGCCCATAAACCGACAAGTGCCGGCACGAACGCAAATCTTCCCATACTTTCTGACTGTTCAATTGACGGAATAAGCAGACTCCATACAGAAGCTGCAACCATAACTCCGGATGCAAAGCCTGTAAGGCTTCTTTGTATCCCATCTTTCATATTCTTCCTCATAAAAAACACACAAGCTGCTCCTAGTGTTGTTCCCAATAAAGGAATTAACACCCCATATACCGCCTCAATTCTCATATTTAATATTCACTTTCCTTTCTTAACCTTCTCTTCTCACGCATTGTTGAAACAATGTGATGAATAGCCGCAACCGGATGATGAAACATCATTCTCGGTCCTGAAAATCTCATTACTGCTTTTATCTTTCCCCTCATCTCCTGATTATAGCAATGTACCTTGCAGTTAGCACAGAATGTCTTAGTTTCCATAAATGGGCATTTATCACTTCTTAATCCTGCATACTCAGCAAGCTCCTGACACTCAGCACACAAGCCATTTTTATTGATACTGCCCTTATTATATTTATTATGATGATTTTTCTTACAATATAACGCTATCATATAAGAAACCATCTGCTTCTCTTTTTCTCTCTTTTTATTAATATCTGTCTTTTTCATAATTATTAACTCATTCGCCCATTCTCTACGGAATATATCTTATCCGTAATTCTCATAGTTGACTGTCTGTGTGACACCATCACAACCGTCTTATTCTGTCTTTCCTCATTAAGCGATTTAAGGATAACCGCCTCGTTAAGACTGTCAAGATTGCTTGTAGGCTCATCTAAGAGTATTAAAGGTGCATTATGAAGAAATACCCTCGCAAGTCCTATACGCTGTTTCTCTCCTCCCGAAAGTGTATCTCCCAATTCTCCTACAGGTGTATCATAGCCCTGTGGAAGCGACTGTATAAAATCGTGTATGGAAGCTTTCTTGCAGGCATTCACAATTTCTTCATCTGTCGCATCAAGCTTTGCAATTCTTATATTGTTCTTTATGCTGTCGTGAAACAGATGTGTATCCTGTGTCATAAAACCTTCCATATCCCTTAAGTTAGAAGTGTTAATATTCTTAATATCACTGCCTGAAATACTTATTCTTCCTTTATCTGTATCCCAGAAACGCATAAACAGCTTAAGAAGCGTTGACTTTCCGCTTCCGCTCTTTCCTATTATTCCAGTTATTTCACCCTTCTTAATATCAATACTGAAATTATCAAGTATAGTTTCTTCTCCATAGGCAAATGTAACATCTTCCGCATTAATACCTTCAAATTCAATTTCTTTATTACCCGTAAGTTCCTCTATAACCGGTTCTTCATCTAATATATCAAGAACTCTGTTACCTGCCGCAAATGTACTCTGCAATGTACTTCCTAACGCCGCCAGCGCCACTGCCGGTCCAAATGATGAGAATAATGCAATAGTAGTAAGGAGTACACCATCAAAGCCTATAATACCGGCATAATAAAGCTTAACACCTGCAAGAAGCATAATTATGTCAAATACCAGTATACACACATTAGTAACCGCTGTATTAACACCAGACACATTCTTCATTCTTCTTGCATCTTCTGATAAATCATCTGTCCTGCCATTCATAAGTTCAAGACGTTTAGCACCATTGCCATACTGTATTGTCTCAGAAGCACCTCTTAGGCTTTCAAGCACGAAGCTGCTGAGTTCTCCCGACTTAGTTCTGTATCTTAAACCATCATCTCCGCTTGCCTTAGATGCAATAAGCGGTATCGCAACACCTACACATATATACGCTATAAGTGCAATAAGTGCCAGCGACCAGTGAAATGAGCCTATATAACAACACATAATTATTGTATACAATACAGCTATCGCAATAGGTGATATTGTATGTGCGTAGAACACCTCAAGAAGCTCTATATCCGAAGTTATTATAGATATAAGATCGCCTCTGTCCCTGCCCTCAAGCCTGGCTGGACAAAGCTTTCTTAATGCCCTGAATACTTTATCTCTTATTATTGCAAGTAACTTAAATGCTATAAAATGATTACACGACTGTTCTGCATATCTGAAACCTGCCCTTACAAGTGCGAACACAATTACGCACACGAATATCACACCAAGTGTGAGTCCTGTATCATACCCTGATACATCGAGTATTGCATAACCACCGAATATTGTTATAAAAGAAGCACATAAATGTCCTGCAAGTCCCATAAGAATTGCCACCGCCATATAACCGGCAAGCGGTTTTACAAGACCTATAAGCCTTAACATTACATTTAATCCACTACGTCCGGATTTTCCGTCTGAACTATTAACAATATGCTTATTATTATCCACCTTACCCATATTTATGCCTCATTTCCTGATGTTCTTTTTTCAACATTATCTTTAAAACCGTAATTCTCAAGCTCATACTGTACATTCCATAATCTTGAATATACTCCATTTTTTGCTAAAAGCTCATTATGCTTTCCAGCCTCTGCAACTCTGCCAGCTTCAAGCACATATATATTGTCTGCATTAACTACATTAGCAAGTCTGTGAGATATAAGAATCACTGTTTTAGTCTTTGCAAGATTAAGCACCTCTCTCATAATATCGTCTTCGCTCTCCATATCAATGTTAGAAGTTGCCTCATCAAATATATATATATTTCTGTCATGCATAAGTGCCCTTGCAAGTGCAAGTCTTTGCCTTTGTCCACCCGAAAGATTAGAAGCCTGTTCATTAAGCTTCATATCAAGTCCGCCCTCAGACATAACAAAGTCATATAGATTAACTCTTTTAAGAACATCTAACATATGCTCATCTGTCGCTTCCGGATAAGCAACAATAAGGTTATCCCTTATCGTACCTTTAAACAGATAGCTCTGATGGCTTATATATGTAACATTTTGCATTAGTGAAGCCTCGCTTATATCAGAAAGCTTCTCACTTCCAATCCTGATATCTCCTATATAACCCTTATTGCGGTGCATAAGTATTCCTGCAAGCGTTGATTTACCACAGCCGCTCTCACCGACAATCGCTGTAAAGCTCTTATCAGAAAATGTCATATCAACACCTTTAAGAATTTCCCTGTCTTTCTCATACGAAAAATGTACATTTTTTAATTCTATATTTTCATTGGCCGGAAACTCATTGCTTCCTTTATCCTCTTCCTCAAGTGCAAGAAAATTAAATATCTTATCACTTGCCGCCATTCCATTCATAGCTATATGAAAGAATGAGCCAAGCTGTCGCATTGGAATAAAAAAATCCGCTGATAAAAGTATAATCAGAAGACAGCCTGCCAGATTAATATTACCATCACTAAACTGCGTCACAGAAAGAATAATTCCAAGAGCTGCTCCTCCATATGCAACAAAATCCATTATTGTAATAGAATTAAGCTGCATTGTAAGCACTTTCATTGTTATCTTTCTGAACTTTTCTGACTCCTCGTTCATCTGTATGTTCTTATAATCATCTGCCTGATATATCTTTAAAGTTGTAAGCCCTTCAAGATTTTCCAAAAATGTGTCGCCAAGAGCTGTATATTGTGACCAGTATTTAGATAAAAGCTTCTTGGCCCAGGTCTGCACAAATGCAATTGATATTGGTATAAGCGGTACGCATATAAGCAGAACTACTGCCGAAACCACATTTATAGTGCATATGCAAACAAATAATGTAAGCGGTGCAAGCATAGCATAAAAAAACTGGGGCATATATGCTCCAAAATATGTTTCAAGCTGGTCTACACCTTCAACTGTAACCTGTACAAGTTCTGATGTCTTAACCTTCTCATTATATGATGCTCCCATACGAAGAAGCTTTTCATATATCATCTGTCTTAAATTTCTCTTTACTGTCTTAGATGACAGATAGCTCATCTTTGATGAACCAATATTACAAACTGCCCTTACAATAACGCATACTATAAGACTTATCACCATAGCTGCCATACTAGAAAAATTATATTTTCCTATTCCACTGCCACCGTCTATAAGGCCCGCAATAAATGTTGTTATTATCGTCATAAGCACAATATTAGAAACCAGAGCCAGCCATTGGAATATGACATTTCCTGCTATATATTTTTTACTCTCAGGTATTGTCTGAATTAATTGTTTCTTTATCATCGATACGTCCTCTCTAATTACAGTTAGTGTTATTAAACTTAATTATAATTTATCTTAATATCACGCATTATGTCAAGATGCAAAGTATTACCATTTTATAAATAAAAAGAATGTGCAAAGCACATTCCTGCGCCGAGCATAGTCGCTTGCGGCAAACTACTTCTTCGTGCGAGTGCACATCATCAGCACATAGTGCCTTTTATGTAATAGGAAATTCTAATATAATTTCCTATTACATAAAAAAATCCCCTTATGAGCCGTTCTCTCATAAGGGGCAAAATTCATAGCTGCTTATGCTATGATGAAAGGAGGGAGAATTCACCTATAATTAAAATAATTGATGAATTCAATATGAAAAAAAATAATCTTGTAAAAAGTATTTGTAATGGTGTATTTAAAATAGCATATTGTATTTGATTTTTCAAGATGTTTTATGTAATTTCACCGATATTTACAATAACAACGTATTTTACTTGTGCACATTTCACAATCAGTCCACAGATACTACACAATTAAACCACTATTTTTGTAATAAAATTACATAAAAAAAGAACGCAAACGCGTTCTTTTACAGTAGTAGCGAGAGAGGGATTTGAACCCACGACACCACGGGTATGAACCGTGTGCTCTAGCCAACTGAGCTATCTCGCCATATATTATATTGTATGCAAACCACATACATTAGGACTTAATGTCCTAAGTGGGACCTACAGGGCTCGAACCTGTGACCCTCTGCTTGTAAGGCAGATGCTCTCCCAGCTGAGCTAAGATCCCGTTCGCTTTGTTAGTGTTTCGTGTCTCACGAACACTGCTTCGCTATTATAATATTAAAATGCACTATTTGTCAACTACTTTTTTCAAAAAAACGCAAAAAAAATACAATTTTTTCTTTTTTTATTATCTGTAGAAAAAATGGCTTGTTTTGCGGCACTTACAGACTTTTATACCAGTGCATTCAATATGAATAATAATGACCGCCACATATTCATATACATTTAATGCAGCAGTCATTATTATAATTATAGTTCTTATTTAACCTGACAATGTTACTTATATATACATTTATCTGATATATACCTCAATCTGATATATACGATTTATACATTAATCTGAGCTGTAAGACCAAGTATATCTGCGTTATCATCAAGTATTGGCTTAATAACATCTTCAAGGTATTCATCAACCTGCTCTCTTGAACGTCCAACATACTTAATTGGGTCAAGCTTAGCCTGAAGCTCTTCAAGAGTAACTCCAAACATTGGATCATCTGCAATAAGCTCAAGAAGATTATTATCAAGGCCTTCCTGCTTAACTCTCTTGCCAGCTATCATTGAAAGTTCTCTTATTCTTTCGTGAAGTTCCTGTCTGTCTCCACCAGCCTTAACTGCATCCATCATAATGTTCTCTGTAGCCATAAATGGAAGCTCTGCCATCATATGCTTAATAATAACCTTGTCATATACAACAAGTCCATCAACAACATTAAGGTAAAGATCAAGTATTCCATCAACTGCAAGGAAGCCTTCTGGTACAGAAAGTCTTTTATTAGCTGAGTCGTCAAGTGTTCTTTCAAACCACTGTGTGCTTGATACTATAGCTGGGTTAAGGGCATCACAAAGTACATAATCTGCAAGTGAAGCCATACGTTCACTTCTCATAGGATTTCTCTTATATGCCATAGCTGATGAACCTATCTGTGACTTCTCAAATGGTTCTTCAACTTCCTTAAGGTGCTGTAATAATCTTATATCATTAGAGAACTTATGTGCTGATGCAGCAATGCCTGCAAGAACATTAAGAACTCTTGTATCAACCTTTCTTGAATATGTCTGTCCTGATACTGGAACACACGCCTCAAAGCCCATCTTTGTGGCAATCTTCTTATCTATCTGACGAATCTTATCCTGATCTCCATTGAATAATTCAAGGAATGAAGCCTGTGTACCTGTTGTTCCCTTACAGCCTAAAAGCTTCATTGTTGATAATACATAGTCAAGATCTTCTAAATCCATAACTAATTCATTAAGCCATAATGTAGCTCTCTTTCCAACTGTTGTTGGCTGTGCTGGCTGAAAATGTGTGAAAGCAAGTGTAGGCTGTGCTTTATATTTGTCAGCAAACTTAGAAAGTTCGTTAATAACATTAACAAGCTTCTTACGAACAAGCTTTAAGCCCTCTGTCATAATTATGATATCTGTATTATCACCAACATAACAAGATGTAGCACCAAGATGAATTATTCCCTTAGCCTTAGGACACTGAAGACCATAAGCATATACATGTGACATAACATCGTGACGTACTTCCTTCTCACGCTTCTTCGCATCTTCATAGTTAATGTCATCCTGATGAGCCTTAAGTTCATCAATCTGCTCCTGTGTGATTGGAAGTCCTAATTCTGCCTCTGTTTCAGCTAATGCAATCCATAACTTTCTCCATGTCTTAAACTTCATATCCGGAGAGAAAATGTACTGCATCTCTTTGCTTGCGTATCTTTCTGCAAGTGGTGTCTGATATCTGTCGTTCATTCCTGCAATCCGCCTTTCTTAAATTGTCATAATTCTTATAATTGTAGCCGGCTATTATTAACCATCAATACAGCATATATAGAATATACTGAACACTACTTATTAGATTGTACCATATATATTCTATTCATTCAATATGATGTCAGTCCTCTTTTATTTTTCCATTTTCAACATTTGGCTTGATAAAATTGTTATACGCATAATCCCACAAAGTCTCTGAACCATCTTTAGTATTCTCATTTCTTTTAAGTATCTGATTTAAGTGGACACATTTTTCTTCCCAGCTTCTTCCACCAGAAGCATTATTAAGCATTACAGGCTGTATATTATCAAGTGTCCTTGCAAACTTTGCCTCAGGTGTCTTTCTTTCCTCGAATTCGTCCCAAAGCCCTCTCATATATTCAGCCTGGTCACTTGGAAGAAGCCCGAATATTCTGTCTGCAGCAGTTAATTCTCTCTGTCTCTGTGTCTTCTTGCCATCCTCATCATATGCGTAAGTATCACCAGCATCAATCTCTACTATATCGTGTATAAGAAGCATTGTCATAGTCTTTAACACATCAATCTTTTCATTAGAATACTCGCTTAACAGCACCGACATAATTGCCATATGCCACGCGTGTTCAGCATCATTTTCTTTCCTTGAAGCATCTGCAAGATATGTCTGTCTTCCTATAAGTTTCTCTTTATCAATCTCCTCTATAAATTTTATCTGTTTAATTAATCTGTCCTGATTATTATTCTCTTGATTATTATTCTGTTTATCATCTTGATTATTATTAGTCTTGTAATTATTATCCTGACTACTATTTTTCATTAATTATTCTCCCCGATATTAATATTTAAAAAACGCGCAAAGCACATTCCCATAGTAAGTATGGTCGTTTGTGACAAACCATATCATCGCACGAATATACATCATCGGCATATAGTGCTTTCGCGTAACAACGAATTCTACCGTAATTCCCTATTACACAAAAAGGGAGGGCTTTACCCTCCCAATCCGGTTATTTTAACCCATCTCGCCACGAATATCTATTTCTGGTGGTTCAATTGGATAATTACCTGTAAAGCAGGCATCGCAGAAGCCTGTCTGATTACATATCATTTCACTTAATTTATCTGTTTCAAGATAGCCAAGAGAATCTGCTTCTATGTACTTGCAGATTTCATCAACTGTTCTTCCTGATGCTACAAGCTGATCCTCTGATGGTATATCAGTACCAAAATAGCAAGGATGAAGGAATGCTGGAGAACTTATTCTTACATGTACCTCCTTAGCTCCTGCCTGTCTTAAAAGATTAACAATTCTGCGGCTTGTTGTTCCTCTTACAATAGAATCATCTATCATAACCACTCTCTTGCCTGCAACTTCCTCTTTTAACACGTTAAGTTTAACCTTAACACTCGACTCTCTCTGCTCCTGCTTTGGCTTAATAAATGTTCTTCCAACATAATTATTCTTTATAAAAGCATTACCATAAGGAATACCTGACTCCATAGAATAACCAAGTGCTGCTGGATTTCCTGATTCCGGAACACCTACAACTAAGTCTGCTTCTACTGGATGTGTCTTTGCAAGTATACGACCAGCATTAACTCTTGATTCATATACTCCCATACCATCTATCCTGCTGTCAGGTCTTGCAAAATATATATATTCAAATATACACCTTGCTGTATTCTTCTGACAGAGTGATGTATCTGACTGTATCCCATCTTTAGTTATTGTAACTATCTCTCCTGGTAATACATCTCTTATAAACTCAGCACCTACTGTATCAAGTGCACAAGTCTCCGATGATAAGAAATATGTATTGTCTCTCTTTCCTATACAAAGAGGCTTGAAACCAAATGGATCTCTTGCTCCGATAAGCTTTCTAGGACTCATCACTATAAGCGAGTATGCACCCTTAATCTTCTTCATAGCATTTTTAACAGCTTCTTCTACCGTAGGTGTATTAAGTCTTTCTCTCGCTATTAAATACGCAATAACTTCTGAATCAATTGTAGTCTGGAATATAGCACCTGTATATGAAAGTTCTTCCCTTAATTCAACCGCATTAAGAAGGTTACCATTATGTGCCATTCCAAGTGTACCCTTAACATAATTTAATACAAGTGGCTGTGCATTTTCTCTTGTAGAACTTCCTGCTGTAGAATAACGGACGTGTCCAACACCGATGTTACCCTTTAACTTCTCTAAATTCTCAGAATTAAACACTTCATTCACAAGTCCCATATCCTTGTGGGAAAGGACCTTTCCCTTAGGGCCTTCTGTATCACTCACAGCGATACCACAACTTTCCTGTCCTCTGTGCTGTAATGCAAACAAGCCATAATATATCGTTGACGCAATATCTCCGCAATCAAAGTCATATGCGCCAAACACTCCACATTCTTCGTGAAGCTTTCTGTCATCAATATAACTGTCGTTCATATATACCTCTGTCTTAGTATTCGTATTAGCAATGTAATCAAATTAGAAATCTTCACCTGTAAGAAGCTTATATGCCTCTTTGTACTTTTCTACTGTCTTGTTAATGATATCATCTGGAAGAAGATAATCACTATCAGGGTTAGCAAGAAGCCAGTTTCTAACGAACTGCTTATCGTAAGATGGCTGTCCCTGTCCTTTCTTGTATCCTTCTAATGGCCAGAAACGTGAGCTGTCTGGTGTAAGCATTTCATCACCGATTACAACTTCGCCATTCTCATCAAGACCAAATTCAAACTTAGTATCAGCAATAATAATTCCCTTGCTTAAAGCATATTCTGCACACTTCTTATAAAGTGCTATTGTAGCATCCTTAATCTTAGTTGCATATTCAAGACCCTTGCCTGGGAACTTCTTCTCTAATACCTCAATACTCTGCTCAAATGAGATATTCTCATCATGGTCACCGACCTCAGCCTTAGTACTTGGTGTATAGATTGGCTCAGGAAGCTTCTCTGACTCTTCAAGGCCTTCTGGAAGCTTAATTCCACAGACTGTACCATTCTTCTGATAGCTTGCCCAGCCGCTTCCTGTTATATATCCTCTAACGATGCACTCGATTGGAAGCATAGTTAACTTCTTGCACATCATACTTCTTCTTGCATACTTTTCATTCTGGAAGAATTCCGGCATATCATTAACATCAACAGATATCATATGATTAGGAATAACATCCTTAGTATAATCAAACCAGAATTTAGACATCTGAGTAAGAATTGCACCCTTATCTGTGACCTTATTCTTTAAAATGTGGTCAAATGCTGATATACGATCTGTTGCCGCTATAACAAGCTTATCTCCTATATCATACACTTCTCTTACTTTGCCTTCATAAAGTAACTTAAACTTTTCCATGATCGCATCCATCCTTTTAAATTATAGTAATAGTGAATTTAATTATACACTCAACAACTAAAAATTATATAACAGTACACTACCAAAATCAATAGACAATACTTGCATATTATTCTTAAAAATTGTATTATTATAGAAAATCTTTATACAATATGTTTTATTTATTCAACTTTTTTATGTATTCAGATTATTATACGCAATTGTAGATGGAGGATTGTACTATGAATGATGGAATTGAAAAAAGACGCTATAACCGCCACAAGGCGAATTTAACATTAAATGTGTCTAAGCTTTTTAATCAGGATTACATCAATATAAGAAATCTCGACTCACCTATAAATATAACTGATATATCAAAAGGTGGAATCGGCTTTCGCTCAAAAAGCATTTTACCTTTAGATTTCTATTTTGATGCTGTGTTACAGTTAGATGATGAAAAAGACCCAATAAACTGTGTTGTCAAAATCATCCGCTGTCAGCCAGTAGATAACTCAGACCTCTACGCATACGGCTGTGAATTCGTAGGAATGTCACCCGTCATAGGTGACACTGTAGACAACTACAGCTCACACACCGAGCCCCCACAAGCCTAATAACCCAAGTGAAATAATTCACACTAAACAGTGGAATAACCCACACAGAATAACCCCAAACATATAAATCCAAATATATATTTTAGTATATTTTCATCAAAAAAGAGAGGCGGTACCCCCCCTCTCTTTCTGTTTATCTGTCTATCTCCAAATACATTTAACAAAATATGTTCACCACTCCAGCCCCGCAACCATCGCAGTCCGCCAACGCACAGATTGGAGAAACCGGCGGAAGCATAAAAAGACGATGGGGAGCCGCCGGCACTTAAGCGCTGTCCTTTGGCGCTTTAGTACCGCTGCGAGCGACACTCAGTGCAAACGTGTCTTTGTTGCTTCCGCCGATTTCTCCAATCGTCCGTCCGCCGTCCGCCGCACTCTGCACCTTGCCACTTCCCACATCGTCTTTGTTAAACATATTCCTAAAATCTACAGCAGTTCTTTTAAAAGCTTATTAACCATTCCCGGATTAGCCTTACCCTGCATAGCCTTCATAGTCTGGCCCACAAGAAATCCTATAGCTTTCTCCTTGCCTGCTCTGTAATCAGCTACTGACTGTGGATTATCAGCTATAACCTTCTCAACAGTTGCCTTAAGTGCACCTTCGTCATTAACCTGCTTAAGTCCATGTTCTTCAATATACTTATCTGGATCAATATCCTCATCAAATATTTTCTCGAATATTTCCTTAGCAACGTTACTGTTTATAGCACCCTCATCTGCAAGTTCAATAATCCTTGCAAGACTCTTAGGTGAGAATGCGATATCCTCAGGATCCATATTCTTTTCCTTTAAAATACGCATAGTCTCAGTAATAAGCCAGTTAGATACTTTCTTTGGCTTATTGCATAAGGCTGTTGTTTCTTCAAATATATCAGCAAGCTTCTTAGAATCTGTAATCATATTGATATCATAATCAGGAATTCCGAACTCTTCCTTATAACGAAGCATTTTCTCATCCTTAAACTCTGGCTGTGCTTCCCTGATAGTATCAAGCCATTCTTCGCTTATGTGGATTGGTACAAGGTCTGGATCAGGGAAATATCTATAATCCTGTGCATCCTCTTTAGAACGCATAGCATATGAATATTCCTTATCATCATTCCATCTTCTTGTTTCCTGAACAACCTGTCCACCAGCTTCAATTATATCTATCTGTCTTGCTGTTTCAGCCTCAATAGCTCTCTGGATAGCTGAAAATGAGTTAAGATTCTTAGTTTCTGTTCTTGTACCAAACTCTGTACTGCCTTTTTCTCTTACAGAAAGATTGACATCAGCTCTCATAGAACCTTCCTGTAACTTGCAGTCAGATGCTCCAAGATACTGGATAGTATTTCTTAACTTAGTAAGATAAGCAATAACCTCTTCTGCATTTCTCATATCTGGCTCAGATACGATTTCTATAAGAGGCACACCTGAACGGTTATAGTCAACATAGGATACATCCTCCCACTCATCGTGTATAAGCTTACCTGCATCCTCTTCCATATGAATCTCGTGAATTCTTATAGACTTCTCTGTTCCATCTTCAAGCTTTACATCTACATGTCCATCACGGCATATAGGCAGATAAAGCTGTGATATCTGATAATTCTGTGGATTATCAGGATAGAAATAATTCTTTCTATCAAACTTGCAGTCTCTTGTTATAGAGCAGTTAGTTGCAAGACCAACCGCCATAGCATACTCTACTACCTTCTTGTTAAGAACTGGAAGAGAGCCTGGCATACCTGTACAAACAGGGCATGTGTGTGTATTAGGTGCTCCACCAAATGCTGTTGAGCAGCCACAGAATATCTTAGTCTTTGTAGCAAGCTCAACGTGAACTTCAAGACCAATAACTACTTCATAATCTTTCATTGCCTGACCTCCTCCTTATTCAAATCTTCCTCGTGCCTGCTCATATGAGTATGCAGCACGTATTATATTATTTTCCTTAAAGCAGTCACCTATAAGCTGTACACCTATTGGAAGCCCCTTAGAGTCCTTTCCACAAGGTACACTTATTCCTGGAAGACCTGCAAGGTTAACTGATATTGTATATATATCGCCAAGATACATCTTGATAGGGTCTGCTAAAGATGAGCCTATCTTAGGTGCAGTTGTTGGTGCAACAGGTCCAAGTATTACGTCATACTTTGCAAATGCTTCATCAAATGCTTTCTTAATAAGAGCCTTTACTCTTAATGCCTTTAAGTAGTAAGCATCATAATAACCTGAGCTGAGTACAAATGAACCAAGCATTATTCTTCTCTTAACTTCTGGTCCAAAGCCCTCTGAACGTGTCTTCTTATACATATTGTGAAGACCATCATACTCACTTGTCCTGTAACCATACTTAACACCATCGAATCTCTCAAGGTTAGAGCTTGCCTCAGCGGCAGCTATTGTATAATAAGTAGGTATAGCGTACTCTACAAGGCTTAAGTCGAATTCTTCAACTATGGCACCCTTTTCTTCAAGCACCTTAGCTGCCGACATAACAGCTTCCTTAACCTCAGGATCAAGTCCATCTCCAAAGTAATCTCTTGGAATACCTATCTTAAGTCCCTTAACATCATCTACTAAAGCCTTTGTAAATGCTGTATCTTCTCTCTTTACTGATGTAGAATCCTTATCATCCTTTGCTGCTATTACCTCCATAATAGTAGCACAGTCTGTTACATCCTTACATAATGGTCCTATCTGATCAAGTGATGAACCATAAGCTATAAGTCCATATCTTGAGACAGTACCATAAGTAGGCTTCATACCTACAACACCACAGTAAGATGCAGGTTGTCTTATAGAACCACCTGTATCTGAACCAAGTGCCGCAAAGCATTCATTTGCTGCAACTGCTGCAGCTGAACCACCTGATGAACCACCAGGAACGTGCTCTGTATTTCTTGGATTCTTAGTTGCTCCGAATGCACTTGTTTCTGTTGTTGAGCCCATGGCGAACTCATCCATATTAGTCTTACCGATAATAACTGCGCCTGCCTCCTGAAGTTTTATAACTGCTTCAGAAGAAAATGTTGGAACAAAGTTACCGAGTATTTTAGAAGAACATGTTGTAAGCATGCCTTCTGTACACATATTATCCTTAATAGCAAAAGGTACACCAGCTAAAGGTCCCGTAAGCTTTCCAGCCTTGATATCATCGTCAGCCTTAGCTGCTGCCTGTAATGCTTTTTCCTTGTCAAATGTCACATAGCAGTTAAGCTTGTCTTCAGACTTTTCAATCTGAGCAACAACAGCCTGCATAGCTTCTACCGCTGTCACTTCACCTGCCTTAATCTTTGCAGCAAGTTCAACGGCTGTACAATCTAATAAACTCATAGCATTTCCCTTTCTTATTCAACAGTCTTTGGAACTATAAATCCATATTCGTTAGCTTCTGGTGCATTGGCAAGTGTAGCCTTGCTTCCATCGCCGTTAGTAACAACATCTTCCCTCATAACATTATTAACAGGGAATACGTGTGACATAGGCTCAACGCCTGTTGTATCAAGCTCGCCAAGCTTATCTATATAATCAAGCATACTTGCCATATCCTTCTTGGCATCCTCTTTTTCCGACTCAGAAAGCTCAAGCTTAGCAAGAATACCTACATATTCGATAGTTTCATCACTAATCACATTAGCCATAACATATCATCCTTTCTATTATGTCAGACAGGTTTGCGCCCTCACGCGCAAATCCTGTATGGAAAAATCTTTGTTTTGTTTTTATTAGTGGATTTTTTCCATTAGTCCCTGACCTTAATATGAACCTCTCTTAACTGCTGTTCTGTTACCTCATTAGGTGCTCCACACATAAGATCCTGTGCTGTACCACTCATTGGGAATGGAATAACCTCACGGATATTCTCTTCATTTCTAAGAAGCATAATCATACGGTCAACACCTGGTGCCATACCTGCATGTGGTGGTGCACCGAACTGGAATGCGTTGTAAAGTGCTCCAAACTTAGCCTTAAGTACTTCTTCATCATATCCGGCAATTTCAAATGCCTTAACCATAATCTGCATATCATGGTTACGCACAGCACCTGATGATAATTCAACACCATTACATACGATATCATACTGATAAGCAAGAATATCAAGTGGATCCATAGTATTAAGTGCTTCAAGACCACCCTGTGGCATAGAGAATGGATTGTGTGTGAAACCAATCTTCTTAGTTTCTGGGTCTCTTTCAAACATAGGGAAGTCATTTACATAACAGAATCTGTATGCATTTTTCTCTATTAAATCAAGACGTGTGCCAAGTTCGTTACGAATCTGTCCTGCAAAGAATGCAGCCTTATCTTCCTTATCAGCGATAAAGAAAATAGTATCTCCTGCCTGAAGTCCTGCAAGTTCCCTGATTTCGCCTTTAAGTTCTTCTGGAATGAACTTATCAATTGGTCCCTTATATGAAAGGTCTTCAAGAACCTCAAGGTAACCAAGTCCACCCATACCAATTCCTGTAGCGAACTTAAGAAGCTTCTCGTGCTGGCCCTTTGAAAGCTTAGCGTGAACATTGATAGCTCTTACAGTCTTATTCTGGAATGGCTTGAATGTACATTTATTGAAGAAATCGGACAAATCTATAATTCTAAGTGGGTTTCTAAGGTCTGGCTTATCTGAACCGAATTCAAGCATAGCCTGCTTGTAGCTTATAATTGGATAAGGAGCCTGTGTTACAACTGAACCCTCTGGTGCAAACTTTGCAAATGTCTCTGTAAGCACTTCTTCACCAACTGCAAATACTTCTTCCTGAGTAGCAAAGCTCATCTCGAAATCAAGCTGATAGAATTCTCCTGGTGAACGGTCAGCTCTTGCATCTTCATCTCTGAAGCAAGGAGCTATCTGGAAATACTTATCAAAACCAGATACCATAAGAAGCTGCTTGTACTGCTGTGGTGCCTGTGGAAGTGCATAGAACTTGCCCTTATATTTTCTTGATGGAACGATATAATCTCTTGCACCTTCTGGTGATGAAGCACAAAGAATAGGTGTCTGGATTTCAAGGAAGCCCATATCTGTCATCTTCTGACGAAGGAATGAGATAACCTTTGAACGGAATACCATATTATCCTTAACCTTAGGGTTTCTTAAGTCTAAGTATCTGTACTTAAGTCTTACATCCTCTCTTACTTCCTTAGATGTCTGAATTTCAAATGGAACCTGCTGGTAAACCTGTCCTAATACTGTAATCTTCTTAGCTTCAAGTTCAATAGTTCCTGATGGAATTTTAGGATTGTAAGTTTCCTCATCTCTCTGCTCCATAATACCATCGATACTGATACATTCTTCCTTCTTAATACCCTTTAAGAGTTCTGGTTCACGGATAACTACCTGTAATACTCCGTACATATCTCTTAAATCGATGAATGAAACTCCACCGTGATCACGAATGTTCTCAACCCATCCTGATACCTTCATCTGCTTTCCAATGTCGTTCTCACTTACATTCTGTAATGTGACATCTCTGTAAATGTTTGCCATCTTGATAATAGCTCCTTTCTGATTGTTTTATATTGTTAATGTGTGTCTTATTGCAGCTGATAAATATGTTGCTCCAGCTTTTCTGCAAAGGCTGTAACGATATAACTTAGTGGCAATCGTTATCTGCACGCAAAAAATCCCGGAATGCCTTACCAGCATTCCGGGACGAATAATACATAATTATCCGCGGTACCACCCGCATTGAACGAAATCCGCTTCTGAATAGCTGTCATCTAGAAACTTGTCTTCAATAACTTAACCACTCAGGCTTCTTATCATTCCTCTTTAAGTACTTAACGCGTACAACGTAATAACCTACATATATCACCTGCCTGTCTATAACAGCTGCATGCATACGCATTTCATAACATATTCCAAGGGCATTGATATAATTCAGATATTCAACTCCAGAGTGTTCCTCTTGACAATTCCCTGTGTATGCTTTCAGTCGGTGGCATCACTTTCCTGTCAGGTTCCATGAAAAGAAGTCTCTTTCCCAGTCTTTAATATATTCATATAGATAAATAATAGCATATCCTTATGAATCATGTCAATCTATAACTTTATTTTTCCATTTTTAAAAATTATTATGATTCAATTTCTGAAGTCTATTCAATAATTAATTCTACACTTCATAATCAAGGCAGGATCTTACTGCCGTATATGGACGTACCTTTCCATCTGCTATGGCAACGTGAAGCGGATTAGTGCTGTATGCCTTAAGAGCATCTGCATCTGTAAATGTTGTATCAAGCATAACATCTACTGTTGATGTTGCTAAACCATTGATATTAACCTTTATATCTACAAGACCCGGTATATTTCCTGCAAGTCCTTCAAGACCTTCCTTAATACCTACCTTTACATTTTCCTTCTCTTCTGCTGTAAGTTCTTCCTTTAACTTCCACAATATAACGTGTTTAACCATATATCTTAATCTCCTTTTCTATCAGTTTCTTTATTCTTCCATTTCTTTTTCCTGCATTTTTATCTGTTAAATATCAATTTGCAAAACTATTAAATGTATAATTTCATCAAAATATTAAAAACTATGCTCTGTATACCCAGTTATCTTTTCTTGGGTGACACTGAGGTTCTTCTCCATCTACATAACCAAGTATACAATGTCCGATTCCTTCATAATCACCTTCTATGCCGAGTGATTTAAGTATCTCTCTGCCTTCTTCGCTCTCAAATTCTTCCTTAGCTCTATGTATCCAGCAGCTATCCACACCAAGTGCGTGTGCCTCAAGCATAAGATTCCCCATAACCAGAGTACCATCATATATATATGTAGGCATACTCTTATCAGCAAGAACAACAAGCACAACTGGTGCACCATAAAATGGATCAAAATCTTCTGACTTTCCCATTATTCTAGAATTCATCTTAGAAAGCTTATCTCTTAATTCCTTGTCAGTAACTGCAAGTATAATTGGCGACTGTCTGTCCATTCCTGTAGCCGCATATGTTCCCGCTTCAATAATTTTATCTATAATCTCCGCAGGAACCATATCATTTTTATACTTTCTTACGCTTCTTCTTGTCTTAATAACATCTAATATATCACTCATAGTGCGCTTCCTTTCTATAATTATATTTATATGATGTCGGGGTCAAAAGCCCCCGACTTTGATACCTACGAATTGTTCCGTGCTACGCACTTCCATAATTCTGGTATCATTTATATATCATTTATCCTGTTATATGAAGCATACCGATAAGCACAACCGCAGCCAGTCCATAATATGTAACAACTGCAACAAGATCATTAATTGTTGTTATAAGTGGACCAGAAGCTACAGCAGGGTCTATCTTTATCTTATGGAAGAACATTGGTGTAAGCACGCCAATAAGGCTTGATATAAGCATTGCTAGCAGTAATGATACACCTACACAACCCGATATTGCAAATGCATAATGTACTGGCTTGCCCTTAACAAGGGTAATATATATTCCAAGTAATATAAATGCCATAGAACCAAGCAGTAAGCCATTAGCAAAACCAATTCTCATCTCTTTTAACACGAATTCAAGCTTCTGCTTAGCTGATATATCTTCGTCCATAAGAACTCTGATTGTAACGGCAAGTGACTGTGTTCCAACATTTCCTGCCATATCAAGTATGAGTGACTGGAAGCATACAATAATCGCAAGCTGTGACACTACATTTTCAAATATGCCAACTACAGATGATACTCCCATACCAAGGAACAGTAACAGAATAAGCCATGGAAGCCTTTTCTTCATACTTGCAAAAAGCCCCTCTGTAAGGTCATTCTCCTCTGTCAAACCGGCAAGCTTTGCATAATCATCGCTCATCTCTTCATCTACCGCTTCTATGATATCAGAAGATGTGATAGCACCTATTATTTCTTTGTCTTTATTTAATACTGGAATTGAATCTTCGCTGTAATCCTTTAAATCTTCGATACATTCGCTCATCTTTTCGTGAGCATATACATATGGATATGATGTACTTATTATATCCTCAAGCTTCTGGTAATCTCTTGCTACAATAAGATCTTTTAAATCTATTGCACCATAATATATGTTATTATCATCAACCACATATATTGTATTGACGTTATCATTTTCTTCTGCCTGTGCAACAAGCTCTTTCATAGCTTCCTTTATTGTAAGCTTATTGTTTATGCATATGAAATTAGTAGTCATCTTACTGCCAATCTCATCATCGTCATATGAATAAATCAGACACACATCATCTTTGGCATCCTTTTCCATATGTGATATAAGTGCCTGTCTTTCTTCTTCTGATACATTATCAAGAATATCTACAGCATCATCAGCATCCATTTTTTCAAGGACATCTGCCGCCTCATCTACAGATAATTCTGTCATAAATTCTTCAATGTATTCAGGTGTATCTTCCAGATATGAGAAAATCTCTGCCGTCCAGTCTACACCAAGAATCTTGTAAAGCCTTATTCTTGTATCTTTGTCCAAAAGCTTAATTGCATCTGCTATATCATTCTCGTGATATTTAGATAACTTCCTGCGGATTAATTCATCAGATTTACTACTTCTAAGGACTCTAACAATATCCTTGCTATAATCCTTATGCATAACTACATTTGATAGAATCTTATTCATCATTATTCTCCTTTCATTATGGGAAGAACAATGACTAAGATTAGAAAATACGCGACTTTAACAGACTATTGCACACGTCTCTTAAGAAACGCAGACAATAGCTTTGTCGGCTTATAATCTATGTCATTGTTCCCTATTCGAGGACTATCATGCCCGTCCATTATCGTCACCTCACTTTTAATATATTGTATATTAAGAAAATATATTGAACACACCACTCTAATATACCCAATATATACTCTTAACATTTGTCGAATTAATTGTATAATCTCATTTTCTGACTGTCAACTAAAATCATTGTAAAATATTATCATATACCTCTCATATACTAGTTACAATCAACCAGGACATACTTACATTCTTTGCAAACATTATTCATTTACAGTTTTTAATTCCACTTGACGTCATATAGGTTCCTGCTAATATTACCAATACCGATATAACTGCAATAATGCCGGAAATGAAACCTCTGATGCCATTTTCTATTATATCTTTTTGCTGAACCCGCTTTATACTTTTCGCCACAGATAAGAAGTACCGGACAACTGATACGATATTGCAGGTCTGCTTTGATTGCCTCAGCAAGCATTCTGTAACCAAAACCATTTTGCAGTTCCATATGGTTTAGGGGCTGGCGCTATTGATGCATCTGTAAACCATTATGTGGCCAATAAACTGATTAATTTTATCTTACATCAATTTGGAGGTTTACTTTATTAAATTATTGTGAGTCAGACAAATATGAATCTACTGATTCCATACCATTATAAATTTCTTTTCGCCTGTGTTATCGTCCACACTTTCGGATTGAATACTAAATTTCTCACGTAAATAAAATTTGATTGCTTTCTCATTTTCCTGATAGACACTTAATTTTAATTTTGATTTGAATTCCTTTGCATGATTTAGAAGTTGTTTTCCGATACCTTTTGATTGCATTGTTTCTTTTACAAAAACACCTTCGATATAGTCATCATTCAATCCAATGAAGCCATCTATCTGCTTTGTACAGTCATCCTCATGTACATATATTTCTGCGTGAGGAAGCATTTCTCTTACCATATTGCAGTTAGTACGCCAGTAATCGGACGGTATGAAATGATGTGCTTGAATATTCGTATCAAGCCATATCTGCATCACTGCGTCTATATCGTTATCGCTGTATTGTCTTACCAATTCTCTATCTCCTAACTACTACTTATTTCTTGTTCCAAAAGTGGAAGTATCTACATACCTTAAAATCGTTTTTATAACTTCATCAATCACAATCGGCTTTGACAAATGCGCGTTCATTCCTGCATCCAGTGATGCCTGAACATCTTCTGCAAATGAATTAGCTGTCATTGCTATAATAGGAATGTTTTTTCCATCCGGTCTGTCATTCATTGCCCTGATTACTTTTACAGCTTCATAACCATTCATTTCAGGCATCATGATATCCATCAGGATTACATCAAATGTGCCTTCCGGATGATTTCTGAAAATCTCAACGGCATTCTTTCCATCCACAGCTCTTTCTACATTCATCCCGAACTCTTCCAACTGCACGGTAGCAATCTCTGCATTCAGTTCATTATCCTCTGCAAGAAGGACATTCACACCTGTAAGATTTACCTTTTCAGAAAAACCTGTGTCTGACTTATTACATTCCTTATCTGTAATTTCCAAAGGAATATCGACAGTAAATGTAGTTCCCTTATGCTTTTTACTCTGCACGGAAATGGTTCCACCCATCATATATATACTTCTTTACGATAGCCATCCCCAGTCCAACTCCATGGTACTGCGTTCTCACATCGGAATCTTCCTGTGCAAACTCCTCAAAAACTTCTTTTGTAAATTCCTCACTCATGCCAATACCAGTATCCGAAATGCGGTAACGCATATTTATATATCCAATGCAGAATCTGTAATGTTTTTCACATCCGCCGGTACCGGATTGTAATTCACTTTTCCACTTTCGATGCTGGTCAGATCTAATATATCATTGATCAGCGACAGTAAATGCTCTGAGCTTTCGTCAATCTTTTCCAGACAATTTTTCACTTCGTCTGACGGATTGTTTTTCATTGCAATACCGGTAAATCCTATGATTGCATTCATCGGTGTCCTCATATCATGGGACATATGTGACAGAAATGCTGTTTTTGCCTTGTTTGCAGCCTGTGCATGCTCTGCCAGTTCCGCCATTTCCTCAGTTTTCTTCTGTTCCGCCTTCTGAGCTTTTTTTCTTGCACTAAGATGCACCATTGTCACAGCCATAGTAGTCAGCAGCAATCCAAAAATAAGAAGAACCAAAACAGTAACAACAGGATACAGACGGATCCAGTCAACAAATGTCAGATCTGTTGCTTTGTATGTGGTATACTGTGCTGCAAGATCTTCAACAAGATTTTGGGGCATGGCATACATTGCTTTCGTCAGAATACCAGCCAGCGCATGGTTCTCATTTGATGAAATTACCATACGGTAGGTGAATGTAGGCTGTTCCAGCATAGTATATGTCATGGTGCCCGTAGTGTCACTGTTCACAAACGCCTGTGCCATGTAATAGTAGACGAAGGCAGCATCTGCTTTACCCTTACGGACAGCTTCCATCATTTCCTGTCGGGTACTGCACATCAGTTTTTCTGCATCGGGTGCCATTGCATCTGCAATTGAATTTGCTACTGTCTGGTCAACAGTAGCAACAGCATTAATTTTTCCATCAAAGTCACGCCGTGTCACCCTTGCCAGCTGCATTGTAATGAAAGGTGCAGTAATCCCCCATTTTTTCGTCTCAGCATAGTTATCTGTTTCCAGGCGTGCATCGATGCTAATATCTGTAATATCCTTATTTTTCTGATAGGCAATATACTCATCTCTGGTGGCAGGTGTAAGAAACTCATAGGAAATCCCGGCATAGTCTGCAATTTTACGGAAGTAATCCGGGATAATACCCTTCATCTCACCATTTTCATTATAAGAATATGGATAACGGGTCGGATCACACAGAACATGAAGCGGATTGTCCTTGGAATACTGTGAAATAATACTTTTTTCTTTCTTGGTATATTCCAGATTCTTAGTTTCTATGCTTTCATAATTTTTATTATAAAGTGTCGTTTTCCAGTCGCCCTCAACTGCATTCATCTGGTCGATTGCATAATTGATCTCATTCAGCAATTCTGTATTACCTTTTTTAACCATGACATAGAAATCGCTGCTGTCAAATTTATCCACGATACGCTCATTGTTTGTTTTTCTCAGAGAACTAGCAGCAATAGCATCAACATTTCCACTCTGAAGAGCTTCCTCCATCTCTGCTGTCGTATCAAAATAAAATGGATCATATGTAAATCCTTTGTTGCCTGCAAAATCCGCCAAACTCTTTATCTCGGAGCTTCCATTAAAAAGTGCCACACGCATACCGTTGTAAGTACTGTAATTGCCATCCACAATCGTGCTGTTGTCACTGCGGACGGTCAGAATCCCATTATTGGTTCCTATCGGACGTGAAAAATCAAACTTTTCTTCTCTTTCCGGTGTTTTGCTGGGAGATGTTACCATATCAATCTCGCCATCTTCAAGCATCTGCTGCATATCATCCCAGCTCTTATCATATCCGACATATTCGTAATCTACATCCCAATAACGGGCCATCAGCCGAAGAAAATCATAGCCATACCAAGTCCGGTTCCCTGTATTTTGTTTGTAATGGAACTTTCCGCACGGGTAAACGCATCAAAAATTCATCCGCTGCAATCTCTGCACCGTTTCACCATTCAATACCATCCAGGTTTGTAAACTCACCGATTGCCACAGCCTGGATGATTTCATTATTAGACCAGTCTTCACCAAGATCCATGGAATACTGACACCACTGCTATCAGACAACGTTTTGCCTTTTTCATACTTTACCTATTTCTTTCCTGATAAAATCATTATTGTTACGTCTGTGAAATAACTCCGTAAAAAAACACTGTCAAACAGACAGTGCACGTCATTTTATGCAACTGGCTGCCATTTTAAAGGCCCTGTAGCTTTGCGTCCAAGACTTTCATCTGGTTTGCCGATTTCCTTATTATAGCTTTTAAACTTATGCAAAAAAACTGGTTTTATTATACTATAGTGCTCTACTGTACACAAAAAAAACATTACCGTTTTAACTTGTTAAGGAGCTGGGGAATGAACCCGCATATAAAAAGCCGGATAACTTCAGGATAATTCAGGACGAAAGTGACATAGCTTCTCTTACTTAGACAATATTTACCACATTTAATATGAGGAATGGAGTAACATTTAATGTGCTAAACAACAGTCAACGGCAAATTCTTTTCCGACCAATCGGCAATCAATTCGGGATGTACTTCCGCTAAGCTGTTACTCATATCAAAACCTCCACTTCCTCTGTGATTAGAGTATATGAGGTTTTGGCTTTTACTTATAGTTTACGAATGTCGGTAAAATTAAAAAGCCCTTTGAGAAAAGGATTTCTCCTCTCTCAAAGGGCTTGGTAAACTGGAAGTTATAAACATCTTTGCAAATATACCATATCTATTAACTGTACACCACACTCATAAATTGGGTGGTCATAATTGTCCGTAAAGAAATTCGGAATATTGTGAGATCGGACAAATCCGCATTTTTCATAAAACGGTACGGTCAACGGGCTGTCACCTGTTCCAACCTGCAAAATAGAATATTCATCTGCATATTTACTTACAAGGAAGTCAATCAATGCTTTCCCATAGCCCTGTCCTTGATTCTGAGGATCAACTGCAATATTTTTAATTTCAAGTATTCCATTATCTTCATCAGTAACGACACATTCAGCTTTTACATTACCATCTTCAAGTACATACATAGTACCTTTTTCAAGATAGTGATCAATCATATTTTCCTGCTCATCAGCTAATAACAATAATGCTATAAATTGCTTTTTATTCTCATTCACTTCTCGGATTTTCATATCTATTACTCCGTCAAATTCCAATTTTAACATCAGACGTGTGGTTTTACATTCACGTATAAAGATTCTTTCACATGCTTTGTTCGTCCTTTTCAAATATCAGAATCTTCTGCGTAACCTTTTTTGCAATAGGTAATAACGCCAAAAGTCTGTATGCAGATGAAAATAACTCCATGCCACGAAGAATATTATCATCTTTTATTTTATGATACCCTGTTGTCATATTCCCAAGGTCTTCAAAATGATCTGCACCGAAGACAAATTTTGAGCCTGTTTGCTGTATGGATTTTTCTGTTCCTTCTTTCTTTACCCATGCCTTTGCCAGACATTCCATAAGAATACAGGCATTATCAAAGTTGTCCTTTATTATTTTTAATATCTTACCGTTTTCTTCTGCTGTCAGATACATTGATAATCCTTCAATGATAAAAAGCATTTTCCCCCGCACTTTTACTTCTTTTGACCATGCAGGGTCAAGTGCAGAAATTCCTATCGTAGAAACACGTCCTGATTCCTCGAAAATCTGATTGCGGATTGCTATCGTTTCTGGAAGGTCCAGATTGTACCATGTAATTTTACCATTATCCATGCGATAAAATCTCGTATCCAGACCACAGGCAATATTAACCACCGTACAATCAGGATTTTTCTCTATAAAATTCTTTACTAATTCATCAAAAACTACCGTTCTGGCAATTACCCCTTTCCCCATCGTAGAATCCCTAGCCGCTGTAGAAAAATCATAATCAATTTTATCGACTAATTCTACCGCCTTTGCATCATAGAATTTATTATGTTTACTTTTGGAATATTGGGCTCTGGCATAAAAGCTCTGGAGCATTGTCTCAGCACTGCCACTGATAGTAGGTTTTATTCTTTCACTCATACATTTACCTTTTTTACAATATAATTAGTTGTGGCTAACTTGATTGTAACACATTTTATGAAAATAAACAATTCAAATTAACGTGTCTTGGAGTGTCTTGGAGACAGGCCCCATAAACTTCTTAAACTGAGAAATCTCTCATCTACCTGAATTCAATTATATCTTCAAATGGTTTTCTTGGTCTTTTATCTGGAGATTCATCCGCAATTCCAACCGCAACCAATCCAGTCAGTTGGCAGTCAGTTCCAATAAAATCAACAAGATCATTGTATGCAAAGCATGTATTTGCAATCCACAAAGTACCTAATCCATACCCTGTTGCTGTAAGTATCATATTTTGAATGGCAGCACCTATAGATAATGAGTCACAGATTTCTACAATTCTCTTTTCATTTTCTATGCCAGAAAATGGTGTCTTCTGATTAGTATTAAGCACAGCAATTAGACATGGTGCCTCCTGCATGATTCTTACAGTATTCTCAGCATCTGGTATTGCAAATACCCATTCTGGCATTAGTTCATGGCTGATCTTTTCTGCATTAATACCTTGCTGCATTACTTCAACCAATTTGTCTTTTTCATCTCCCTGATATACGATAAATTTCCATGGCTGTCTGTTCTTAGCAGATGGAGCAAGTGTAGCGCTGTATATCATATCTTCAATCATGGTTTTATTAACTCTATCTGGTTTATATTTTCTTATGCTTCTTCTATCTTCTATTTCCTTTATCATAATTTTTTACTCTTACTTTCCCAGTTAATCATATTTTCCAGTCCACCATTAACCTGAGCAACTGAATTAAATTCGCCCTTGCTCAGTCTCGCCTTCCGGCTCGGTCGGTTCGTAGCAAGTCGTCCACCGGACGACACTCACCCTTTTTCTTTCATATCAATAAACTGGTACTTAATACCTCTCTCCTTAAAGAAACGCTCTGCCTTTTTTGTATCATTACATTTCTTAGTTCCAAATATCTGAACGTTCATCTTAATATTCCTTTTCTATTTTTTCGTTAATTCCATACATTTTCTTGAAATTATCAAGGTCTGCCTCACTCCTAATCAGCATGACCTCTTCTATCTTACCTGTATGAATATCCTTAAATCCAGCTACCTGTTCACCAGTGCAGATGCTGGCCTTAATTACTGGTCTTTTGCTATCTTTATCATAAGAACGCATTATCTTTTTCTTACTAAATAATCCCATTTACATTACCCTTTCTTTGTCTGTGCCAACAGCACAAGTTTTTCAAACGACTCTGCAAAATGAATATTATCCTCATTTGACCTCTTTTTATGTCCCTTTATATGTTTTTTACTGCTTGCTCTTTTCGCACATTTAGTTATGTGCCTCTGCATAAGCATCTGATCTATGTTGTCGTTAGTATACCACTTTCCTGACTGATGAATTGCATATGCACCCTTACTCAACGCCATAGCTGCAACCCCATAATCCTGTGTAACAACTATGTCATCACGCGTACATAAGTTAACCAGCTTAAAATCAACTGCATCAGCACCTGCGCTTACTGTTACTACATCACTATAATCGGATGTAAGCACATGATTAGTATCACATATAAGCGTTGTTTCTATATTGTATTTTCTAGCTATGTTCTCTACTATCCGTATGACAGGACATGCATCCGCATCTACATATATGTGCATTATTACCTCTTTTAACAATTAATCGATTTTTAAATCAGTTGACAGCTTATACCATCTCTTAATATAAGCATCCTCAAATAACTCAAAACTATATTGATTTCTTCATCTGTAATTTGGTCTATCTCGTACTTTCAAATATTATTGTACTTTGTCCCTATTCCAAATTTCATATCCCTGACGTCTCGCTGAGTCATATACTGGCTGCATGTTCTTTTCTAATATGTGGCAAAATTCCGGTTTACCTTTTCCTGCAGTATACAGTTCCCTTACAGCCCATATAGAATGCAGATTATCTCTGTAGCAAGCTTCAAAGAGTTTATGTAATTCCGGTTTTTCATATATTTTTTTATACATAATAAACTGATTACCAGCAAATATTTCAAAGAAAGGTTCCCACTTAGGAAGCTTGTTATTCTTAGAGGAATTGAGTGAAGAGTCCATTGGCATCAGATTCCACAACTCATCATTCATTACAAATGACCACGGTATAAAGTGATCTATGTCATATTGTTTAGTATTTACCGGCTTCCCTGTAAATACATCTCTTACCTCACATACATCAAGTATTCCTTCCCACAGTTTCCTTGCATGGGATAGCTTTCGCATCTTTTCATCAATAGGTGCCAGTTTATATACTAATCCCGGTACTTCCGGATTATTGTTTTGCAGCCATTTAACCTTTTCATACTGAATCCAGCCAAGTATATTTACTGTATTATCCTGTATCATTAAAACCCAGTCAGGATTAAAATATACTTCTTTCTTTAGTTTGCTGCTGTCTCCAAGAATATAAGGTAATGGCACAATTATCTGATTGACCTTCTTAATATATGCTGTCAGTCTTTTTACACTTCCCCAGTCTGCAGGCTCATCACTTTTTGAAAAGAATCCTGACAATGCTCTGTACGGAACCATATTTGTAAGCTGTTCCTTTACCACCTTAAGCTCATTGTTATATTCTTTGATTGCATTTTTTATTTCTACTTTTGACGCATTAGCAGGTAAGCTGCTGTATTCAGATAACAAATTTACTGCCCTTTCAAGCCCGTCCCTTACCATTCCATCAGATTGTATTCCACTAAGATGTATATGGAACTCTCTTACTGAATACCATGCATTCGATATCATTTCATCTATTATCTCATCAAATGTTGTCTGATAAACATTTTCCGAAATCAGATGCACAATCGCCTCAAGCCAGTAGAACTTATAACAATATGACGGATCTTTCATCATCTGTGAAAATCCTTCTATATCCAGCATGTTATAATATTTTTGTTCAACTATTAAATGGTTGTCACCTTGCGAAGTATAATATTCAGCCATTGCTCCGTACCCCTGTTTTCTCTTACATCACCTGTTGCCCAGATTTTTTCTTTCTTAAATCCATTTATAGGCTCCATCAACATATCAAAACTTTCCTCTGTAAGATATGTGAAATACCTTCCATTTCTTACGCCCTCAAAATCGCCATACTTAAAAGACATATATATCACACCATTTCTTTTAAGTGCCTGATACAGCCTCTTTATCATGTCCGGCAGTTCACATTTCTTTAAATGAAGAATTGATGCACATGCCCATATACCATCATATATATTACTGTCATTAAAATTCTCGAAAAGCATATGCTGTACCTGAATACCAGTGTACTTTGTTGCTGCCTTACATAATTCTTTTGAACCATCCATTGCATCAACTTCATATCCATTATCTATAAAATACTTAGTATCTCTTCCAGAGCCGCATCCAAAATCCAATATTTTTGCTTTCGCTGGCAAAAACGATAAGAAAAGTTCCTGTATTTCATGAAAATCCACATTTTGAGTTGTATTGACAAAATCTGCTGTATGCAGATTGTAGTAATCTAATGTATTATTATCACTCATTTTTTTTACTTCCTTATGTTTTGTTATCATTACTATAACACAAATACCAGTTACACTAAAGACTGCTTTAAAAATATGGAAACATAATTCATTATAAAATTCACATCAAATCTTAGAGCCTTTTTAATTTAAAAGTACTACTACATTTCCATGATGCTATTTTCATCAGCATTACACCCCTGCTCACTAAGTATTTCCTGACACTCTTCTATTATATTGCCATATAACAAAATCCTATGTTTATAATTAAGACATCTCTCAATTTATAAACATAGGATTTCAGTTATTTCTCTTTATTCTGATAATATCTACAATACTGCTGTATATGTATCAAATACACTATATGTTACATATCACATTTACTATCTTTTATGTCCCTGCTTCATATTCCCCAAAAATGCACTTGAAACGGATACTGTCGTAATAAGTGTGTTTTCCTGCTCCAAGCAACATCTGTATTGCTTTTTGGTGTATTCCTGCCTCTGCCTGCTTTGAATATGTCAATAGCTGGTTTACTGTGTTTACATCTGTCACTGTCTTCATAATTATTCTCCAAACCCTTTTTCAACATTAAATGCCAAACATATGTTGCAATATGCCCAGCATATTATTTACTCTGCCTTCAACAGCTTCTGGCTGATTCCTTAATTCATACCTGCTTCCATAGTAATCATTTAAACGGTCTTTCATCTCATTACAAAATAATTTTTGATCTGTTTTACCATTTAAAAACTGATTGCAGATACCACTTATCTCTTTCTTCTCATTTGTATAAAAAGCTGTCTCATCTGAGATTATTTCTGACTTGTACTTATAAGATTCTGTTTTGCTTCCAATTCCAACAACCATATAATCCGGTGTCATTCTCTCCATGATAGAATTGCGTGCCGAATTATTAAAATGAACATATTCGTCAATCATGTCTGAAAAACCTGCTTGTAATTGCTCTGGAACATACATTTCATTTACTTTCCTTAGTCCCGCTTCACTTGCACTTAACAAAAATACAGATTCATAGGAAGTTCCTCTATATCCCTCTTTGGCATTTAAAGAGTCCATATCTGCTGTCATTGTATTAATCTTCCCTTTTAAATCTTTCATTTCATCTTCTGTCAAATATTCAGAAGCATTTTCATCCAGCCATTTTTCAAAAACCTCTGACTGATTTTCCGAACAGCCTTCAAACGCACTTTGTTCTCCAGAAATGGAAGTTGCTTTCAAATCTAATTTGAATAAATTTTCACATTTGTAGTCCGCTGGTATTTCTTTTATCTCTCCATTGATTGATGAAAAATGCATTGCCTGAAAATCTGAGACTTTATCACGAGCAGTCTCAACTAACTTTCTTGCTGAATCACTGATTTTCACATCATCCTCCGAAATAATATTCTGAGGAACAGTTGTTTTCTTCTCGACCTTATTTTTTATCATCTCAGGATTATTAATATACCTATTTCCTTGAACTTTCATAGCAACCTCCCTAAGTTAGTCCACACTTTCTATACTTCTTCATCTATCTTGCTTGATGTTAATAAAGAATCCGTCTTAGAGTATGTACCATTATTTGTATAGGTTGCACTCGCCCGGTTTGCAGCATTCGATATACCAGTTGCTTTCTGCGATATTTTGCTTACAAAAGAATTATATCCTGTAAAGATCGTTTTCAGCGAACTGATATCTGCCTGCCTTAAAGCATCCTCATCTAATTCCAACTTGTTTCCTTTTCCTATGGTAATACCTATTTTGGCAAGCATATTACTGTTTTTGTCTGTCATTCCAGTCATCCATGAAGCATTTCGCAATACATCCTTTGTATTAGATTCTCCGGCTTCCTTAACTACATCATTATAATCTTCAACAAAAGATTTTACTGCCTTGGTAATTTTATCCCAGTCATAATCCTCTACCTCAATCTCTTCCCCCGTTTTTTCATCTTTCTTTTTTATTTTCTTTTTTTCCCAAAGAGATGAGTCATTCAAAGCATCTGCTGATTTTTTCAGAGAATCTGCACTTGTTTTCATCAAGGTAAGTTTTTGTGAAGTATCACCTTTTCCCGATAATTTTTCAGCATCCTGTTTTGCATAATATGCTTTCATAAGTTTTCCATAGCTTCCATTTTTGATTGCAGCATAATCAGAAAGCATATTTGTATTGCCTACTGATGAACTATCTGACGTTCCACTAAACAAAGCTGAAAAATCTACATTGCTGTTATATTTACTTGTATAATCACTAAAACTTTTGATTTCTGACATAACACCAGCCTCCTTTCCGAACTATAAACGTATATCTATCGGTGTATATACTACCGACTGTCCACTTTCTGATGCTGGATGTTTTATTGTTTCTGCTGTTTCTATTTTGACATCTGCATTCTCTGATGCATCTGTTGTCGTATCTGCATTTTCCTGTGTATTCTCTGCTTTCTGAGTTTGATTCTTCTTTGTTTCTGCTGCATCTGTACGGTTGTCTGCCTTTGCTGCTTCTTCCATAGATTTATTTGCATCTGAAAGTGAAGACATCTGTGCTGCTGTTGCAGACTGCGCTTTTGCCTGCAAATCTGACAGTTCTTCTTCTTTCTTTTCGGTATTGCCTTTTCCAGCATCCTGCTTGATTTCAGACTCAAGCACACCGGCTCTTCCTTCCATCTGTGTTGCCATACTACCCTGCACTTTTGCCTGCTTCATAGATGAATCTACGGAAATCATTGCCCGCATACCTGCCTGTGACAAGCCTGTTCCTTTCTTTGCAGATGTATTTTTTGTACCAGCCACCATATCATCCATAGATGATTTTTTACTCTGCTGTTCCTTTCTCTGTTCAATCTGGTGCTGTCTTAACTGTTGATTGAGATTTGTAATTTCCTGTTGTATCTCCTGACGTTTCTTCATCTTATCCTCTAATGACAGTTCTTCATTTGATGATAAGTCCTGCAATTTCTGCTGTGCATTTGCAATCTGATTCTGAATATTTTTACTCACAGAATCATTCGCCTGTGCCATTCCCATTGCTCCTGTCTGCGTATTCGTTCCGTTAAATCCATTAATTTTCATCATTTTAATCCTCCTTGTTTTGCGAAGCAAAATGCGACTGTCCATACAGGAGCAGAGGATTTTACCTCCTTGAGCTAATACTCTGAAATCCGTTTCCTGAAAATCTGTATAACATGATTTCTCTTTATTTTTTCTTTCGGCATATCTTTCTTCACAATAAACTGTGATGTTGTGAACCGCCCTTTTTTCGTTGTGAAGCAGTCTGAAAATGCTTTTCAGACTGTCGCAGTGCTCCTCAAATATTGTTTGCAAGCAACATATTTTCATCGCTACCTGTGCAAAAAAAGTACTACATATTTCTGTAATTTCTGTAATTTACAAAATACATAGTGCCAATTTATTTCTTTATTCTACCTGCATCATAATGCTAAGGATTACTTCCTCATTTCCCTGCTCCAAAGATATATCTCCCATATACATTCTGGCAACCCGGCGAATGTTATTCAAACCAATTCCATGTTCCCTCCCAGATTTGGTTGTTTCTGGCAAATCGCTATCACCAAAATTAAGCTGACCCCCAAAACTGTTTTTTATGGTTATCATAAAGATACTGTTTTTCCGAAAAGAAGAAATACTGATATACGGATCATCTCCACTTACATTTTCCATACAGTTATTCAAGGCATTATTCATGATCACACTCAAATCAAATGCATTTAACTTCGTATTATGCGGATAATGAAAATCCGACAGAAACCGAATCTGCCTTTCTTTTGCTTCTCTCAGCTTTTCCATCAAAATGACATCAATTACCGGACTTCCTGTCTTTATTTCCGGAGATACCTCGTCCCATTCATTTTTCAGATGTTCCAAGTATTCTGTAGCATCATCCATATTATTATGTGCCACGAGATGTTCCAGTGTCTGTATATGATTTCCCATATCATGGCGCATGGAGCGGATATCCCGATACAACTTTTCGACTTCCCCAATATGCTTTTTCATGTCACTGATCTGATTTAATACCAGCTCTTGTCCCCGCTGTTCTTCCTGCATCTCTTTCCAGTTTTGGAACATTACAATCACAACAAGAATAGCGACTATGGAAATCAGATAGTGTAAAAAGCTTAAAGCTCCATAAAATCCATATGTATCAATCAAGTTCTTTCCAGTATCTCTTTCGTATATCATGAGATAATATTGTAAAATGCCATACCCAGTGACGCCTACAAGCGAAGGTATAATAAGCATTACCATCTCTTTGACGCTCATTTCATCTTTTTTGTATATATACGCTTTATTGATCAGTCCTATTGCAACCGCAATAAAAGCAATACAAAGTACAATATCCAAAACTCTGGTTCCAACATATAGTCCGTATTGCAACCACACTTTTTCTGCACTCATATTCCGAAATACAAGTGCTTTTGTAACAAGATCATCAAGTCTGCCTGCCATTGCAACCGTTAACCATCGGATAGAAAAGAACGTAATTGCAAGAAATATTTTCTGATATATATTTCTTCTGTCCTCTACATACATTGCAAGAAACACTGCTATAACTCCAATCAGATATGCGGAAAAATTATCAATCTGTGGCGGAATCATATATAAAACAAGCATAATCGTAATATAAACAATACTGACTGCCACAGCCCCTTTTTTCTTTTTTATATAGGGACAAACAAATTTTCCAAAATAGATTCCTGTAATCATAAGGAGTGCAATAACAGAAATTTTCGATGTAACCATCCAGCATTTTTCTACCAAACTCATCCGATTTCTTTTCCTTTCCTCTGATTATATTTCAAATATTGTTTTACAAACTCAGAATAATTCTGTTTTGCAATCAATGCAGTTCCATTTTCCATCGTCACACAATTTGCATCATATTTCTTAACATATTTGAAATGTACGAGGTAGGCTCTGTGTGTACGAAAGAAATCTGCTCCCGCAATTTCACTCAGTTCCTGCAATTTTCCATAATATTCAATATTCGTATCCCGTGTATGGATAATGACTTTTCGATTATATACCTCGGCATACACAATATCCTTCAAAAACACTTTCATATGGCTTCCTCCGGACTGCACCATCATGTATTTTTCATCCGATTGATTTTCAGAATATTTTTCAATACTTCTGACTGCACGTTTCACAACTTCCTCAAATTTTTCATCTGAAAATGGTTTCACCAGATAATGAAATGCTGCAACATCAAATGCCTGAAAAACATACTCCTCCACAGCAGTTACAAATATCAATACCATTCTTTCATTTTTCTGACGCAGAATCCTTGCCGTTTCCATTCCATCCATTCCTGGCATCTGAATATCTAAAAATAGAATATCCGGCTCACAACCACTTGCAATCAATTCATCACCAGATAAATATTTATCTATTACTGCATCCGGTAATAATTTCTTTATTTTTTCTTCTAATATCAATCCTATAGATTTTTCATCATCACAGATTGCTATTTGCATCTTGTCACTTCCTTACTTACATACAATTATATTTATTATATCGGAAAAGTTCTTTAAATAGCTAGCCACCATGTTGTGAACAGACCTTTTTTTGATGTGAAATAGAATATCACATATATCGCTTTATCTGCTTCCTGCTAATTTGTTTTATCCGACACACGCTCCTTGGAGTGACTGTATCTATCAAAAAAAGAAGTCAGCAGTTTATTCACGCACTACTGACTTGGCAAAGACGTAAAACCTCCCTGCTTCTCCACTTTGTAATGTGCCTCCAATGCACGCATTTCGACTACTGTGGCATTTGATGGATCAACGTCATTGATATAAATTCTTTGTTCAAACTCTTTTCCGTTTTCATCCACACCTTTCGCTAACACCACTGGATTTTCATCCGTCGAATCATCCGAATATTTAAGGCAATAAGAAAGACCTGTACCATTACCTCCTGTCCACAACATATTATCTGTTGTGAATATCTGGTATACCTTTGGTGTTTCAGCCGTATAAAATGTATTTTCCGCAGATACAGGGGCTTTCATATTATTGCCTTTTTGTTGTCGGTACATTGAAGATACCGTATTTAGACCAGAACCAATGTGCATACTTCTGTTCCTCCAATCAGCTTAAAAATATCTCTATATTCTAGACCACTTCCTGCCTTAACTTTTTTTGAATACACATGAAAGGGATTTTCTCCTTGGTGTGAATGACCATCGGTTTGTCATCAACCTTTCTAATTTTCAATTTTCTCACCTACTACTTTGAAAAATAAAATAAGCCGCTAGGGAACAAAAATTACTCCTTAACGGCTATGTAAAATCATTCAATATTCAATTATTAAAAGCAACATGAAACTGGAATTTTGGCATTTCTACAAGTACCAATATGAGTGCATTCCACATAAATATGTTTTGGAATTTTTCGGCATTTGCTTTATTGCATT